>NZ_JBDWPJ010000120.1:0-3635 GCF_039971195.1 Pseudophaeobacter sp.
GTGGGCCACAATCACACAGGTGATCCCGAGCTGGGCGATGTTTTGCATTCCCTTGGCCTCTACGATGGGGTCCAGGGCACTTGTGGCCTCATCCAGAACCAGGATTGAAGCATCGCGCGCCAGAGCGCGGGCAATCTCGAGCCGCTGGCGCTGGCCGCCGCTCATGTTGCGCCCGCCTTCTTCGACCAGTGTATCATAACCGTTTTCCGTACCGGCAATGAAGTCATGGATTTCAGCCGCCTGCGCGGATGCGATCACCTGTTCGTCGGAAATGGTGTCATCCCAAAGGCGGATGTTGTCGCTAAAACTGCCCTCGAATAGCACGATGTTCTGGTCAACGACGGCAAGGGAGTTCCGCAACACCCTCCGCGGCAGATCTTCGATCGCGATTCCTTCAAAGGAGATGCTGCCAGACCAGGTCGAATAGGCACCTGTAAGCAGCTTGGCCAGAGTCGACTTGCCACTCCCGGAGCCTCCCACAAGAGCAATCCGTTGTCCCGGCGTCACCTCAAGATTGAAGTCTGCAATCAGGGGCGGCGACAAACGGCTATAGCCAAAACTCACATCGGATATCGAAATGGCGCCATTCAATCGCGATCCATCCCCACTCCCCGCCTGGTTTCGCTGGTCCGAGAATTCGTCCGCCTCCGGGTAGTCGGTAATATCCCTGAGCTGGTTCAACGGTCCCTGCAATTGCTGCAGCTCTTGCACATTGGTCATCAGCCCCTGAAAGGGCCTGTCCATCGCCGTGAGCAAGGCCTGAAAAGCAACAAGAGAGCCCACCGTCAGCTCCCCGCCCATCACCTCCAGCCCGCCAATAACCAGCGTCAACGCCTTGCCAAAAAAGGACACAAACCTCGGCGTGACCTGCAACACGGATTGCCGCAGGGTTAGCTCGGCCTGTCCATTCAACACATTGGCATGAGTGCCGGCCCAGCCTTCGAAGTATTTGGCTTCCGTGCCGGAGGACTTGATACTTTCGATCGTCTGCACGCCGACCATTGTCTTGCCGGTCAGCTTCATGAATTCGATCATTGTCTTGATCGACAGCTGATCCATGCGCTGCTGCACCACAAATATCAGCAGGCCACTGCCCAGGACCAACACGCCCACGGCTGCTGCCATCTTAAGGCTGTAAAGCGCCATGACAGCCAGAAAGAAAATCAGGGTGATTCCGTCAAGCGACGCCGAGACCAAAGTTCTTCCGGCCAGTTGCGCAACCCGCGCTGCCATCTGTCCGCGCCCGGCCAGCGCCCCGGAGAACCGTTGCTGAAAGAAGGTAATCGGTAGCCGTAGCAGGCGCCAAGCCAGCTTTGCGTTCAGCGACAGGGAAAGTTTCGCCTCCAGCTTTGCACTCAATAAACTGCGCAGGGCCATCAACCCCGTCTGGAGGACAATCACCGCCAGCATCATCACCGCAAACCAGAACAGCCAGTCATCCTGCCCATCCATCAAAATATCATCGACAAAGGCCTTGCTGAAGGCTGGAATAGCCAGCCCGGGTACAATCAAAGTCACTCCACAGAGCAGGATAAGCTGGGTCGCCGTGCGGTCCCATTGCAGGTATTCAATCAGCGAGGACAGTTTGCCCGGCGGGCCTGGCGTGCGCTCAAAAGCCTCTCCCGGTTCCAGCAAAAGGGTGATGCCGGTGAACATCTCGTCGAACTCGTCGTGCTCAACGATGCGCCGCCCGGCTGCTGGATCATTGATGCGAAAGCGCCGCGCCGAAACACCTTCAAGCACCACAAAATGGTTCATATTCACAAAGATGATCGCAGGCAGGGGAATTTCTGCGAGGCGCGGGAGTTCAAGCCGTTTGGCGCTGGCCGTCAGGCCATGTCTGCGCGCACCTTTCAAAACATTGGCCGCAGTGGCCCCATCCCGCGACACGCCGCATTCGACACGCAGATCCTCGATCCGGATATGGCGCCCGTGATAGGCCAGAACCATAGCGAGCGAGGCCGCGCCACATTCTTCTGCCTCGATCTGCAGGACGGTGGGAGTTTTGACACCCTTCATCGCCTAACCCTCGTGCCGGGCTTTGGGCTGTGCGGCCGATACGGCCTCGGGGGACGGGACAGTATCGCCCAAGGCGGGCAGGATCTCATCCAGTTTAGGGAAAACAAAGCTTGCGATGCGTTTTCGGTCGACCACGAAACTGGCCTCGGTCAAAGTGCCGGGATGGATCACTAGGCGTGGGCCTTCCCGGGTGGACCAGGAGAGCCCGCTCGCGGTTCCTGGGTCACGTTCAAGGTTTACCAGAACCTCCCGTACCGGCCCATTGGCCGACAGTGCCGTGACCAATTGCTGGTTCTGCAGCCGCTTCAACAGCTGCGCTCCCGTTGTCGGCAGAATGGAAACCTCATTGATCCGACCATGAATGAACCCATCACGTTCCAGCTCTACTGACGCTGGTACCACCTGAACCGCAGCGCCGGGTTCCAGCCGCGCGGCCTGACTGGCCTCCACATAGAGCACCGCCAGCAGGGCCGGAGCCTCAAACTGTCCTCCGGATGCAGGCCCCGCGTTTGGCAGGATTTCAAAGAGAACTTCATTGGCGCTGACCTGATCGCCGATGCTTTTGGTGCTTTCAGTCACAATTCCAGTGGCCGCAGCCCGGATCTCGACAATGCGCCGGTAGTCTGCCTGTAACTCTCTAAGCCGTTCACGATCCATCAACGTTTGGTTTTCATGAGCAGTGACGTTGGTTTGAGATGTGTGGATATCGGTCAAAACCTGAGCGCGGGTTGTCGAAAAATCAAATTGCGCCGCGCTGAGGCTTTGGCGTGCGCTTTCCAAGGCTTGCAGCGTCTCCAGCAGTTTCTGCTCGATGATCAGACCCTTGTCAAAAAGCGCCTGCCGCTCGTTTCGGAGCTTGACGAGTCTCACTATCCGATCACGCAGATTCCTGGCCCGATCCTGGTGATAGGCTTCGGCATCAGCAAGCTCCACCTTGAGAGAGGTCTCGAATTTTTGGTGCACCTGGCGCACTTGCCCAAGCATGTTTTCGCTCCGGAGCAAAGCAGCCTCGGCCTGTCTGACCCCCTCTTGGATCTTGAAGTTTTCCAGCCGCGCAAGCAAATCGCCCCGTTGTGCCTGCTCACCCACCCGCACCGGCTGTGTAACCAAGATACCAGCCCCCAGCGCACGCGCTGCGATAATATTGCCGTCCGTCAGAAGAATGCCTTTGCCGTCAACCTTGACTGGTGCGGTCGCGACCAGAGCCCAAACCAAAAAAGCAAAAACGCTTCCGACAAGAAGCAGGAAGGCCAACCAACCAAAGGATGGAACCACAGTCAACATCGCATCCAATTGCTCAGGCGATCTCGACTTTTTAAGGGCAGACCTTCTAATCTTGTCCGTTAACATATCTGGCCTTCAAAGCTAATGGCTTCTAAAAATCATAGGACTTCAAACCAAGTTTAGCCTTGTTGCCTTGCGATTAGTTTAACCAGAGAAAGACCATTTGGGATGCAGACGGGCTTTGTTGCACCAATCGGGGTCTGAGCGTTCTTCCCCTTTCCCCGGACGGATTTATCCTAGGGGCCCTGTGACGGGTATGCCAAGAACTGTGTAACGGTTTAGCACGGCGATGCGGATTTGGATCTCCGCGACCTGCCGGTTGAAGTCCCGCG
>NZ_JBDWPJ010000121.1:0-34848 GCF_039971195.1 Pseudophaeobacter sp.
GGCTAAGGCGAGAGGAAGAAAATCATGGCATCTGGTGTAAAACCCCGCGTCAAAGTCCCCAAGACCGCAGCCGCTGGTGAGGCGATCACTATCAAGACCCTGATCAGCCACCAGATGGAAAGTGGTCAGCGCAAAGACAAAGAAGGCAATGTCATTCCGCGCTCGATCATCAATCGCTTTACCTGCGAATTCAACGGCCAGCTGGTGACCGATATCACCATTGAGCCAGCGGTTTCGACCAACCCCTATTTTCAGTTCGAGGCCACCGTGCCCGAAGCCGGTGAGTTCAAATTCACCTGGTACGATGATGATGGCTCGGTCTACGACGCCAGCAAATCAATCGCGATGGCCTGATCCCTTCCGGATCTCAAAGGCACGGCATCCTGGCCGCTTTGGCGGCCCGGATGAATACCCAAGGGAGGACAAGGAATGAACTATAAGGCGCTTACCGCCATTGCTGTCGCACTCAGCCTGCCGCTGGTGGCCCATGCAGATGCGGATGACGACACGCTGGTGCTCAACGAAGAAGAAACGCTGGTGACCAAAACCGCCGCGCCTGCGCATCTGTCGGATGTGATGGATGAGGTGATGTCGGGCTGGCATTTCCGCTCGGATGAGACCCAGGCCCTGCAGATGGACGATTTTGAAAACCCCGCCATGGTTTTTGTTGATAAGGCGATGGACGCCTGGGAGACCGCTGATGGCTCTGAGGGCAAATCCTGTGCCTCTTGCCATGACGATGTGGAAGAGAGCATGGCAGGCGTGCGTGCGGTCTATCCAAAATGGAACGAAGAGGCGGGCGAGGTCCGTACTCTGGCGATGCAGGTCAATGACTGCCGTGAAAACCAGATGGGTGCCAAGCCGTGGAAATACACTGGCGGTGACATGACCGCGATGGAGGCGCTGATCTCGGTGCAGTCGCGCGGCATGCCGGTCAATGTGGCCATTGACGGTCCGGTCCAGTCGGTCTGGGAACAGGGCAAGGAAATGTACTATGCCCGCACCGGTCAGCTGGAGCTGTCCTGTGCCAATTGCCACGAAGACAGCTATGGGCTGATGATCCGTGCGGATCACCTGAGCCAGGGCCAGATCAATGGGTTCCCGACCTATCGTTTGAAAAACGCCAAGCTCAACAACGTGCATGCGCGGTTCAAAGGCTGCGTGCGTGACACCCGTGCCGAGACCTATAAGCCGGGCTCTGCTGACTTTGTGGCGCTTGAGCTTTATGTCGCCTCGCGCGGCAACGGGCTGGCCGTCGAAGGCCCCTCGGTCCGCAACTAATCAAAACGGCACCCCGCGTCTGATACAGGCGCGGGGTGTTTCGGTCTTAATAAATTCATAGATGCGAATATGAATCATGTTTGCCTCCTATGACCATACAGGATGACAGATAGACATGATCTCGCGCCGTGATTTTCTGCAGGTTTCGATGGCCGCTTCGGCTCTGGTTGGGGCCTCTGGCTTTGGCAATTGGGGGCGTCTGGCTGCCCAGCAAAGCCTTACTCAGGATCAGCTGCTGCAGTTTGATACCTATGGCAATATCAGCCTGATCCATATCACGGATATCCACGCGCAGCTGAAACCGATCTATTTCCGCGAGCCTTCGGTGAACCTCGGGGTGGGTGGCAACAAAGGCCATGTGCCCCATATCACCGGTGCGGATTTCCGTAAGGCCTATGGCATCGCCGATGGCTCTCCATCAGCCTATGCGCTGACCCATGATGATTTTTCGTCCCTTGCGCAGGGCTATGGCAGGGTTGGCGGGCTGGACCGAGTCTCCACCGTGATCAATTCGATCCGTGCTGACCGTCCCGATGCGCTGCTGCTGGATGGTGGCGACACTTGGCATGGCTCTTACACCTGCCACCACACAGCCGGCCAGGATATGGTCAATGTGATGAACGCGTTGAAACCAGACGCGATGACCTTCCACTGGGAATTCACTCTGGGGTCGGATCGCGTCAACGAGATCGTCGAAGGGCTGCCCTTTGCTGCCCTGGGGCAGAATATCTTTGATTCTGAGTGGGACGAGCCTGCCGAGCTGTTCAAGCCCTACAAGTTCTTTGACCGTGGCGGCGCCAAGGTGGCGGTGATCGGTCAGGCCTTCCCCTATATGCCCATCGCCAACCCCGGCTGGATGTTCCCCGAATACTCCTTTGGCATCCGCGACGAGCACATGCAGGAGATGGTCGATGAGGTCCGCGCCGCCGGAGCCGATGTGGTGGTTCTGCTGTCGCACAACGGTTTTGACGTCGACAAAAAGATGGCCAGCGTTGTCACCGGCATTGATGTGATCCTGTCGGGCCATACCCATGACGCGCTGCCCGAGCCTGTGCTGGTGGGGAAAACCCATATTATTGCCTCAGGCTCCAACGGTAAATTTGTTTCCCGCGTCGATCTGGACGTGCGCGATGGTCAGATGATGGGCATCCGCCACAAGCTTATCCCGATCTTTGCGGATGTGATTGCACCGGATCCGGTGATCTCGCAGCTGATTGATGAGCAGCGCGCGCCCTATGCGGACCAGCTGGCCGAGGTCATCGGGCAGACGGATTCGCTGCTCTATCGGCGTGGCAATTTCAATGGCACCTGGGATGATTTGATCTGTGATGCGCTGCTGAGCGAACGCGAGGCCGATATTGCCATGTCGCCCGGCGTGCGTTGGGGCCCGTCGCTGAACCCCGGTGATGACATCACCCGCGAAGACATCTGGAACGTCACCTCGATGAGCTATGGCGCCGCCTACCGGTCTGAAATGACAGGGGAGTTCATCAAGGTGATCCTCGAAGATGTGGCCGATAACATCTTCAATCCAGACCCCTACTACCAGCAAGGCGGCGATATGGTGCGTATTGGTGGCATGGGCTATCGGATCGATATCTCCAAACCCCAAGGAGAACGCATCAGCGAGATGACCCTGCTGAAAACCGGCGAGAGGATCGACGCCAGCAAATCTTATGTGGTTTCCGGCTGGGCCAGCGTCAACGAGGGCACCGAGGGCCCAATGATCTGGGATGTGGTCGAGGATCATATCCGCAAACAGGGGAGGGTTTCTGTCTCCCCCAATACATCGGTCAATGTGGTGGGCGCCTAACCGGTTACCGTCAGGGACCTCCGGTTGGTGAAACCGGAGGTCTGGGATCAAAATTTTTTGCGCTGATGAATTCACGAAGATGAATTTATCGATGTAAGGAGAAAGAAAATGAGCGACATAGCAGATGATTTTGCCCCCTCGCGCCGCCAGTTTCTGGCCGGCGCTGCGGCAACGGGGGTCGGGGCGGCCGCCAGTGTGACGGCCAGTGCGGCAGGGGCTACCCAGGCGGGACCGGACCCGCTGATTACCGAGGTGCAGGACTGGGCCAGCGGCCTGGGCGAGGGAGTTGATGCCACGCCTTACGGCCTGCCGATCGAGTTTGAACAGGATGTGGTGCGCCGCAATGTGGAGTGGCTGACGGCGGATACCATTTCCTCGATCAATTTCACCCCCATTCACGCGCTGGACGGGACCATCACCCCGCAGGGCTGCGCCTTTGAACGACATCACTCTGGCGCCATCGAGCTGACCAAGCAGGATTACCGCTTGATGATCAACGGGCTGGTGGATAGGCCTCTGGTGTTCTCTTATGCCGATCTGGAGCGGTTCCCACGCGAAAACCGGGTGTATTTCTGTGAATGCGCGGCCAATTCCGGCATGGAATGGGCTGGCGCTCAGCTCAATGGTGCACAGTTCACCCATGGCATGATCCACAATATGGAATACTCCGGCGTCTCGCTGCGCACCCTGCTGCAAGAGGCAGGTCTGGCAGCAGCGGACGACTTCAAGGACAAATGGGTCTATGTCGAGGGCGCGGATGCCTCGTCAAATGGGCGGTCTATTCCGTTGGAAAAGGCGCTGGATGATGTGCTGGTGGCCTTTAAGGCCAATGGCGAGGCTCTGCGCAAGGAACACGGCTATCCGGTGCGCCTGGTTGTGCCTGGCTGGGAAGGCAATATGTGGATCAAATGGCTGCGCCGCATTGAGGTCATGGATGGCCCGGTGGAAAGCCGCGAAGAGACCTCCAAATACACTGACACCATGGAAGATGGTACGGCCCGCAAATGGACCTGGGAGATGGATGCCAAATCTGTCGTCACCAGCCCCAGCCCGCAATCGCCCATCACGCACGGGAAGGGCCCGCTGGTGATTACCGGTCTGGCCTGGTCAGGGCGGGGGTCCATTACCGGGGTTGATGTCTCCATCGATGGCGGCAAGACCTGGACCCAGGCGCGTCTGGGCGCGCCGGGCACTGATAAGGCGCTGACGCGGTTCTACCTCGATACCAATTGGGACGGCTCAGAAATGCTGCTGCAAAGCCGCGCGCGCGACAGTTCCGGCTATGTGCAGCCCACCAAGGCGGAGCTGCGCGCGGTGCGCGGGTTGAACTCAATCTATCACAACAACGCCATCCAGACCTGGTGGGTCAAGGCCGATGGGGAGGCAGAAAATGTCGAAACCTCTTAGTACTATTTTTGTTCCTGCCCTGGGTGGTACGGCTCTGGTCCTAGGTCTGGCCTATGGTCTGAGCGCGCGCAGCTATGGGGATAGCAAGATTGCCACGCTGGAAGGCAACCTTGCCCAGATTGAAACCCGGCGAGATGCGGCACAGGCCGATGCCGAGGCACAGGCGCTGCGGGCTGCCGATCTGGAGATACAGACTGTCGCCTTGCAGGAGCGGGCTGGTCAGTTGGAGCAGCAGCTGGCAGCTCTCACCACGAGTGGAACACCCGCCGCGACCCAGCCGGTTGCCCCGGTGCCAAGCCCCGCTGATGGCTTTGGCTTTGGCCTTGGTCGCGTGGCGTTGCCAGAAGAGATCGCTGCCTGGGACATCGATGTCTCGCCGGATGGGACGGGTCTTCCGGTTGGATCTGGCGATGCGCTGACTGGCGAAGAGGTCTTTGCCGAGAAATGCGCCGCCTGCCATGGTGATTTTGCCGAGGGCGTCGACAATTGGCCAAAACTGGCTGGTGGGCATGGTACTCTGGACCATGAGGACCCATTGAAAACCGTCGGCTCCTACTGGCCCTATCTGTCGACCACCTGGGACTATGTGAACCGCTCGATGCCCTTTGGCGCGGCACAGACGCTGGAACCGAATGAGGTCTATGCTATTGTCGCCTATATCCTTTATTCCAACGATCTGGTGGATGAGGATTTTGTGCTCTCGGATGAGACATTTGCCGATGTTACCCTGCCCAATGCCGAAGGTTTTTTTGTGGATGACCGGCTGCAGAGCGAGGCGCATTTCTGGAAGGCGGACCCCTGCATGTCTGACTGTAAGGAGAGCGTCGAAATCACCATGCGGGCGCGAGTTCTGGATGTGACACCAGAAGAAACCGCGGCAACAGCAGCGCCGGAAGAGGCCGTGGTTGAAGCGGTCGCAGCGGTTGAACCTGCCACCGAGCCTGCCGCTGAACTCGCGGATGAGGATGTGGTTGAAACGGTCGCGCTGGATCCGGAACTGGTGGCCAAGGGTGCCAAGGTTTTCAAGAAATGCGCCGCCTGCCACAAGGTTGGGGAGGGGGCCAAGAATAGCACCGGGCCGCTGCTGAATGGCATCTTTGGCGCCACTGTGGGCCAGGTCGACGGGTTTAACTACTCCAAGCCGATGCTGGCCGCCGGCGGGGAAGGTCTGGTCTGGACAGAGGCCGAGTTGGCCGCCTTTTTGGCCAAGCCGCGCAAATACATGAAGGGCACCCGGATGTCCTTTGCTGGGCTACGCAAAGAGAGCGACATTGAGGCGGTGATTGCCTACCTGCGCAGTTTTGATCCCTAAGCGCAGCAATACAGGCTAAAAAAGGGGAAGACCCGCTCCAATGGGGCGGGTCTTTTGGGGGGCTGCCAGGGACCAAAACATCCTTTTCTTGCTTTACTCCCCTTCAGTTTTTTGTGGGGTGTCGGCCTTTTTTGAAAGCCTTTCCAATGCGTCAGGCACGTATTTCTCAACAAAACCAGCTATGAAACTCCAGACCAGAAGCTTGCTTCGCCCGGCTCAAGGACTGGCGGCGGGTCGCAACACGCTACGACAGGTGCCCCAAGGTCTTCCTGTCGGCATGCGCATTGGCTGCCGTCGTCATGTTCTGGTTATGAATCCTGACCCTAACCCTCCCTCAGGTTGCGATGGGATTTTGCGCCAAGGTCGGCGGCAAAGCAGCTCTTCAGAACTCTGTGTTCCATTGCCCCGTCATAAAGGGCGCCAAGCAGGTTTGAGGTGCATGAACTGGAAAATCTCCAGGCAGCAGCAAAATTTCCTGCCAGTCTTAACGGCTTCATTACAAATTTTAGACAACATGGACCGACATATTGATTTCACATTCATACCAAGAGGTAGCGTATGAGCGATTGGACTTCAGGCTATGTGGCCGATGTTGACTATACCCACGGGTTCTTCCGTGAACTGACACCCGCTGTGATGGCTCATTCTGCGGTCTCTCGCGGACAAATGCATACCCTTAACCGTCCCGGGCTCACCTATTGTGAGCTGGGCTGCGGTCAGGGGTTTACCGCCAATCTTTTGGCGGCGGCCAATCCCCATATCGAATTTCACGCGATGGATTTTATGCCCGGCCATATCGCCAATGCGCGGGAACTGGCGGCGGAAGCTGGCCTTGAAAATGTGCATTTTTACGAACGTTCTTTTGCTGATTTCGAGCAGGAAGAGGACCTACCCAAACAGTTTGACGTGATTGCCCTGCACGGGGTGTTCAGCTGGGTATCAAAAGAAAATCAGCAGTTAATCCTGGACTTCATTGGTCGCCGCTTGGCCTCAGGCGGTATGGTCTATGTCAGCTATAACTCAATGGTGGCCTGGGCTTCTGCTATTCCTCTGCGTAAGGTCATGCTGGATCGCGCTGCCAGGAGCAATGCGCCGATCACAGACAAGGTCGACGATGCGCTGATCTTTGCCAACGAGTTGGAAGCTGTCGGGGCCAAGTTCTTTATTGACAACCCGTCTGCAAGTGCCCGTTTGAGCAGTGCGGCGACGATGCCTCGCGACTACCTGGCACATGAGCTCTTTAACGCCGATTGGACGCCGTTCCATTTTGCCGATCTCGCCGCGCAGATGGGGCAAGCCAAACTGGATTTTCTTGGTTCTTCCTGCGTTTTGGATCATGTTGATGATATTTCATTGACGCCAAAACAGATCGATTTTTTGGCGGCAGAAGTAGACCCGGTGTGCCGCGAGGACCTACGAGATGTCTTGGTGAACGAACAGTTCCGCAGCGATCTATTTGTTAAAGGTGGACGCAAACACACAGAGCGCGGTGCCGTCGGGGCCTGGTTTGAAACGCCGCTTTCCCTGTCGATGCGCTACAATGGCGGAACTCTCAAACTTCGTTGGCGTCAGGGTGAAATCGCTTTGGACCACGCCGAATATGGACCCATCCTCAAGGCCCTGAGCGCAGGGCCAGCTACGGTGCGGAATCTGCTGGACCAAGGCGCCTTTGGTCGCATGAATTGGGGTCAGATTTCACGTCTTTTGACCATTCTGGTCGGCTCTGAAATCCTGACACCCTGTCTACCTCTAGAAGGTATCGAATCCCGTCGTTCCCGCTGTGAGGTCTTTAACCTGGCTGTCTGTACGCGTGCCGAGGAAAGCGAAAGCCTGGGGTTCCTGGCCTCGCCAGTCACCGGGGGCGGGATTGAGCTGGACCGGTTCGAACAGCTGTTCTTGCTGGCTCATAGTGAAGGCATGAAGCTGCCTTCGGATTGGGCCGAAATGGTTTGGGGCCTGATGTCGGCCCAGGGGCAACGCCTGCAACATGAGGGGCAGGTGCTGGAGCATGACGCCGATAACCTGGCCCTGCTCAAGGCGCGGGCCGCGGCCTTTGCCTCCAGACGGTTGCCGATGTGTGAAGCACTAGGTGTGGTGCCTGGCCAAAAGCCAGCAAAACAGCAGCAGCAGCCTGAAAGCAGCACTGAGGTTCCTGAAGACAGGGTGAAACTCGGGACCGAAAGACTGCGTCAAGAGTCAGCGGCCTAAGGGCGCGGCTGTGAGAGCCAAGAGGTAGAATAGAAAATTGCGGCCGTGGGGGAGAGCCCTGCGGCCTCTTTACTTGGTGGTCAGATGTAGATGCCTGAATCTCAGGGTGAGCAGACATCTTCAGGCTTGTCCTAGTTCCAGCCCTTGCGGAAGAAATGCGGCGAAGCGCCAAATTTGCGTTTGAACTGGCGGGAAAAATGCGTCGAGCTGTTGAAGCCCGAGGCGAGGGCAATTTCGGTCACGCTCATCGAGGTTTCATTCATCAAGGCAAAGGCATGGGCAAGGCGCATATCAAAATAGACATGCATCGGGCTTTGGTTCAGGTAGCGGGAGAATAGCCGTTCCAGCTGACGTCGCGAGATGTCCAGCTGATCACAAAGCTCGCCAATCGACAGCGGGTCTTCAATGGCAGATTGCATCAGCTGCAGAGCATTCAAAAGTCGCTGGTTGCGACTGCCAATCGCCACCGAGAAATTGGATTTCTGCGGCGCCGCCTGACCACCAGAGCGCACATGCAGGCACATGTCAGCGACAATGATCGCCAGCTGTTTGCCGTGACGCGCCTCAATCAGGTTGAGCATCAGATCAGTCGCCGCATTGCCGCCACCGCAGGTCATCAGCGGGCCGCTGATCTCAAAAGTATTGGCCGAGGGTGTCAGGTCCGGATAGCTCTCTTGGAACCCCGGCTGGTTCTCCCAATGCAGGGTAAAGGCCTGATCGCGGATCAACCCGGCCTGGGCCAGGGCAAAGGCGCCGGTACAGATGCCGCCAATCGAGCGGCCAAAGCGGCTTTCCCGGCGCAGCCAGTTCAGGGTTGGCTCCCCGGCGGTGGACTGTGGTTCCACCCCGGCACAGACAAATCCCAGAGCATCCGAAGGTAGCGGCTGCAGTGGCATGTCAGGCGAGACCGTCATGCCGTTTGAACAGCGGATCGGTGCGCCATCTTCGGTGAGGATGAACCAGCGGTAAAGCTTGGTATTGGTGACCTGATTGGCAATGCGCAGAGGCTCGATTGCAGCGGCAACGGCCAGCATCGTTGCCTTGGGGAGCAGCAGGAAGTAAAAGTCCTGCGGCGCGCCGGAATAGGGGATGGCCAGGGTGGCTGCGGCACCTTTTTGAACAAAATCATCTTCTGTCATGGCATGGTCCTGGTCCAAAAGCGGGTGTTTTCCGCTAAGAGGGGAAAGGGCAGTGGCGGTATCTGGTCACAAGAGGGTCAGTTTGCGACATGGGCTATGCTTGCCCTGTCAAACCATCTCTGTTCAGCACCTACTGTGCATTTGCAGGCGCTAGCCCTGAAATAGCGACGCGGTTCAGATGATTTGCGACGCTGCTGCCACAGGTCGGCAAAACCGGGGTGCCGGAACGGGAACAGAGCGGTAAAAACAATCGCCACCTCTTGCAGGCCTAGGGGGGCGATACTAAGACTCCTGTAATACTCTGTCGGGTATGGTACCGGACATAACACAACGCAGGCAGGTTCGCATGATTGATCCCAGAGAAACTTACATGAATACCCTCGTGCCCATGGTGGTCGAACAGACCAGCCGTGGTGAGCGGGCCTATGATATCTTTTCCCGCCTGCTGAAAGAGCGGATCATTTTCCTCAACGGTCCGGTGCATGATGGTATGTCCTCGCTGATCGTGGCGCAGCTTTTGCACCTTGAGGCAGAGAACCCCTCCAAAGAGATCTCGATGTATATCAACTCTCCCGGTGGTGTGGTGACCTCGGGGCTGTCGATCTATGACACCATGCAGTATATCAAACCCAAGGTTTCGACCCTGGTGATTGGCCAGGCGGCCTCGATGGGCTCCCTGCTGCTGACCGCCGGTGAGGCCGGTATGCGCTTCTCGCTGCCAAACTCCCGCGTCATGGTGCACCAGCCCTCTGGTGGCTTCCAGGGCCAGGCGACCGATATCATGATCCACGCCGAAGAGACCCTGAAGCTGAAGCGCCGCCTGAACGAGATCTACGTCAAGCACACCGGCCAGGAACTGGATAAGGTGGAAGCGGCGCTGGAGCGTGACAACTTCATGGATCCCGAAGAGGCCAAAGCCTTTGGTCTGATTGATGAGATCGTTGAAAACCGGGCCAAGGGTGACGACGAGGAGAGCTGAGGCTCGCCTGACTAAAACAGAATGTGCCCCGCATTTTACGGGGCACATATTTTGACATTGTGGCCGCCGATGGGCTGTCATAAGCTGACTGATAGGCGCAGAGCCCGGAGAAACCGGCGCTGCGAGCGGACTGAAAGGTAGACCATGGCGACGACTTCGAGTGGCGACAGCAAGAACACGCTTTACTGCAGCTTTTGTGGCAAAAGCCAACATGAGGTGCGCAAACTGATTGCGGGCCCCACCGTGTTCATCTGCGACGAATGCGTCGAGCTTTGCATGGATATCATCCGCGAAGAGACCAAGGCGAGCGGCCTGAAGGCCACGGATGGCGTGCCCAGCCCCAAAGACATCTGCGAAGTGCTGGACGACTATGTGATTGGTCAGGCCATGGCGAAAAAGGTTCTGTCGGTGGCGGTGCACAACCACTACAAACGTCTGAACCATGCGCAAAAGGCCGGCAATGACATCGAGCTGGCAAAATCCAACATCCTGCTGATTGGCCCTACCGGCTGCGGCAAGACCCTGCTGGCGCAGACCCTGGCGCGCATCCTGGATGTGCCCTTTACCATGGCGGACGCAACTACCCTGACCGAAGCCGGCTACGTGGGCGAAGATGTCGAGAACATCATCCTGAAACTGCTGCAGGCCTCTGAGTATAACGTTGAGCGTGCCCAGCGTGGCATCGTCTATATTGACGAGGTCGACAAGATTACCCGTAAGTCGGAAAACCCTTCGATCACCCGTGACGTTTCGGGCGAGGGGGTGCAGCAGGCGCTGCTGAAGCTGATGGAAGGCACTGTGGCCTCTGTGCCGCCACAGGGCGGTCGCAAACACCCACAGCAGGAATTCCTGCAGGTGGACACCACCAATATCCTGTTCATCTGCGGCGGCGCCTTTGCCGGTCTGGATCGCATCATCGCGCAGCGCGGCAAGGGCTCTGCCATGGGCTTTGGCGCTGACGTGCGCAACAATGACGATCGCGGCGTAGGTGAGATCTTCCAGGAGTTGGAGCCGGAAGATCTGCTGAAATTTGGTTTGATCCCGGAATTTGTTGGCCGTCTGCCGGTGCTGGCAACGCTGGAGGATCTGGACGAAGACGCGCTGGTCACCATCCTGACCAAGCCAAAGAACGCGCTGGTGAAACAGTATCAGCGCCTGTTTGAGCTGGAAGAGACCGAGCTGGACTTTACCGAAGAAGCGCTGAGCGCCATCGCCAAGCGCGCGATTGAGCGTAAAACCGGTGCGCGGGGCCTGCGCTCGATCCTGGAGGATCTGCTGCTGGAAACCATGTTCGAACTGCCGGGCATGGGCAGCGTCTCCAAGGTTGTGGTGAACGAAGAGGCGGTCACCTCGGATGCGCAGCCTTTGATGATCCATGAGGATGCCGAAAAAGAGCCTGCCTCTGCGAGCTGATATGGCGAGATGGCAAGAGGTACTGGGCGCGGCTTAGTGACCAGAAAAAAATGGCCAATGTCTTTTGACATTGGCCTTTCTTGTTATGCGGGGGCTTTGCCCCCGCACCCCCAGGATATTTGGGGCCAAATGAAAGGGAAAAAAGAATGGCTGGGATTAGACGGATTTCATCGGGCGGTGAGTTTGAAGCCAAGGTGGGCTATTGCCGCGCTGTGGTGGCGGGTGGCTTTGTGCATGTGGCCGGCACTGTCGGGCAGGGGGAGGATGTGGTCAGCCAATGCGCCTCGGCGCTGGAGATCATTGGTAAGGCGCTGCAGGAGGCCGGTGCCGGTTTTGCTGATGTGGTGCGGGTGAACTACTATCTGCCGGACCGTCATGAGTTTGACGCCTGCTGGCCGATGCTGGCCGGGGTGTTTGGCGCCAACCCTCCGGCTGCGACGATGATTGAATGCGGGCTGATCGATCCCAAGTATCGGATTGAAATTGAAGTGACCGCGCTGGCATCAGCTGACTAGCTTGGCAAGCGGGGGATATTGCTGCCTGTTTTAGTCGGGTATTTACTTGCGGTTGCGGGTGGAGGGATCTATTTTGGTAGCAGGCTGGTATGGCCTGCTGCTCGCAGTCGGATTTCGGCACGGTGAACATACTGAAAACTACATAGCTTTTGTCTTTCTACATCAGGTGGATCACGAGGTAACGCGAGCGCTGACGACTGGGTCTTCCGTTGGAAAAGGACAGGCGCAATGCGCGACTATAGCGATGCCAAAGCCATGGCAAAATCCCTGCGGGCAGGGTTGAAACAGCAGGGGGTCGAGGTTTCTCACGCCCGGTCTTTGGAGCTGGTAGCCCGACAATTCGATCTGCCGGATTGGAATGTCCTAGCTGCGCAAATTAGTGACCGACCGGAACAGGCTCAGCTTGAAACGAAAATTGTCATTGGCTCTGCGATCCCGATTATTCGCAGTTTCGACGGTGAAAAGGCCCGCGCCTTCTACATCGACTACCTCGGTTTCATGGTTGACTGGGAGCATCGCCATTCCCCTGATATGCCGCTCTATCAGCAGATTTCCCGCTCTGGCTGTCTGCTGCACGTGAGCGAGCATCATGGCGATGCCACACCGGGCGGGCGTTGTTTCATTCCAGTGCAGCAATTGGAGCAATTGCACGGAGAAGTGCAGGCCAGGGATTACCCCAATCTCAATCCCGGCCTTGAGGAGGTGCCCTGGGGGCTGCAGATGACCCTGACGGATCCCTTTGGCAACCGGCTGACCTTTTGTGAACAAAGGGCGGCGGCTACCAAACCTTAAGGCCTAGGCGATAGTTGTACCAAAACCCGCCGGGGGCAGTCTTGTCGCGTGCAAGCCACTGGACCTTGGCGGGAAATTGCGTCATACGGTTGTGGAAATCTTCGGAGGCATCCATGGGAATCCTGAACACTCTTTTGCGCGCTGTGACCTGGTGGAACGGTCAGACGCTGAACACCCAGATCTTTACCGCCCGCAAGGGGATAAAGGTGGGCGAGGATGACCAGGGTAATGTGTTTTATCACAATGCCGACGACAGCCGTCGCTGGGTGATTTTCAACGGCGAAGTTGAAGCCTCGCGCATTGGCGCCGATTGGCACGGCTGGCTGCACCGCACCTTTGATGAGCTGCCAAGCAAGAAGCCGCTGGTTCATAAGGAATGGGAAAAGCCGCATCAGGAAAACCTGACCGGCACTCTGAAAGCCTATGCGCCGGCTGGTTCGATCCGCAGCGGTGCCAGCCCCGAGGCACGCAGCGATTACGAGGCCTGGGCGCCGGAATAGGCCTAAGACGGCCACGGCTCGTTACACATTCTGGGACCCAAGGGCAGATGGCTCTTTGGTCCTTTGCTCTTTTTGACCCTTAGTTCTAGGCAGAGACCCCATGTCGCAAAATACAACAGAAGTTCTGGCAGGCGGTTTTGTTCTGGCTGCTGCCCTTGGATTTGCGCTTTATGCCGGGCAGGTCGCTGGTCTGTCTGCTGCTGGCGACGGCTATGAGCTGAACGCGTCGTTCCGGTCGCTCGAAGGGGTGGGGGTCGGCACCGATGTGCGCCTTGCGGGCGTCAAGGTTGGCACGGTGACCGGGGTTGAGCTTAACCCTGAGACCTTTCGCGCCGATACCCGGTTTTCGGTGCTCGAGGGCATCCTGGTGCCCGATGACAGCGCGGTTATCATCTCCTCCGAAGGCCTATTAGGCGGCAATTTTGTCGAGCTGATGCCCGGCGGGTCGCCGTTCAATTTTGAGCCCGGTGACGAGGTCCTGGATACCCAGGGCGCGGTCAGCCTGATCTCGCTATTGGTGAAATTTGTCTCTGGTGGCGGAGACGATTCATGAGTCTGGGTGTGGCGCGTTTTCCCCGTCGGGTGGCTTTGGGCGCCATTCTGGGGCTTGGCCTGGCTATGGGGCCAGTTGCAGCGCAGGAGCCGGCTGAGGCTGGCGTGTCGGCGGTGCTGCGGGGGCTGGACAAGGTCAACGGCCACAACTCGGATGTGACGGTACCGGTCGGGGGCAGTGCCGAGATCTTTGGCCTGATCGTCACCCTATCCGAGTGCCGCTATCCAGCGGCCAACCCCACGGGGGATGCTTTTGCCTTTCTCACGATCCGTGACCCGCAAAACGGCGAAGTCTTTTTTGACGGTTGGATGATTGCCTCCAGTCCGGCGCTCTCGGCGCTGGACCATGCGCGCTATGATGTCTGGGTCATCCGCTGCAATAGCCCGGCTGCTGAGGGCAGCTGAGGCGCGTTAAAATCTGCCTCCTGTTCAAGAGCCTGCTGAAGCCGTGCCTTGTAGGCGGCGCGGCTGATTTCAATGGCGCCTAGGGAGGCCAGATGTGGCGTGATGAACTGGGTGTCACAAAGCCGGAATCCCGCCTGTTGCAGACGGTCTATCAGATAGGCCAAAGCAATTTTTGAAGCATCGCGCTGGCGCGAAAACATGCTCTCGCCAAAAAAGCCCGCACCAAGGCTCACACCGTAGACGCCCCCCACCAGAGTGCTCTGATCCCAGACCTCAAGCGAATGGGCATTGCCCATGGCGTGCAGGTCCTGATAGCGGGCAAAAATCTCTGCATTGATCCAGGTCTCTTCGCGGTCGGCGCAGGCCTCTACCACCTCAGGAAAGGCCCGGTTGACCGAGATCTCATAGGCGCTGCGGCGGATGGTTTTGGCCAGCGAGCGGGAAATATGAAAGCCTTCAATGGGGAAGATGCCGCGACGTTTGGGATCGACCCAGAACACCTCATCATCTTCGCGGTGCTCCGCCATCGGGAAAACCCCGACGGAATAGGCATGTAGCAAAAGATCCGGGGTGAGGCTCATCAATTTGCCTGAACGAGAGGAAGACAAGGGCCGGGCTGGGGCCGGATGTAAAACGGGGCGCCCTGTTGCAACAGAACGCCCCGACAAAGAGAGGGGTTAGCCCCCGAGATTTTCTTCCAGCCAGTGCTCCAGCCAGTGGATGCCGTAGTTGCCGGACTGCACGTCTGGCTCGGCCAGCAGGGCATGGAACAGCGGCACGGTGGTGTCGATACCATCAACGATCAGCTCGCCTAGGGCACGGCTCAGACGGGCCAGGGCTTCGGGCCGGTCGCGGCCATGCACGATCAGCTTGCCGATCAGGCTGTCGTAATAGGGCGGGATCGAATAGCCATCATAAAGTGCTGAATCCATCCGCACACCCAAACCGCCAGGAGCGTGATAGGCGGTGATCTTGCCGGGGCAGGGCGAGAAATTGGGAAGCTTTTCAGCGTTGATCCGCACCTCGATCGAGTGGCCGTTGATCTGCAGATCATCCTGAGTGAACGACAGCGGCATACCAGCGGCTACACGGATCTGTTCGCGCACCAGATCGACGCCAAAGATCGCCTCGGTCACCGGATGTTCCACCTGCAGGCGGGTGTTCATCTCGATGAAGTAGAACTCGCCATCCTCATAGAGGAACTCCACAGTGCCCGCGCCGGAATAGCTCATTGCACCAACGGCGTCGGCGCAGATTTTGCCAATACGGGCGCGCTCTTCCGGGGTGATTGAGGGGCCGGGGGCCTCCTCAAACACCTTTTGGTGGCGGCGCTGCAGCGAACAGTCGCGTTCAGCCAGATGCACGCCATTGCCCTTGCCATCGCCAAAAACCTGCACTTCGATGTGACGCGGCTTCTGGAGATATTTCTCCATATAGACTTCGTCATTGCCAAAGGCAGCCTTGGCCTCGGAACGGGCCGTGGAGAAGGCCACATCAATGTCATTTGCCGATGTGGCGACCTTCATACCGCGCCCACCGCCGCCCGCTGTGGCCTTGATGATCACGGGGTAACCCATGTCGGCTGCAGCCTTGCGGGCGCTTTCAACGTCCGGAACGCCACCTTCAGAGCCGGGCACAACCGGGATGCCGAGCTTTTGCGCGGTATCCTTGGCGGTGATCTTGTCCCCCATGGTGCGGATATCGGCAGCCGAGGGGCCAATAAAGGTCAGCCCGTGGTCTTCAATGATCTGCACAAAATTGGCGTTTTCCGACAGGAAGCCATAGCCGGGATGCACCGCCTGGGCGCCGGTGATCTCGCAGGCAGAGATAATCGCCGGTATCGACAGGTAGCTTTGCGCGCCCGAGGGCGGGCCAATGCAGACGGATTCGTCGGCCATGCGCACATGCATGGCATCGGCATCGGCAGTGGAATGCACCGCCACCGATTTGATGCCCATCTCGCGGCAGGCCCGGATCACGCGCAGCGCAATCTCTCCGCGATTGGCAATCAGGATCTTGTCAAACATGGGCTGCCCTTACTCGATGATGGCCAGCGGAGATCCGAATTCGACGGCAGCGCCATCTTCAACCAGGATGCGCTTGACGGTGCCAGATTTGGGCGCCGGGATATGGTTCATGGTTTTCATCGCTTCGACGATCAGCAGGGTGTCGCCCTCGTTGACCTGTTTGCCAACGGCGATAAAGGCCGGTGCGCCGGGTTCAGCCTGCAGGTAAACTGTGCCGACCATGGGCGAGGTCACAGCACCAGGGTGGCTGGCGGGGTCCTCAGCGGCGGCAGCGGCCTCGGGCGCAGCAGCGGGGGCTGTGGCGGCTGGAGCGGCGGCAACAGGGGCTGCGACCTGAACGGGGGCGGCGGCTGCCACAATGGCCTGACGCGAGACGCGTACATTCAGGCTGTCGTCTTCGCTATAGTCGCGCTTGACCTCCAGTTCGGTCAGGTCGTTGTCCCGCAGCAATTCGGCCAGTGCCTTGATGAATGCCACATCTGCTTCGTGCGTTTTGTTTGTCATTGTGTCCTCAGCCGGTTCCGACAGGTCTGCCACAGGTCTGCCAGTGTGGCAGCCCGGAAATTAGAAGCGCTTATAGGGTAAGCTTTACCACAAGGAAAGCGCTGTCGATTCTGCGGATAAAATGGGCAGGCTTCGTGGGATTCGCAATCTCTGAGGCCGAAAAAGCGGCGATAAATGCCTGCTAAAGCGGCATGCCGCTCAGCTTGGCCACCAGTTCCGGCAGTTTTCGGGCGTTGAATTTCTGCAAAAGATGCGCCCGATGTGTCTCGATGGTGCGATAGGACAGATCCAGCTTCAGCCCGATTTCCTTGGCCGAAAGCCCCTTGCAGGTCAGGATCGCCACTTCACGCTCTCGCGGGGTCAGGCTGACCACGGGGCGATCTTCTGAGATATCGGCAAAGGACCAGACTCCGGTGCGAAAGGGGGTTTCGGCGCTGATTGAGCGGCCCCGGACGCGGCACCAGAACAATTCGCCGGAACGCCGCCGCATGATCCGCTCATCATTATATAGCCCGCTTTTGGCGCCCTCATCCTGCTGCAGCACCTCTGCGATGCGGTGATAATCTTCCTGGCTCGGATAAAGCTCGGCGATCAGCATATCGGTGAAATCGGCAGGTCCACCGCCAAAGGTGGCAGCAAATTGCTGGTTGCACCGCATGATCACACGGTTCTCCAAAACGGCGAGGCCCACAGGGGCATGGTCAAAGGCAATATCGCTCATGCCCTCTATTAACCGGGTATTTTTGCGGAGTTGAAGGGAAAGCTGTGCCGTGGAAGGGTGTTTTTGGCAGGCTCTTTGTCGCAAGGCCCCGAGGAGGGGGCCGCGGAGAGGTCTGAAAAGAGCAGGGATTTCAGGGGGAGATCAGGCGATGAACATCGCGCAATGGCTGCACCGGCAGGCCCAATCAGACGGCGCCCGCTCGGCGCTCTTTCTGGGGCAGGAGCAGGTGGCGGACTATCAGGGCTTTGATCAGAGAGCAGCGGCCCTGGCCAACTGGCTGCAGACCAGGGGCATCGCACCGGGTGATCGGGTCGCTCTGTTCATGGCCAACTGTCCGGACTATCTGATCACCCTGTTTGGCATCTGGTATGCCGGCGCGGTGGCGGTGCCGATCAATGCCAAGCTGCACGGGCGCGAGGCGCATTTCATCCTGCAGGATTCAGGCGCCAAACTGGTCTTTGTCTCGCCTGGTTTGCGGGGGAGCCTGGAGGCGGCCGGGGGCGAGACACCGGTGGTTTCAATCGCCGATGCAGAGTTTTCCGAGGCCATGGCAGCGATCCCCGTTGCAGCCCCTATGCTGCGGGATCCGCAGGATCTGGCCTGGCTGTTTTATACTTCTGGTACCACGGGCCAGCCCAAGGGTGTGCAGATCACCCATAGGATGCTGATTGCTGTGTCGCTCAGTTATTTCTCGGATGTGGATCAGGCAACGGGCGCCGATCAGATCCTTTATGCCGCACCGATGAGCCACGGCGCCGGGCTTTATGCCATGCTGCATGTGCTGGTGGGCGCTGCCCATGTTTGCCCGGCTTCCGGTGGTTTTGACGAGATGGAGATCTTTGATCTGGCCCAGAATTTTGGCAGCGTGCAGATCTTTGCCGCGCCAACCATGGTGACGCGGATGACCGCCGTAGCCAAGGCTGAGGGGCGCTGCGGTGCGGGGTTGCGCAGCGTGATCTATGCGGGTGGGCCGATGTATCTGGCAGATATCATCGAGGCCGAGGCGCATTTTGGGCCGATATTCATTCAGATCTATGGCCAGGGTGAATGTCCTATGGGCATCACCGCGTTGAAGCGCGAAGAGGTCTGCGACCGCAGTCATCCCGATTGGAAATCGCGGCTCACCGGGGTGGGGCGCGCCCAAAGCGGCGTGGCGCTGCGCATTGGAGACGCGAGGGGCAATCCGCTGCCGATGGGGGAAATGGGCGAGATCATGGTGCGCGGCGATGCGGTGATGCCGGGCTATTGGAACAATCCCAAGGCCAGCGCCGAGGCGCTGAAGGACGGCTGGTTGATGACGGGGGACATGGGGGTGCTGGACGCGGCGGGCTATCTGACGCTGCAGGACAGATCAAAGGACCTGATCATCTCGGGTGGCTCCAATATCTACCCGCGCGAGGTCGAAGAGGTGCTTTTGATACACCCGCAGGTGCAGGAAGTCTCGGTTGTTGGGCGGCCCCATGCGGATTGGGGCGAAGAGGTGGTGGCCTTTGTCGTTGGGGCGGCGACAGAGCAGGAGCTGGACGCGCTGTGTCGTGACCAGATCGCCCGGTTCAAATGCCCTAAGGCCTATGTTTTTGTGCCAGATCTGCCCAAGAACAACTATGGCAAGGTGCTGAAAACCGAGCTGCGCCGACAGCTGGCCGAGATCTGAGCTCGGGTGAGGGGGTAGGCTAGCCAGTGGAGGGTGACTGGCTGCGCTGTCCCATCAGAGTATCAATCAGCTGGCTCATCAGTTCGGCGCGGTTGGCGCAGCCGGATTTGCGATAGATCGCATTGAGCTGGGCCTTGACCGTGCCCTCGGCGCTGCCGCGCATCGCGGCGATTTCTCCGGTGTTCAACCCCTTGATCAGGAAATTGGCTACATCCCGTTCCGCCGGAGTCAGCTGCCAGCTGTCCAGCTCAGCATCGATCACCTCTTGAACGGCGCTTTGGGCGGTGCTGAGCGCCTGTTCCAGATGGGCCTTGCGCCGCAGGAGCCAGAGCAGGATACGGATCTCGACCAGGATGGCGGCGATCAGGGCCAGTGTGGCCAGGGCCTCGAAATAGGCATGCCCGCCTTCCGGCTCCTGTTCAGCGGTGCCAAAAAGATCGGCCATGACATCGCCAACAAAGACCACCGCGCAAAAGGCCTGCGCGGCGATGAGAAGGACAAGAACCAGAGGTTTGGTCGGGTCAGTCATGGGGCTTGTCCTCTGCAACCCGGCAGGTGGGGCTATTCTTTGGCCCGGTAGCGGGGGATTTCCTTGAAGCCGGTCATCATAGCGCGGATCAGATCGACGCCGATGCGGCGGCTTTCAAAAAATACTGCGCCGATGTGAATGACAATGGAAAACTGCACCCAGGCCACCAGGAACTCGTGCAGATCCTCTGCCCAGGGGAACACCGCGCCGCCGGACAGAGAGGCGAGGTAGCCGCTGCCGCCCAGAGCCAGAATGCAAAAGAGCAGATTGCAGATCATCACAGAGCCGAGCGGACTGTGGCCGCAATGGGCAGCGCGGCGCGACAGGGCGATGTCGCGGATCTGGCTCAAGATCGCGCTCTGACTGATCGGAAAGCTGGAGAACCGCGCATAGGGACTGCCAATCAGCCCCCAGACCAGCCGCAGGGCGATCAGCGCAACAATGGCATAGCCAATTGGCGCATGCAGCGCACTGTCCGGATCGATGACAAAGGAATTGGCAGCAAAGAGCAGCACCAAAGACCAGTGGAACAGGCGAATGAAGGGATCCCAAACGGGAAAACGGGCCATGACAGGGCTCCTGAAACAAGGGCGGGGAAGGCAAAGCCCCCACCCGCATTTGAAGTAAAGGCAAAGCTGCAACGATGCAGGCCAGCTCAGCCGTCACTATCTTTTGATCCGTCGTCGTCTTCTTCCATCTCGATGATGTTGAAGTCCGCGTCCAAAGTGACCTCCCAGCTCAGACCTTCCTTGTCGGCCTCGACCTCATAGCCTCTGTCCTCGGCTTCGATTTCGTGAACCACAAAGCCCTGGGCCGAAAGCTGATCGCGGATGGCGGTTTGGACCTCTTCTGCTGGCACCATGCCAGAGGCAAAAGCGGCAACAGGGATCAGCAGGGCGAGGGCGGTAAGGGATTTGGTGAACATATGAACTCTCCGAAAGGGGATGAATGTGCGGGACATGGTGATCACGTCCTTGCCACCAACTTTGGAAAGCGTGGGGGGATTTGAAATAGGCCCAAAGGTGGAGGCTAGAGCGAAACCCGCGCCCTATAACTCTGGTTTAGGATTGAAATGGCACCGTTTTTCCAGATCGGCCAGCAACCGACAAAAAAGCCGACGCCCAGGAAAGGGCGCCGGCCAGAGTGCTGTTGCTGCTAGAGATCAGAACAGCATTTAAGTTTATAGGCGATCAGATCGCCAGATATTCGGCGCGCAGCTCGGCGTTTTCCAGAACCTCGGAGGCCGTACCGTCAAAGACGATGCCACCGGTGTCGAGGATCACCGCCCGGTCTGCCAGTTCAAGCGCACGCACCGCATTCTGTTCAACCAGAATGGTTGTCATGCCCTGCTCCTTGACGTGGATAAGGGTCTTTTCGATCTCATCCACAATCACCGGTGCCAGACCTTCATAGGGTTCATCCAGCAAGAGCACCTTGATGTCGCGGGCCAGGGCGCGGGCAATGGCCAGCATCTGCTGTTCACCGCCCGACAGGGTCACGCCCTCCTGCTTGCGACGCTCACCCAGACGGGGGAACAGATCATAAAGCCGTTCAATCGACCAGCCGATGGGCGGGGCGATCTGGGCCAGCTGCAGGTTTTCCTCGACTGTGAGCCCGGCAATGATGCGGCGATCTTCGGGGACCAGCCCCAATCCGGCAGTGGCCGCCTCGTGGCTTTCCATCAGGTGCAGCGGCTGGTGATCCAGCCAGATCTCCCCCTGGGTCACCTGCGGATCGCCAATGCGGGCGATGGAGCGCAGGGTTGAGGTCTTGCCCGCGCCGTTGCGGCCCAAAAGGGCCAGGATCTCGCCCTCGTGGACGTTAAAGTTGATGCCCTGCACGATATAGCTCTCGCCATAATAGGCATGCATGTCCCAGACCGACAGAAAGGCCGGCGCGGTGGTCGCCTGATTGGCGTTCTTGGAAAAGTCGGGTTTGACGTTCATCTGTCTTGTCCTTTCTTGCTCTGACCCATCCGGGCTGACGATAGCTGCCAGTCAGGATGGGCCGGGAGCGTCCGTTTCTTACGCCGACTCGCCGAGATAGGCTTCGCGCACTTTTGGATTGCCACGGATGTTTTGCGGATCATCCTCGACCAGGGGGGTACCCTGGGCCAGAACGGTGATCCGATCCGCAAGAGAGAACACCACATGCATGTCGTGTTCGATGATGGCGATGGTGATGTCGCGCTGTTCCTTGATCTCTTTCAACAGATCAATGGTGTTGTTGGTATCGGCCCGCGCCATGCCGGCGGTGGGTTCATCCAACAGGAGCAAACGCGGTTCCTGAGACAGGCACATGCCGATCTCAAGGCGGCGTTTATCCCCGCGCGACATGGCAGCCGCATGCATATGCCGCTTATCCGCCATGTTCATCTCAACCAGCATGTCTTCGGCCTTTTCCACAACGTCTTTTTCGTTGGGAACCGAGGTGATCGCATTCAAGGCGAATGCGCCATCGCGTTTGGCAAAGCAAGGGATCATCATGTTTTCCAACACCGTGAGATCGCCAAAGATCTCGGGCGTTTGGAAGACGCGGCTGATGCCCATCTGGTTGATCTCATAGGGTTTGCGCCCCAGCACCGACTGGCCGTCGAACATCACCGATCCGGTGTCCGGGATCAGCTTGCCCACCAGGCAGTTCAGCAGGGTGGATTTGCCCGCGCCATTGGGTCCGATAATGGCGTGGACGGTGTTTTCCTTGACGCTGAGATTCACATCTCCCAGCGCCTGCAGGCCACCAAAGCGTTTGCCTACGTTTTTGACTTCAAGAATACCCATCAATCCGTCTCCTTATTCCGCAGGGGTTTTGGTGGCAGAGGTGGAGTCGTCTTTGTTATTGCGACCCTTCACCCATTTGGCGATGCGTTGACCACCTTCGACCAGACCGCCAGGCAGGAAGACCACAACCAGCATGAACAGGATGCCCAAGGTCAGGTGCCAGCCCTTGCCGATGAAGGGGTGAATGACAAAGACCACAAAGTTTTCGAGCCCATCTGGCATAAAGCTGAACCAGCCATGCAGCACGTTGTCATTGATCTTGGAGAAAATGTTCTCGAAGTATTTGATGAAGCCTGCGCCCAGAACCGGACCGATCAGGGTGCCCGCACCGCCAAGGATGGTCATCAGAACAACCTCACCAGAGGCGGTCCACTGCATGCGCTCGGCACCTGCAAGCGGATCCATCGAGGCCATAAGGCCGCCAGCCAGACCAGCATACATGCCAGAGATCACAAAGGCCGCCAGAGTGTAGGGCTTGGTGTTGAGGCCAGTGTAGTTCATCCGCTGCTGGTTCGACTTCACCGCCCGCAGCATCATGCCAAAGGGCGAGCGGAAGATGCGGATGGACAGATAGAAGGCTGCCAGCAGTGCCAGGGCACAAAGATAATAACCTGCGTTGAACTGGAAGGCCCAGGGACCAACAACCATTTCATAGGTGGAGCGCATCTCGAGACCAAAGAGGCTGGTCACCGGGATTGAGCCATCCGCCGTGGCCGAAACACCCAGAACACGAGGGTCATCCAGGGTCAGCTGCAGACCGGTTTCACCATTGGTGATCGGGGTCAGCACCGAATAGGCCAGGTTAAAGGACATCTGCGCAAAGGCCAGGGTCAGGATCGAAAAGTAGATGCCTGAGCGTCTGAGAGAGACAAAGCCGATGAGCAGCGCAAACAGCCCCGAGATCGCAACCGAGAGCAGGATGGCAGGGACCACGTTCATGCTCAGCAATTTGAACATCCAGACGGCGGAGTAGGAACCGACACCCAGGAAGGCCGCATGGCCAAAGGAGAGATAGCCGGTGAGACCAAAGAGGATGTTGAAACCAATGGCAAAGATGCCAAAGATCACAAAGCGTTGCATCAGATCCGGGTAGCCCGCGTTGAACTGCGCCATAGCGCTGCCGGTGGGGAAAGGATTGAGGATGAAGGGTGCAAAGAGCGCCAGTACTGCGACGACCAAAAGCATCCGAGTGTCTTTTTTATCAAGTCCGAACATGTGTTATTCCTCCATCACACCTTTGCGGCCCATCAGACCCCGCGGACGGGTGAGCAGAATAATGATCGCAACGACGTAGATGATAATCTGGTCAATACCGGGTAGGAACGATTTGATTTCGTTCATCGAGGCAAAGGCCTCAAGAATGCCAAGCATAAAACCGGCCAGAACGGCGCCAGGCAGCGAGCCCATGCCACCCACAACCACAACCACAAAGCTGAGCACCAGAAAGTCCATGCCCATATGGTAGTTGGGGGAGTTGATCGGCGTGTACATCACCCCGGCAAGGCCGGCGACGGCGGCGGCGATACCAAACATGATGGTAAAGCGGCGGTCGATATTGATGCCCAAGAGACCAACGGTTTCGCGGTCTGCCATGCCTGCGCGCACAACCATACCGAAAGTGGTGAACTGCAGGAAGGAGAAGATGCCGCCGATGATGACGACCGAGAAGAAGAAATAGACGATGCGCCAGACCGGATAGACAATATCCATTCCCAGCAGAGCCCCGACATTGGCAACACCGCTCAGAGCTTCGGGGGCGGAGGTCGGAATTGGGTTGGCGCCGTAGAAGTATTTGATCACTTCCTGCAGCACGATGGCGAGGCCAAAGGTCACCAGGATCTGGTCGGCGTGCTCGCGCTTGTAGAAATGTTTGATCAGCCCGCGTTCCATCACAAATCCGACAAAGATCATGATCGGAATGGCAAAGAGGATCGCCAGTGGCACGGCCCAATCTATTATGGCGCTGCCCACCTCAGGGCCAAACCAACTTTCCACATAGGGTGTCTTTACTTTCAGCGGGTTACCGAGGAAATCCTTTTGGGTCTCGTCGACGACTTCATAGCTGAGGTTGAGGACACGCTGCAGAGTGACGGCGCAAAAAGCCCCGATCATGAACAGGGCGCCATGCGCAAAGTTCACCACGCCCAGCGTGCCAAAAATGAGTGTCAGGCCTAGCGCGATCAGCGCATAGGCAGAGCCTTTGTCCAGCCCGTTTAAAATTTGCAAAAGGATTGCGTCCATTGTCCCCACCCTTGGGTTCTTCGATGTGGAAGTGGTGGATTCCGACTGCGCAGGGCCTCATGCCCCGTCTTAACGGCACGCCCAGACGGCCAAAGCCGCGTCAGGTGAAACCGGGATGTCAGAATTGAGATAAAGTGCCGGGCGCTACAGCGAGCGCCCGGCCAAGAGTACCTGTATCAGGCGCCCGAGTTACAGCTACCAAGCGCACCGCCGGCAAACATCGGGTGATCCGCAGGATAGGTAACCTGTGCAGCAGGTGTGACTTCAACCACTTCAAGAAGGTCGAACTCGGAGGTCGGGTTTTCTTTCCCGCGCACAACCAGAACGTCTTTGAAGCACTGGTGGTCGTCGCCCCGGTACAGTGTCTTACCGTTGCCCAGACCGTCGAACTCATAATCCTCCAGAGCTTCGACCACGGCGCATGGGTTGAAGGAACCCGCGCGCTGTACGGCATCTGCATAAAGCAGGGTCTGGCAGTAAACGGTGTGTGCCGCCTGGCTGGGTGGGAAGCCGTATTTTGTGCCAAAGGAGCGCACAAAGGCCTGGCTGCCTTCGTCCTGCAGGGACCAGTGCCAGTTGGTGGAACCGTGGATGCCCTTAACGTTGGCACCAGCACCTTTTGCCATCAGACGCGAATAGAGCGGAACAACGATCTCGAAGTTCTTGCCATTCACGACTTTCTCACGCAGGCCAAACTGAACCGCATTGGTCAGCGAGTTCACCATGTTGCCGCCGTAGTGGTTCAGAACCAGCACGTCCGCACCAGAGTTCAGAACCGGAGCAATGTAAGAAGAGAAGTCAGTGGCGGCCAGAGGCGTCCGGACTTTCTCAACGGTGTTCCAGCCCAGAGCTTCGGTCGCGGCTGCGATCGATTCTTCCTGAGTCCAGCCCCAGGTGTAGTCGGCGGTCAGGTGATAGGCGTTACGGTCGGTGCCATAGAGGTTCTTCAGCACGGGTGCCAGCGCGGCACCGGACATGTAACCGTTAAAGAAGTGACGGAAGCCATTGGCTTTCTTATCTTTACCGGTGGTGTCATTGGAGTGCGTCAGACCGGCCATGAAGATCACGCCAGCTTCCTGGCACAGGCCCTGAACCGCGATCGCCACACCAGAGGACGAGCCGCCGGTGATCATGACAGCGCCGTCTTTTTCGATCATCGACTTGGCCGAAGCACGGGCCGCGTCAGATTTTGTCTGGGTATCGCCAGTTACAAATTTGACCTCTTTGCCCAGGATGCCATTGCCTTGCAGCTCCTTGGACGAGAAGGTGTTCATCATGCCGCCATCGCCGCCACCGTTCAGGTGCTCAACGGCCAGCTGATAGGCGCGCAGCTCGTCGGCGCCCTCATCGGCATAGGGGCCGGTCTGCGGCACGTTGAAGCCCAGAGTAACCGAGCTGCCGGTTGGGTCATTGGTGAAAGCGGCTGCCGAAGACGCGGTGAAAATAGTTGGAAGCGCAAGGCCACCGCCTGCAAGAGCACCTGACTTCAGGACCCCGCGACGCGAGAATGCTGACTTGGACATTTAATCCTCCCTTATGTGTAAAACGCTGGCCAGCTCCTCACTTCTGCCCAGGCGTCTGCACGTTTTGTGCAAAATCAGTATGGGAGAGAGTTGTAAAATTGCGCAATAAAACCCTTGAAATGATCATCTATTCTGTAAACAAATGCACAGTGTTCGGCGGAATTCTGTAAAGTTTCTTATGTTGCGGCGCAGAAAGTCGTTGAAAAGATGTGATTTTGATAGGGAGGCCCCCCATGGCGCGTGACACGCTGACAGGCAGCCGCATTCGTGAACGTCGTTTGATCCTGGGTATTCGCCAGGCGGAGCTGGCGCGCAAGGCTGGAATCTCAGCCTCCTACCTCAATCTGATCGAACACAACCGCCGCAGAATCGGCGGTAAGCTCCTGGTGGATCTGGCGCAGGTCCTGGGCGTTGAACCCTCAATGCTGACCGAAGGAGCTGAGGCCGCTTTGATTGCCTCCCTGCGCGAAGCTGCCGCCGATGCCGGCACCCCAGTTGCAGAACTGGACCGGACCGATGAGTTTGCGGGTCGTTTTCCCGGCTGGGCCGAGGTGCTGGCGAGCAATCATCAGCGGATCTCCCGGTTGGAGCGTACGGTTGAAACCCTGTCGGACAGGCTCACCCATGATCCACATCTGGCGGCCTCGCTGCATGAGGTGTTGTCAACGGCGGCAGCGATCCGGTCAACCGCATCCATTCTGGCGGAAACCGGTGAGCTGGAAACCGAATGGCGCGATCGCTTTCACAAGAACCTGAATGAGGATTCTCTGCGTCTGGCCGAAAGCAGCCGGGCACTGGTGAATTTTCTTGATGAAAGTGACAGCAGTTCAGAGCGGCGCGGCGTGCCGCAGGAAGAGGCCGAGGAGTTCTACCTCGCCCATGGCTATCATTTTGCAGAACTGGAGGAAGGGCGCAGCGATCCCAAAGCGCTGATTGCCGCAGCGCCTCAATTGGTCAGCGAGGCCGCACGGGTGATCGCCCGCAGTGCCTTGGAACAATATCAAAGCGACGCGCGGAAGATGCCCCTCAAAGATGTCAGTCAGGTGATCAAGCAGCGGGGGTTGGATCCCTCGGCCATTGCCCAGCGGTTCCAGGTCGATCTGCCTGCAGTGTTGCGCCGGTTGGGGGTGCTGCCCGCCGAGGTGTTGGGGCAGGAGGCTGGGCTGGTGATCAGCGACGCCTCGGGCTCGATCCTGTTTCGCAAACCGGTGGCGGGGTTTGCCCTGCCGCGTTTTGGTGCATCCTGTCCGCTGTGGCCGGTCTATACGGCGCTGCAACGGCCCGATGTGCCGCTGCGCCGCAACGTAGTGCAGCAGGGGCGCAGCACCTTAGGCTTTGAATGTCTTGCGGTGGCCTGGAGCCATGTGCCGGGCTCCTTTGACAGGGATCCGCAGTATCACGCGGTGATGCTGATCCTGCCGCGCCGCGAGGTGCCCACCGACTCGCAGCCGGTGGGGGCCACTTGCCGGATCTGCCCGCGACAAACTTGCGCAGCCCGCCGGGAACCCTCGATTCTGAAGGAAGAGTTTTGACAGTGACCGGGCGGGGCGGCTAGGCTGGCCACGGATGAGAACGCGGTCTTGGGCCAAATATCCCAATAAAACCGCGCTGGGAGGAATATCTGCCAATGAGCAGACATGTAGTTTTAATCGAAGATGAGACCAATATTGCCGAGGCCATTCGTTTTCTACTGACCCGCGATGGCTGGAGCGTTGATGTCCATGGCAATGGGGGCGACGCAGTGGAGGTGATCCGCGCGGCGGGCCCTGATCTGGTGATTCTGGACCTGATGTTGCCGGGCAAAAGCGGCCTTGAGGTGATCCAGGAGTTGCGGGCCTTTGACGATATGCAGGACCTGCCGGTACTGATGCTGACCGCCCGTGGCCAGCTCAAGGATCGGGAAATGGCGGAACGGGCCGGGGTGACCCGGTTCATGACCAAGCCCTTTTCCAACTCTGAGGTGCTGACGGCGGTGCGTGATCTGCATGCCCAGGCCTATCAGGACGAACCGGCCCTGCCGGACCAAGGCGCGTCGTCATGACGGGCTGGCAGTTCTAATGCGCGGCGACGGGGCAGGGCGCCAAGATGAGCCAAAGAGCCCCTTTGTCGAGCGACGCACCTATCGCCGCCGCCGTCTGATGGATATTGCCCGGCTATTGCCAATCCTGGGGGCTTTGCTGTTTCTGGTGCCCCTGATGTGGCCAAATCCGGATCCCTATCCGGCACCGGGCAATCATGGCGGCATGCCGACCTCTGCGGCGATCACCTATATCTTTGTGGTCTGGGCCGGGCTGATCGCGGTGAGCTTTGCCTTTGGCGTCGCGGTCAAGCTTTGGGCGGGACATTGGACTGATGGCGGTCCCCAGGATGAGCCGCGCTGATGGCCTCGCTCAATGTGCTGGCGCTGGTCTGCCTGAGCTATGTGGCACTGCTGTTCTTTGTGGCCTTCCTCGCTGACCGCCGCGCCGCACGGGGGCAAAGCTCGGCCTGGATGCGCTCACCGCTGATCTACACCCTTTCGCTCTCGATCTATTGCACCGCCTGGACCTTTTATGGCGCGGTTGGCTATGCGGCGCGGTCGGGGCTGGAGTTCCTCACCATCTATCTGGGGCCAACCCTGGTCATGGTGGGCTGGTGGTGGGGCCTGCGCAAACTGGTGCGGGTGGGCCGGAGTCAGCGGGTGACCTCAATCGCGGATCTGTTGTCGGCCCGCTATGGCAAATCCAACGCCCTGGCTATCGGCGTGACCGTCTTGGCGGTGATTGGCATCACCCCGTATATTTCACTGCAATTGCAGTCCATTACTCTGTCCTTTGCGATTTTTGCCGAGGCCGATCCGCTGCGCAGCTATCACGAGACCACCACGGTGTTCTGGGTGACTGTCGGCCTAGCGGTCTTTGCCATTCTGTTTGGCACCCGCAACCTGAACGCAAATGAACGCCACCACGGGGTGGTCACGGCGATTGCCCTAGAGGCCATGGTCAAACTGTTGGCCCTGCTGGCGGTTGGTATTTTTGTGGTCTGGGGGCTGTCGGACGGGGTGTCTGAAACCCTGGCGCGGATCGATGCTTCGCGCATTGGCGACTGGCGGGTGGACGGCGGACGTTGGGCCACCATCACCTTTTTGTCGGCAGCGGCCTTTGTCTGCCTGCCGCGAATGTTTCAGGTCATGGTGGTGGAAAACGAGGACGAGCGCCACCTGCGGGTCGCGGCTTGGGCCTTTCCGCTCTATCTCTTGCTGATCTCGATGTTTGTAGTGCCAATTGCCGCCATCGGGCTGGAGCTGCTGCCGGCTGGGTCAAACCCGGATCTCTTTGTGCTCACCGTGCCGCTGTCGCAGGGGCAGACGGGGCTGGCGATGCTCTCCTTCCTGGGCGGGTTTTCCTCGGCCACCTCGATGGTGATCGTGGCCGCTATGGCGCTCTCAACCATGGTGTCGAACCATATGGTGATGCCGATCTGGCTGCATATGCAGGGAGAGACCGGCGCCTCGGTCTCTGGCGATGTGCGCAATGTGGTGCTGTTTGCCCGGCGGATCTCCATCGCGGTTATTCTGGCGCTTGGCTATTTCTACTACAAATTGTCTGGCGGCGGTGCGGCGCTGGCGGCGGTAGGGCTGATCTCCTTTGCCGGGATTTCCCAGATGCTGCCGGCACTTGTCGGTGGATTGTTCTGGCGTGGCGCCACCCGAACTGGCGCTTTGAGCGGGTTGACTGTGGGCTTTGGCATCTGGGTCTATACCATGTTGCTGCCCGCATTGGGTGGCGGGTTGCTGCCGGATCATGTTTTGGGCGAGGGGCTGTTTGGCCTGTCCTGGCTGCGCCCCCAGGCGCTGTTTGGCATCGAGGGACTGGACCCGACGGTGCATGCTGTCCTCTGGTCGATGAGCCTCAATGCGGCAGTGTTTTGCATCGTATCGCTGATGACCTTCCCCAGCCCGATCGAGCGGCTGCAGGGCGCTCAGTTTGTCAATGTGTTTGAACATTCCTCCGGCCCCCGTGGCTGGACCGGATCCGTCGCCCAAAGCGAAGACCTGATGGTAATGTCGCAGCGTATTTTGGGCGCGGCCGAGGCGCAGGGGTTTTTCCAGCGCGAATTGGCGCGTCAGGGCGGACGTGGCACCCTGCCAGAGCCAACGCCGGTTTTCCTCGAGCGGCTTGAACGTGAGCTTGGCGCCTCAATTGGCGCGGCGGCGGCCCATGCGATGATCGGTCAGATCGTCGGCGGCTCTTCGGTCTCGGTGCAGGATCTTTTGGCGGTGGCGGATGAAACGGCGCAGATGCTGGAGTATTCCAATCAGCTCGAAGAGCAATCCGCCGAGCTGTCGCGGACAGCGCGACAATTGCGGGTGTCGAACGAGAAGCTGACGCAGATCTCGCAGCAAAAGGATGCTTTCCTCAGCCAGGTCAGCCACGAGCTGCGCACGCCAATGACCTCGATCCGGGCCTTTTCCGAAATCCTACGGGACGAAGGAGAAATGGCCCTGTCGGAAAAGACCCGTTATGCCACCATCATTCACGACGAGGCCCTGCGTTTGACAAGGTTGTTGAATGATCTGCTGGATCTGAGCGTGTTGGAAAGCGGCCAGGTCAGCTTGAATATCTCAAGCGGGACCTTGGACGAGGTCATGGACCACGCGGTTGCCACGGCATTGGCGGGATCCGAGCAAGCAATGGTGGTGCACCGTGACCCCAAATTGGAGGCAATTCGGATCTCATCAGATCTGGATCGGCTGGCACAGGTCTTCATCAATCTGATCGCCAATGCACAGAAGTATTGCGACGCAAAGTCGCCTGAACTGACGATACGCGTGACTCGCGGATTAGGCGAAATCTGGATCGATTTTACCGACAACGGCAGCGGCGTCCCTGCGGACCACCAGCAGTTGATTTTTGAGAAGTTCTCGCGTGTTAGCCCTGAGCGTGCAGGTGGTGCCGGGCTCGGACTGGCGATTTGTCGCGAAATCATGCAGCGCCTGCAGGGCGATATTTCCTACCTCCCTGGGCAGAGCGGTGGCAGTTTCAGAATTTCCCTACCAATCGAGCGAAAAATTACCACGTAAATGTCATTGTAAAGGTCTTGGTAACGAACGGGCTTTAAGACATTAAAAAAGGGAGCGCGAAACGTGCAGGTTGATGACTGATGTCTGAAGCAGAGAAATTACAAGCCGAGAGCGGCGGGTCTGGTGGTGGACTCGCGCGCAAACTCGCGGCGTCAAAAGATGGGCCTTCGGGCCAAAGCGGGTCTTTTACGCTCAAGGCTCTGCGTCGGTCGCTTGCGCGCGCGGCTTCGGAGCAATGCGACCTGCCCCTGGCGGTTTTGGCTGCGCGTCAATCCAACCGGACCCCCGAAGATCTGCCTGACCAACTGTCGGACAAAGACCTGCTGGTGGTGCTGGATGGCCCGAACGGGCGCATGGGCGCGGCCTCGCTGGACGCGGCCTTGGTGACGGCGCTGATCCAGAAACAGACCATTGGCCAGATCATGGGCAAAGCCCCGTCAGAGCGGAATTACACCCCAACCGATGCGGCAATGATGGCGGAGTTCTTGGAGAAATCCTTTAGCAAGATCTATGATCTGCTGGAAGGCCAGCCGGATCAGCTGATCTTTTCCGGCTATCGCTACGGCGCCCAGGTCGAGGATGTGCGCTCGCTGGTTCTGGGGCTCGAGGGCGAGAACTACCGGATGATCACGCTGAACGTCGATTTGGCCATTGGCGCGATGCAGGGCGTTTTGAAACTTATCTTGCCAGAGCCAACTCCAGAAGAGCTTGGCCTGAGTGGCGGCGCTGTTGGACCCTCACTGGCCTCTGGCATGGGGGCGATGCGGGCAGAGCTATCTGCGATCCTGTGCAAGGTGCGGGTGCCGTTGAATGAATTCTCTGCTCTGAAAGTGGGCGAGGTTTTGCCACTGGATCAGGCCTTCCTCTATGAGACGGATCTGATCGGTATTGAGGGAAAATCCATTGCCACTGGTCGTTTGGGTCAGCTGAATGGTGCCCGCGCGGTGCGGTTGAATATTGGCCAGAAAGACCAGCCTCCGGCGCTGCCGGATGCCAGCGATGGCTTTGCCGATAGTATTGCAGGGGATGCTATGCCGAGCCTGCCGCCGATGGAAGAGCCCGCTGGGCTGAGCCTTGGGATTGCGGATCAGGATCTGCAGGACCCATTGGATGATGGCATGGGGTTCGACGCGCCTGCAGGTGGCCTTGATATGGGCGGCATGGGGGGCATGGGCGGTGATCTTGACCCCAGCGGCCTGAATGACGACATGAGCGACCTCGGGGCGGGTCTTGGTGATCTGGGCGGTGGCATGGGCGGCGATCTGGGTGGCGGCCTTGGCGGTGATCTTGGGGGGAACCTCGGCGGCGATCTAGGGGCTGACCTTGGAATGGGGGCCGCTCCAATGGGCGATTTCCCAGGGCTGGATGATGGTATGGCCGCGTTCAATCCGGATGATGCTGCGGCCGAAATCTCAAAACTGGCGGGGCTTGAGGGCGATCCGGCCTAGGCGAGCGCTTTGAGCGAACAAAGGTCTCAGTCCGAATATCTATGCCTGGTGGCAGGCATGAAAAACCCGACCTTACGGAAGTAAGGCCGGGTGTTTTTACCTCTAGCCATTTGAAACGGACCACGACTTCAGGCCAGAGCCAAAGGTCAGTTAAGGTCTGTTCGGAGAGGCGTTACCCTTCGGCAATTGCCTCCAGGGCGGGGCGCAATCCATCCAACTGATAGCCGGCCTTGCTGGTTTTTTGCAAAATCTCATCCGCGCTCAGGTCAGAGGCGACGCCCAGCGACCAGACCACTGAACAGCGGGTGCCAGAGGCGCAATAAGCCAGAACCGGACCGGGGCAGTCTTCGTAGAAGGCTCGCTGTTGGGCGACATTTTCCGGTGTCATGGTCTGATGGGTCAGCGGCAGCTCGTGAAACACCAGCCCGGCAGCCTCGGCAGCGGCGCGGATGGCGTCCGCCTGGTGGCTGGGCGGCACCTCGGCATCGGGGCGATTGCAAATCACCGTCTTATAACCGTCGGCCACGATTTCAGGCATGTCTTCGACCGAGATTTGCGGCGAGACGGCGTAGCGGGGGGTAATCACACGTGCATCCATGAGGCGCTGTTTAAACCTTTGCTGCCAGTCCGTCCAGTTGCCGCCCTGCAATTGGTGCCAGGCCCATGCCCAAAAGCATAGCCCCCATGAAGATAAAGCCGCCAGAGCCGTTGTAGCTGAGCGAGGCAATGGCCGGACCAGGGCAGAGACCGGCGAGGCCCCAACCCATGCCAAAAAGCACAGAGCCGGTGATCAGCCGGTGATCCATCTCAGGGCGGGGGGCATCGGGGAAGTCACCGCCCACCAGTGGCGCGCGACCCGATGTCAGACGCCAGGCAAAGAACATCGGCACGATGGCGCCCCCCATGACAAAGGCCAGGGTTGGGTCCCAGTTGCCAAAGACATCCAGCCAGCCCTGGACCTTTGTGGTGTCGGTCATGCCGGAAACAAACAGCCCGGCACCAAACAGCCCGCCAGACAGCAGGGCAAGAAGTAAACGCTGCATCAGATCACTCCCAGGATGTGACGGAACAGGACGATGGTGAGCCCGCCTGCAAGGATGTAGAAAACGGTGGCAACGATGCCGCGCAGCGAGAGCCGGGAAATACCGCAGACCCCATGGCCCGAGGTGCAGCCATTGGCAATTCTGGTGCCGACCCCAACCAAAAGGCCCGCGGCAATGATCACGCCGATATTGCTGGTCAGGTGAGTGTCGACGCCCCCCTCATAGAGCGGCAGCAGCATCATTGGCATCACCACGACACCAACAAGGAAAGCCAGACGTTCCGCTGTATTGCTGCGGCCAGAGCCATCGATCAGCCCGCCGATGATGCCGCTGGCCCCCATGATGCGGCCATTGCCGAGCAGAAAAACCGCTCCACCCAATCCGATCAGCCCGCCTCCGACGAGACCCCAGACCCAATCCATTTCCATTTTGCGCGTTCCTATCTTGTGGGGCAGTTGTGCCACTGCCAATTTGTGAGCCAGTCAGCGACTGCAAAGTTCCGTGCCCAGACGGGCACAGCATTGGGGCAGGGGCTGGCCTGGCCAGACGCCAGTTCCGGCCCATGAGGGCTGAAGTCAGATCTTGTTGACCGGCAGCTTCAGGAAGACATCCCCCTGGGCGTCGGGTTCGGGCATTTGGCCCGCCCGCATATTGACCTGCAGCGAGGGCAGGATCAGCCTTGGCATGCCAAGGGTTGCATCGCGGGCATCACGCATCTTGGTGAATTCTTCCACCGGGCGTCCTTCACCGATATGCACATTGAGCGCTTTTTGCTCGCCCACCGTGGTTTCCCAGGCGTAGTCATCCCGTCCGGGAGCCTTGTAGTCATGGCCGACAAAAATGCGGGTCTCATCCGGCAGGGACAGGATCTTTTGGATCGAGTTGTACAGCTCTTCGGAAGAACCACCCGGGAAGTCACAGCGCGCAGTGCCAAAATCGGGCATGAAGAGGGTGTCGCCAACAAATGCGGCATCGCCGATTATATTGGTCAGGCAGGCGG
>NZ_JBDWPJ010000122.1:0-4793 GCF_039971195.1 Pseudophaeobacter sp.
TGCGTGTCTCCAGCGTTCTATTCTGCGGCGTTCCGTGATACTCAGTTGACTATAGACAGCGCCCATGTCGATTCCTCTCATTAGATAACATGATGTTTTCTAACAAGAGTCGCACTTGAAAGTAGCGCGCTCCCCGCTACATCAATTCATCCAATAAGCAATATTATGTTATTTTGAGTCCGGGATGTCAGAAGCGTTTCGGCATGTCGTGGACGTCGTCTATTCCGCCGTACTTTTTCTTCCAGCGGTTGTTGGTTTGCTCCGTCACGCCGATCTGACGGATCGCATCAATCCGGGGCATGCCTTGTCCCACCAGAACTTCAACCTGCCGTAACTTCGCGACAATCTCTTCCGGCTTGGGTCTCTTTATGCCATACTTGGTCCTCCGCTTTCCTAACTGTAGGGGCGGACCACTCCAAAGGGGGAGGCTCAGTTGTTGACCTTCCTCTTTCTCCGAACCAGGAAGAAACTAAATTTCTCGCAGTCAAAGCCCAGGAGGCAAGGTACTATTCTTCCCGTCAGGTTGACGTCGCATCGCTCACACAGAAATGTCACCGGCTGTGCAAAGCAGAAGTGTCACCACAGGCGTTGAGGGTGGCAAGGCTTAGCAGCCCGAAGACCTCAAATATCGCAGGGCAGAGAAGCCTTGCGGACAGTGTGTCTAAGAAATCTGGCTCTGGTATTCCTCGCGGACATCATCATCAATCTGAACGCCGCTTTTGCCACCATACAGTCGATCACTTTGATCTTTGCGCGGGCCTGAAATCCAGTAATGGTCACCACTATCAGTCTCGAAAAAGTTTGCCTTGAAACCTGCGCCTTTCAGGCTCTGAAACTTGAGGCCTTTGTAATAAAGCGTCTTCCCAGACTTCGAAAGGTAGACGCGACCGATCATAGCGGGGCCTTCAAGGCCTTCGGCTTTGCTTTCGATATACATGATTTTTGAACGCGACAGCCGGAACTGCGACGGCAATTCCTCGTCGAGGTGAAGCTTGTCCATCCAGTGATCAGCGTGTCTCATGCCGTTGTGCTAACGACATTCATGGAATTTGTCAGCCCTCGATGGCTTGTTCCGCATTTTTTGCGTCCATAGTAAGCTTCCATTTTTGAAGGCCGTCCCGGTGGTCTTCTGCCCGTCTTCACATAGCCATTCTTTTTGCTGACAGGTTTTACCCTGGGCTTCGGTGCGGCTTCCCGTTGAGGTTCCGGTGACGTGTCGGCCCTGCTCCGCCGATGATCTTTCCCAACCGCTTCTACGGGCGTCCTGTCAGGTCTGAAAGGGAGAGTGCCAAAGGTCACCAGAACAATCGTGATTTGCCTCGTGCTTGGCAGGACTTCTGAAATCAGTAACAAACCCAGAGAAACGGGAGGAAATTTCTCGCGCCGGGGCTGAAAAAAGATGCCCGCCTTCCTATGATCTGGGTAGTTTCTAGATGTTGAAACAGGAGGCTTTTATGAGCGCTTTCCGGTCAAAGTTGACAGAATTGCGTCGTGCTTTTCACAAAGATCCAGAGCTTGGGTTTGAAGAAGAGCGCACCAAAGCAAGTGTGGCGCTGCGGCTACAAGAATTGGGGCTGGAAGTGCACTGCGGGGTTGGTGTTGCCGGGTTGCTGAAATGCGGCACTGGCAATCGGGTCATCGGGTTGCGCGCCGATATGGATGCCCTGCCCATCACTGAAGCTAGCCGTCATGACTATGTCTCACAGAACCCGGGGGTGATGCACGCCTGCGGTCATGACGGCCATATGGCCATGCTTTTGGGCGCCGCCGAGCATCTGGCGCAGAGCCGTGATTTTGATGGCACCGTGGTGTTTATCTTTCAGCCTAACGAAGAACACGGGCTGGGCGCGCAGGCGATGATTAATGCAGGGCTGCTCGAACAGTTTTCGATCGACGAGGTCTATGCCATCCACAACCTGCCCGGCGCGCCCTTGGGGCAGGTCTCAACCCGTGTGGGGCAGATCTGTGCCAGCGAGAGCCTGTTTGAAATTACTATTCAAGGTCAGGGTGGTCATGCCTCGATGCCCCAGGTTGGCGTTGATGCCCTTACCGTGGGTGCCGAGATGGTACTGGCACTGCAAACGATCGTCTCGCGCAAATTGCCGCCCTCGGCGGGGGCTGTGGTTTCAGTCACCGAATTCATCACCGATGGGCAGCGCAATGTGCTGCCTGGGAGTGCGACACTCAAGGGGGATGTGCGCGCCCGCCTGCCCGAGCACCGAGAGGCGATTGAGAGCTTCATGCGCCAGATTGCGACGGGCATTGCCGCGGCGCATGGGGTCACGGTGGAGATGAATTTCAACACCGAGTTTATTGAAACACTCAATGCCGCCACCCCGACCGAGGCGGTTGTTCGGGTGGCGCGGGGCTTACAATATGAAACTATTGCGGACCGCCCTCCGATGAGCTTTTCCGAGGACTTCGCCCATTTCAGCGCCGCTGTTCCGGGTTGTTTCCTGCTGATGGGCAATGGCGAGACTGGCTCGCATGGCCAACCGCTGCATTCTGCCGACTATGATTTTAACGATGCGCTATTGCCTCTTGGTGCTGCCTTCTGGGCAGAGCTGGTGTGCGATCGCCTCCCAGCCGAAAGATCGATTGATGACTGATTTGCTTCCCGCCGCCAAACTGGGCCATGTCACCGCAACAAGACGCCAGGGAAATGCCGCCTCCCGGGTGCTGTCACACCAGGATTTTGCAAATTCCCGCGCCGAGATCACCCAGTGGGAGGGCTATACGCCTACCCCATTGGTGTCTCTGAAGGCCTTGGCAGCTCACATTGACGTTGCAGAGGTGCTCTATAAAGACGAAGGCCCGCGGTTTGGCCTTGGCAGTTTCAAGGCGCTTGGCGGGTCTTATGCGGCGCTGCGGGTGTTGCAGCGCCAGATTTCGGCTCAGCTTGGGCAAGACATCTCGCTGGCGGCAATCCGCAAAGGGGAATTCAAAGAAGAAGCGGCCAAAATCACCTTGGTTTCGGCTACGGATGGCAACCATGGGCGCTCATTGGCCTGGGGATGCCAGCGGTTTGGTGCGCCCTGCCGGATCTATATTCACGCAGAGGTCAGCGAGGGTCGCGCAGCTGCCATGCGCGATCTAGGCGCCGAAGTGATCCGCATCACTGGGGACTACGATGAATCCGTGCTGCTCGCCAAAAAGGAAGCGGAGGAAAACCACTGGTTTGTGGTCTCTGACACCTCCTGGGATGGGTATTCGGAACCGCCGCGTGATGTGATGGCTGGTTATGGCGTGATGACACATGAGATCTGCAACAGTCTTGATCAGGCTCCAAGCCATGTGTTCCTGCAGGGCGGCGTGGGTGGTCTGGCGGCGGGGGTGGTCGCTGGTCTGCACCAGCACTGGGGGGATCGGGCGCCGCGTGTGGTCATTGTGGAGCCTGAACTGGCGGCCTGCCTGTTTGAAAGTGGTCGCCATGGAGTTGCGACCAACTTTGCCATCCAGGAAGAGACCCTAATGGCGGGCCTGTCCTGTGGCGAACCTTCCGGCATGGCTTGGGAAATTCTGGCCGAAGAAGCCTCTGACTTTTTGACAATCCCGGATCATATTGTTGCCCCCTGTGTGCGTTTGCTGGCACGCCCCCTTGGTGCAGATGCCAAAATCGAAGCAGGTGAGAGCGCGGTTGCCGGTTTGGCGGCTTTGATTGCGGCGCGTCAGGACAGCGAACTGTCGGCGAAGCTGGAGCTGAATTCTGGGTCACGCATCCTGTTGATTGGTTCCGAAGGGGTTACAGATCCCGCGATTTTTGCCCAGATCATGGGGGAAACAGATGCAGTTTAAGGCGCCAGATCGCGGCTTTGAGCAGGAGGAGTTCGCAGCCCGTACCCAAAGGGCGCAGGCGCTGATGCAGGCGCAGGATCTGGACGGGATACTGCTGCTGAGCGAGCCGGATGTGCGCTATTTCAGCGGCTTTCACACCCTGTTCTGGCAAAGCCCAACCCGGCCCTGGTTTCTGTTTGTCCCGGTCGCGGGAAAGCCCATCGCTGTGATTCCGGAAATTGGGGCCGCTTTGATGCGCCAGACCTGGGTCGAAGATATCCGCACCTGGAGCGCCCCTGCCCCGCAGGATGACGGTATCAGCCTGCTGACAGAGCTGTTGTCGCCTTTGGTCCAGCGGGGTGCGCGGCTGGGGATTTTGAAGGGTCATGAAACCGCCTGGCGGATGCCTTTGGGAGATTGGGAACGCCTGCTGACCGCCCTGCCTGGTCTCATACTTGAGGACGCTACCGGGCTGGTTCAGGGCTTGCGGATGGTCAAATCCGAGGCCGAGGTCAGTAAGCTCGCACATATCTGCGCTATAGGCTCTGCCTCCTTTGACGCAGTTCCCGAACTGGTCTCGCAGGGTATGCCGCTGGAGGAGGTGTTTCGCGCCTTTCGCCGTGCGGCCCTCGCCGAGGGCGCCGATGATGTGCCCTATCTGGTTGGTGGCGCCGGCCCAGGTGGCTACGTCGATGTGATTTCGCCGCCCTCGCGTCGGCCGCTGCAGGCTGGGGATGTGTTGATGCTGGACAGCGGCGCGACCTGGGATGGGTATTTTTGCGACTTTGACCGTAACTTTGCCATTGGTTCCTCAGATGATGCAGCGCGGCGCGCCTATGAGACCCTGTGGCGGGCCACCGAGGCAGGGCTTGCCGCTGCCAGGCCGGGCAACAGCTGTCGCGATCTGTTTCAGGCCATGCAGGGGGTGATTGCGGAACTGGATGATCAGGGCGGCGACATCGGACGACTGGGCCATGGGCTGGGGATGCAGCTGACAGAACAGCCCTCGCACGCGGATT
>NZ_JBDWPJ010000123.1:0-69816 GCF_039971195.1 Pseudophaeobacter sp.
ATTGTGAACCAGATAGATGCCATAGGGCGCATTGACAAAAAATGGCTGCGCCTCAGAGGCGCTGAGCGAACCTGCCGTGGGGTAGCGGACATGGCCGATGCCAACCTTGCCGCGCAGGGTTTCCGCGTCGCTGGCGCTAAAGACATCCTTGACCAGACCATTGGCCTTGCGTTCGCGAAAGAACTCGCCCGTGTAGGTCACAATGCCAGAGGCGTCTTGTCCACGATGTTGCAGCATCAGCAACCCGTCATAAAGTTCCGCAAAAACCTCGTCCTGTCGGCTCGCGATCCCCAAAATCCCGCACATTGAATGGCTCCAATTTCACTGTAGCGTTGCTGTCGGTTGCTTAAGCACCAGATCGCTCTGGCCTCTTCAGGGGCTTCCTAGCTTGGATGGCCAGTGGAATACAGAAGAAAGCTGGGTTTTTCCTGCGTCATTTTTTGTTCTGCCCCGTCGGCTGCAGCCTAGGCGCGAAAATCGGGCTGTTTTCTCACCAAACCGAGCTTTGCAGCAGGTGAAATACACGAGGGGCAGGGGATGCCAAGGCAGAGAACCAAAGAGCCGGGTTGAACCTATGGAATCAGGCGGCCTTGGGGCCTTCGAGCAGCTCTTTCAGCAGATCAGGATAGCGGGCGTCCTCGTCCTCAATGGCGGTCAGCGCTAGGGCACGGCCCTCTTCGCTGGCCAGAATTTGACGGGTTTCAGACAGGGAAAGCTCTTTGAAGGCACCATCAGGGCCGCCGGTCTCGGCCTGCATCAGCATGCCGCTTTCAGCCCAGATCAGCTCTTCTTCTTCGCATTCGATGTGAATGCGACCCAGACGTTCGGGGCTCAGGGCTTTAATGCCATTGTGACCGGCCAAAGAAATCAGTTTAACCACAACCAGGGGCAGGCCAAACAGGCGCTCAACCGCGTCGAGTTCCAGCGCGACCATCTGATCTGCGGGAAGCTGTAGATCGCAATCATTGCCAAGGGCACCAGCAGGCACATGCATCATAGTGGTCAGGCGTGGCACCGCGTGACGAACGGTTTTTACTTCCTGGCAGCCGCCATCAAAGGTGTAGACCATGTCACCGGGCTTGACGTCACGGGCCTGAACAAAGCCGCGATCGGTTTCCACCAGGGTCTGGGGCAAAAAGCCACCAGTCTTGCTGCGCTGTGGGGTGGGCTGAACAGGCTCAGGGCGCGCCATGGGGAAGTCCAACAGAAGGCCCACCGGCTGAAAATCGGCGAAAGTGTTGAAATGATCCAGGAGCATGATGTCGATCCTTCTGAGCGAGAGTGCCTGTTCGTCTTTGTTGATCCTATGTGGCCCCCGAATTGGGACGGAAATGGGGCAGGGGTGCGGCCAATTCCGAGCCTGGGCACATTTTTGGCGACAAAAGTGGATTTTTCGGGGGTTTGTTAACCTTTGCAGCGGGCTGCTTGAGGATTTTTTTTATAATCGGGCGCAAATTCCGAGTCGCGGCAGGCCAGCTCAGAGAAATGATTCTTAATGGTTAACAGAGTGTTAAGAGTTAACCTGGCGCGTTAAGATATCGTAAGTTACCCTGTGGATAAATCTGTGAAGCCTTTGCAGATCCATAGAAAAAGGGCGCCATTAAGGCGCCCTGTAAAACTCTGTCTTGGTTTACCTTGGTAAACAGATGGCGGATCAGTTGCCGCAGGCGCCAATCAGCGCTTCATATTGCTGCGTAACCCAGCCCAGAGCCTGCTCTGGGTTGCGGTCTTCGATCTTGCCAATCATCCGCTCAAACACCACCGAAGAGCGGCTCTCGTCAACGATTGTAAAGTTCTGGCCGGTCATCACCACATTATAAAGGAAGAAGGCGATCGCCACGAGCAGGATGCCGCGTAGCACTCCAAAGAAGAAGCCAGCCCCCTGGTCCAGCCCTCCCAGTGCAGAACGTTGCACCAGGGATGAAAACAGCGGGGTGAAGAAGGAGACCACAATCAGCGCCAGCGCAAAGACTGCGGCAAAGGCGGCAATGATCGACAATTCACAGCTGTCAGAAATGAATTCCCCAATCACGGGGATCTCTGCCATCAGCGGCTCAACCTGAGGCGCAAACATAAAGGCCAGGATGCCAGCGGCGATCCAGCCGGCAATGGCCATGGCCTCGCGGACAAAACCACGCGAATAGGCCAGAAGCGCCGATAATACGATGACCAGGGCCACAACCCCGTCAATAATAGTGAAACCTTCCATGACCCTCGCCCGTTAACCCGCGATAAAATTTCGGCAACTCTAGCCGGCTCCAAAGAATTCGCCAACAAATCCCGCAAGATCGGAGGTTTGGCGCAGGCCAAGACCTTTGATCGAAACAGATTTGCCACCGCTTGGAGCTATTGCAGAGGTGAAACCAAGTTTTTGCGCTTCTTTCAACCGGTTTTCTGTCTGCGGGGCGGGTCGCAGGGCACCAGAGAGCGATATTTCTCCAAAAACTGCGGTATCTGCCGGCAGAGCGACGTCTTCGCGGGCGCTGAGCAGGGCTGCGGCCACGGCCAGGTCGGCGGCCGGTTCGGTGATTTTCATGCCACCGGCCACGTTGAGGTAGACGTCGAGCCCGGCAAAGGGGATGCCACAGCGCGCTTCCAGCACCGCAAGAATCATCGCCAAGCGCGAACTATCCCAGCCCACCACGGCTCGGCGCGGCTGGGAATGCGGTGAGGGCGCGACCAGCGCCTGCATCTCCACCAGCACCGGGCGGGTGCCTTCGATACCGGCAAAGACCACGGAGCCGGGCGAGGGTTCGCCCCGGTCCGACAGGAACAGAGCAGAGGGGTTGGTGACCTCAGATAGGCCTGCACCGGTCATCTCAAAGACGCCAATCTCATCAGCAGGGCCAAAACGGTTCTTCACCGCGCGCAGAATGCGGAACTGATGGCCGCGCTCGCCTTCAAAATAGAGCACAGTATCCACCATATGTTCGACCACCCGCGGCCCGGCGATCTGGCCCTCCTTGGTGACATGGCCGACCATGATGATCGAAATGCCCTGTGCCTTGGCAAAGGTTGTCAGCTCATGGGCGGCAGCGCGCACCTGACTGACCGATCCTGGCGCACTGTCCACATGATCCGCCCACATGGTTTGGATCGAATCGATAATGGCGAGCTGCGGCTTTTCCGCCTCCAGCGTGGTGAGGATATCGCGCAGATTGGTCTCGGCCGCCAGTTTAACCGGCGCCTGCGCCAGCCCGAGGCGTTGGGCCCGCATCCGCACCTGGGCCGAGGCCTCTTCGCCGCTGACATAGATGGTTTTTACCCCTGCTTCGGCAAAACGTGCCGCAGCCTGCAGCAGCAGCGTTGATTTGCCGATGCCGGGGTCGCCGCCCACCAAAATTGCTGAGGCGGCCACCAACCCGCCGCCCAGCACCCGGTCCAGTTCACCCACACCACAGGTGGCGCGCGGTGGCGGCGTCTCTTCGGTGGACAGATCTGACAGTGGAATTGTTTTGCCACGCCGGGTGCCAAGAGACTTTTTTGCAGGACCAGCCGAGGACAGCCCTTTGTCTTCGACAATAGTGTTCCATTCACCGCAGCCTTCGCAGCGCCCGGACCATTTGGAAAAGCTCGCACCACAGGCCGAGCAGGAGAATGTGTTTGATTTAGCCATGGGGTCTTTTGCCCCATGTTCTCACTTTGTTCAAGAGATGCAAGCCTCTGCCTCGCGCACCGGGATGTTTTTAGCCAAATGAAGAGGGCAGTTGGGTTTCATTTGGCCACAAATATCCTGGGGGTGAACGCCAAAGGCGTGAGGGGGCAAAGCCACCTCAGTCTGTGCGAATTAGGGAGCGCTCAGTGATCAGGCTGAGGATCAGGGAGGCAATGATACAGGTGGTGAACAAATAGAGGCCCCAAGCCACCTCGATCGTGGCATAGCCGATGCCCTTGGCCAGGGTGATGTAGAGGGCGATGAGAAAGACATCTGCCATGGCGAGTTTGCCCAAGACTTGTAGGACAGGCTGTGCGCGCGGATCCAGCAGGTTCCATTGCACCAGGGCGAGGCCGATGGTTTTGAGGGTGGGGGCAAAGATGGCAAACAAGGTGACCGTGAGGGCGAGGATGACATCGCTGCCCCAGAGGCTTTGCAACCCGGTGATCACAGAAATTTCGCTCAGACCAAAGATTGGCAGCAGCCCTGCACGCATCAGGGGTGCAAACCAGGCGATGGGATAGAGGATCAAAAGCGAAAGGGTGAGGAGGCGAAGGATCATAGCGGCTTGTTCCCGTGGGTAAGCAAATACTTGTGCATTGCGAACCGGATTTGAAAGGGGGAAACGATAGGTCTTGTCAACATGACAGGGCACTTGCGGTTCGGCCGGGGCCCGTTTTGCTCCTAGGGAAGACGCTCTGCAGCAACACGGCCACCTGAGCCGGTCTGATACGGGAAGGGTAAATCAGAGATGTTGCAGGAAACAGGAGAGGAATGTGACACTTCGTCAGGAATTAGGTGTTTTATCGACGGCCTGCTTCCAGAATGGGAATATTTGCCTCCGTCGGGACATAGATCACTTGGTGAATGGAACCATCTTTAAGAGCGTCCGCAAAGGCACCGATGAACTCCTGATTGCGATATTCCGGGAAATCTTTGGCGGCTTGACCAATAATACGGATGGCTTCAGCCCTGATTTTTGATGCCTCGCGTTCGCCTTCCGCTTTTAGAATTGCTACTTGCCGCTGTGCTTCGGCTTGCTCCACTAGGATCTGCCTGTTTTGCTGGGCTTCTCTCAGGTCGGCAATGCCGCGTCTTTCTTGTGTCCAAGGCCCCATGACCGGAGTCCAAAGGAGGGCCAGTGTGATCAAGCCCAGTGCGATTGTTCCCAAAAATACGCCTGCGAATAGTCGATCCATGAAATCACCTTAGTGCAAAGTTGGAAGTGTAAATCTGCGTTTCTTTTTGGCTTACCTAACAGCCTCGATCGGCCCCTCGGCGCGGCCGTGGATGAATTGATCCAGATAGGGATCACCGGATTGATCCATGTCGGCCACCGGGCCGGTCCATTGGATCACACCGTCGTGCAGCATGGCGACGTTGTCGGCGATGGCGCGCACAGATGACATGTCATGGGTGATGGTCATGGCGGTGGCGCCCATTTCGACGACGATCTCGCGGATCAGGTCGTTGATAACCCCAGACATGATTGGGTCCAGACCCGTGGTGGGTTCGTCAAAAAAGATGATCTCGGGCTCGGCGGCGATGGCACGGGCGAGGCCAACGCGTTTTTGCATGCCACCAGAGAGCTCGGCCGGCAGGCGGTCTGCCACATCCGGTTTCAAGCCGACGCGGCGGAGTTTTTCGATAGCGATCTCGCGCGCTTCATGAGCGGGGCGTTTCAGGGCGCCGCGCATCAGGCGAAAGGCGACATTCTGCCAGACCGGCAGGGAATCAAACAGGGCACCGCCCTGAAACAACATGCCAAAGCGGGCGAGGAATTTGTCGCGGTCGCCAGAGCCTGCAGGCTTACCATCGACATAGATCTCGCCACTGTCCGGCGTGATCAGCCCCAGCACGCTTTTGAGCGCGACGGATTTGCCGGTGCCGGAGCCGCCAATGATCACCATGGAGGAGCCCTTTGGGATCTCTAGATCCATGCCGCGCAGCACGCGGTTGTTGCCAAAGGCCTTATGGACATTGTCCAGCTTAATCATCGGTCACCTCAAAATCATAGGGGCGAAAGCCGCGGTGCCAGGGCACGTCTCCGTCAAAATGACGGGCATCGGCATAGATTTGGTCGGGGCTCTCGATCACCTCGGCAACCAGCGAGAGGGAGAAGCTGTTCTTGTTGGCGCGCCGGTCGGCAAAGACCTTGTCCTGCGGTGAGGCAGTACCAAAGAGGATATCAGCGGTGCTTTGTTTGGTCTGATTGAAATAGACGCAGGTGATGCCCTGGCAGTCAAAGCCGTCAGCCTGCAGATAGGACAGGGCTTGGCTGCGGGACATGCCGTGGATCCGGGCAAAGGTCACGGTTTGCAGCCGCTCATCCGGTGTCTCTTCGGGGCCACTATGAGCGTAATAGGCCTGGAGGACCTCATAGGGTGCGGGCTGAGCACAAGAGGCGAGCGCAGCGCAGATGACTATGGCCCAGATCGCCCTCATAGCGAAAAGAACACCCCGGTGAGGAGGAAATTGGTGGCCAGGATCTGAACAGCTGCGGCCTCGACCGAGGATTTGGTGGCGCGGCCCACGCCCTGGGCGCCGCGGCCGGATTGCATGCCGTAGTAGCAGCCCATGGTGGCGGCGATGACACCAAAGAAGGCGCCTTTGACCAGTGAGGAAATCACATCCAGCGGCTCCAGAAAATCGACGGTGTTTTTCAGATAGGCGGCGGAGTTGAAATCGAGATTGTGCACGGAGACGGTATAGCCACCGGCAATGCCGATGATATCACCAATGCCGACCAGCAAGGGTACGGTCACCAGAGCGGCCAGCACCCGCGGGGCCACCAAGTATTGCATCGGATTGGTGGAGAGCGTCACCAGCGCGTCGATCTGTTCGGTCACCTTCATGGTGGCAATCTCGGCTGCAATCGACGAGGTCACGCGGGCGGCAATCATCAGCCCGACCAGCACGGGCCCCAGTTCGCGCACCATGCCAATGGCAACAATCTGCGGCACCACGGCCTCGGCATTGAAACGTGCGCCGCCTGCGTAGATCTGCAGCGCCAAAGCGCCGCCGGTAAACACCGCCGTCAGGCCCACAACCGGCAGCGACAGCCAGCCGATCTGCAGCAGCGCCAGGAAAAACTCACGCGGGTAATAGGGCGGTCGCAGCATATGAGTGAAGGCGCTGACCGTGAACAGGGCAACCCGGCCAACGGAGGCCAAGGCCTGCATTGCCATACGCCCCAGCGGGGCTAATAAAGCAAATGGCGTCATCCGTGATAGGTCCGTGCATAGCGATGGCCCAGCGAGGTGAGGATCTCGTAGCCGATGGTGCCGGCGGCCTCGGCCAGGTGGTCAACCCTCTGTGTCTCATTGAGCAGCGACAGGCTGGCAGGCGCCTCGGTCAGGCCGGTAACGTCAACGGTAATCAGATCCATCGAGACACGGCCCACAACCGGACAGCGGGTCTCACCGGCAAAAAGATCAATGCCGCCATTCATCAGGGCGCGCAACAACCCGTCGGCATAGCCGGCGGCCACGGTGGCGATACGGCTGGGCTGCTGCGCCACCCAGGCATTGCCATAGCCGACGCTTTCGCCGGTATCGACATCGCGGGTCTGGATCACGGGCAGATCCAGCTGCACCACTGGCAGCGCGTCCGAGTAAGGCGCGCCACCATAAAGACCAACGCCCGGACGGCAGAGGTCAAAATGGTAATCGCGTCCCAGCAGGATCCCCCCGGTGGCCGAGAGCGAACGCGGCACGTCGAGGCCATCGGTCATCGCATGGAAGGTCTTGAGCTGCTGCGCATTCATCGCATGGCCGGGCTCATCGCTACAGGCCAGATGCGACATCAGTAGCACAGGGCGTTGCCCCAGAGCGATCTCGCGGACTGCGGCCCATTCGGCGGGCTCCATACCTAGACGGTTCATGCCTGAATCCAGCTGCACCCCAAAGGTATGGCCGGGTAGGGTCTCAAAATGGCGCAGCATCTGATCCAACGAGTTCAGCATCGGCGCCAGCTGGAATTCCTTCAGCAGCCTGGTGTCGCCTTCCATATGGCCAGAGAACACTGAAATGCCGGGGCCGGGGCCGAGGGCGCGGCGCAGGGCGACGCCTTCCTCGGCGGCTGCCACAAAGAAATTGCGCGCGCCGCCCTTGGCCAGCGCCTTGGCCACACGGCCTGCATCCAGCCCATAGCCGTTTGCCTTGACCACAGCTGCGGTTTCGCAGTTGGTCATGGCGTTCAGATTCTGCCAGTTGGTCACCAGCGCATCGAGATTGATTGTCAGTCTAGCCGTGCTCATGCGCTGTTCATGACATGCGCGGGGCAGGGGTCAAGCAAAATTCGCGGGGAATTTTGCAGGCTGGTGGAGGGATTGGCATCAATTGGCCGGTTTGGGCATTTTGTAATCTGCCAGACCAGCACAGGGGGCTTTGTCAAAGGGCCCTCATCCGGGGGAGGTGTTCAAGCGCGGCCATGTTATGACGGCTCAAGATCCCGAAGTGGCCCTGGCAGGTGCCAAGCCTGGTCTTTGTTTGCGAAATAGAGGATTATTTCTTTAGGGCTGCTCTCTTCTGTGATCGCCACGTCGCGCTGGATATTGCGCCCAAGGCTGGCACAGAATTCCAGTACAGGGTCGAGATCTTCTTGCGAGTTGATTTCGCTGGGATCAAGAGACAATTCAATTTCATCGACAACAAAAAAACTCGCGTAGATGACTGGGCCACCAAGGTTGGTCTTCATGCAATGCGTATGCTTGCTGTGATCAAAAAGCGAGTTGGTTTTGGAAGGGAAAGGGGCTTTTTCACTGTCGCAAAGATATGTGACCTGACCAAGCGCATGTGACAAAGAGATCAGCCGATCCCAATCCGAAAGCGTTGTGTTTGATACGAAGATGTCACGATGCGAGCCTTCTTCTTCAAAGTATGCGGAAGCATTATTCCATCGCATGGGAAATCCTCTTGGCAGATGCCTTCAAAACGTAGCACCTCCGCCGGGTGGATGCCTATCCAGTTTGCAGCTCTGGGTAAGTTTAACGTGAAGGGGAGGTCTGCAGTGGCTTGGTTTAGGGTGGCTGCTCTGCCGACACATAGGTCTTGCCCGTGATGGGGCCAGGTGCTGTTTTGGCGACCTGATACGGTTTGATCCAATTAGCTGCTCTTATCAGCGACCAATCTTTCACCGCCAGTGAGGCGCAGGAGCGCAAAGGCGAGAAACCCGGCAGGACCGAAGAGAAAGGTCAGTGGCAGGCAGGGGATGACCAGCCAAAACCGAACACCTTCACGCCTGGCTGTTCGGCAGATCCAGGCCCCGATCACGAGATCAAATGCCAGGAAATGAACCCAGCCGGCCAGCATCGCCGCAGGCTGCGAGAAGAGGGTGATGACGGCATCAAGGCTCTCAAACCCGCCATCGCCAGGCGCGGGAAAGACCACAATGAGCAGAACATATCCGGCAGAGAGAACCGAGGGAAGAATGAACCCGGCAATCCGGTCAGACCAGAGCGGCATGAGGGGAGAGGCAAGCAGGGTAAGCCACCCCGCCATGGCCAGGATCCCGGCGGCCGAGAAAATCAGTTCATAATCCATGTCCACATCCTTTGCAGGCCAAGAGAATAGGTTGTCTATTGCAAGAAGCTTGCATCTGCAAGTGATTCGGATACAATACCCCTATGGAAGACCTATGCCTCAAAACCACCCTGCGCCTTTTGCAATCTGCGGATCAGATCAGAGCCCGCCTCTCTGGAGACTTCTCCTCGGTTCATGGGCTCTCCGTGAACGAGGTCTTCCTGTTGATGCATCTGGAGCGGGCGCCGCTGCACCGGTTGTCGCGGATCGAGCTTGCCCGGCGCATGCATATAAGTGCCTCCACGATAACCCGCATGGCGGCTCCGCTTGAAAAAATTGGCGTTGTCTCCCGACAGGTTGATAGCCGCGACGCCAGGCTGGCCTTTGTCGTGCTGACCGAGGTGGGGCTCGAAAAGCTTGGAGAGGCGCGGGCCACTTTTGCCAAGCAGTCTGGCTATGTGTTTCGGGATCGTTGGACAGAAGGCGAGTTGGAACAGCTTTCCGATTTGCTGCACAGATTGACCGCCGATGCCCCTGGGGATCTGACCTGAGGGAGGAAGTTTAGTTGATTTGTTAGGGCATTGCGCCATCACTGCAACGCGGAATATCAGGTCGGATATCGATGCCTTTAGTGTTCCTTGGCCCCCTTCGCCCCAAGCGGCAAAATGCTCAGCTCTATTGGATCTGGTCGACAGAGCCTAAAATGGTGACTTCTGGCTGGTTTGGATCACCAAAGCTATCCAATGTCCAAGATAAGGGCCAAAATGCCATTGAACCGCTTCAGGAAACCACCGCCTCCGAACCGAGGAACCACCGCGTCCGAACCGAGGGGGGAAGCGAAGCGCCCGCCCCGTGGGGGCGGTTCGGGCGATGCTTTGGCAGTACACAGGTTATTTGGATCAGCCCGAATGGCAGCTTAGCGGACGAAGCTGCCATTCATAGAGCCTCGGCTCTGGTGAAACCGTGTAGAGTGTTGATAGGATTGAGGGTATCATTGACTGGGTTGAAATGCACCATGATTACGGAACGGATCACAGATCCCACCACAATCGAAACTGCGGAAATTGAGACGATACTAGAGTCCGGACGTTCGGCGACGATATAGTTCTCTAAGGCAGATTATTCGCCAGAGCTGCTTACGGCAGTGAATGAGCTTTGTCGAGCTCTCGGCCCACGCATTGAAGTACGTTTCTTCGGCCACTACTCTGAATGCTTTGACGCGTCTGTTGTCTCGTATCTTCCAAATGTCAGATGGTTGGCAATCGATAGCTTGACACATGTCCGCAATGAAGACGCACTTTGGCGGCTACCGTTGCTGGAACGCCTTTCATTTGGCGTGTTTGAATTCGATAACCCGAATTTCTTGGACAAAGCACCACTGGAGCAGCTTACACATCTCTCCCTCACCGAGAATAGGAAACGAAATTTCAATCTGGCATCTCTCGGACGCTGCGGGAGCCTTTGCAACTTGTTTGTCCAAGGACACACCAAGGGCATCAGTACCTTAGCCAAAGCACCTCAACTTGAGCACGTTCGCCTCAGCAGCATACCGAAACGACAGGATCTCTCGTTTGTGAATGACATCCAGAAGCTCAAGTCTCTTGAGGTGCTTTTGGGTGGCAGGCAGACCATCGATGAAATTCATCATCCAACCTTGGAGGAACTGCGCATCGTCAGAGTGCGTGGTCTCGAAACCCTGGGGTCTTTGGTGAGGTTCCCTGCGCTGCGTGTACTTCAGATTGAGGATCAATTGCAAATGCACGATATCTCCGTCTTGGGCTCTCAACTGCACGAACTGTGCGCACTGAACTGCAAGAATCTCGAACAGATTATTGGGTTGTCAGAGCAGGACAAATTAATGCGCTTTCGTGCGTACAAAACTCGGCTTGATCTTGACGCGCTGGTGCAGCTCGATTGGCCTTCCTCCTTGGAGGTCTTGGCTCTCTACTCTGGCAACGAGAAATGGAACAAAAAAGCGCGGCAAGAATTGGACAAACGCGGGTATCGCGAGTTTGGCTAGCTCGGCAATAGCGGCTCTTTGGTGCAACGCACGCGATTGGCAGTTTGGGCTCACAGCCGACATTGGTCAAAGGGCAAGTTTAGGAGAGGTGCATCGCTTTTAGTGTGTCAATTGGCAGACAGGAAGGAGAGGTGCGCTCGGGGAATCTCCCCCCCCCGGCGGAACGCCGGGCAGCGCCCGACCCTCCCACTATGCAAACCAGAGGTTTGCCTGCAACTTCGGGGGGGGGCGCTTTGCAACCAGCCAGGGACGGGCGTTGCCTTTTGATTTGTGATCATCCCGGGGCTGATCTGCCTTAATACTCGTCTTCGCGCGGGCCGTTTTGCCACTCCTTGGCGAGGTTGCCAAAGCGGGTGAATTCGGCGGTGAAGGACAGCTCGACCGTGCCGATGGGGCCGTGACGTTGTTTGCCAACGATGACTTCGGCCTTGGCGTGAAGGCGTTCCATCGCGGTTTTCCACTCTTCCATCTTATCCAGCTCGTGATCGCCGGGCTTTTCGCGTTCCTTGTAGTATTCCTCGCGGAACACAAACATCACCACGTCGGCATCCTGTTCGATTGAGCCGGATTCCCGCAAGTCAGACAGTTGTGGGCGTTTGTCGTCTCGGTTTTCCACCTGACGCGACAGCTGTGACAGGGCAATCACCGGGATTTGCAGCTCCTTGGCGATGGCCTTCATCCCCATGGAGATCTCGGCAATCTCGTTCACCCGGTTTTCCGCCATACCCCGGCAGAGCTGCAGGTAGTCGATGACCAGAACATCCAACCCATGGGTCCGCTTCAGGCGGCGCGCACGGGCAGCCAGCTGCGAGATCGGCAGGGCAGGGGTGTCATCGATAAAGAGTGGGCAGCTTTCCAGATCTTTAGCGGCCTGAACAAAGCGGCGGAACTCGCCCTCTGTCATGTCACCCTGACGGATCTTGTGAGAGGAAATCTCGGAAGCCTCAGCCAGAACCCGGCCTGCAAGCTGTTCGGCGGACATCTCGAGTGAGAAAAAGCCAACCACGCCGCCGTCAATGGCGCCCTCGGTGCCATCGGGCTTGGTGCCTTTCTTATAGGCCTTGGCCACATTAAAGGCGATGTTGGTGGCCAGGGAGGTTTTCCCCATCGAGGGACGCCCAGCAAGGATCAGCAAATCCGAGGGGTGCAAGCCGCCAAGCTGTTTGTCGAGATCGGCCAGGCCGGTGGAGACACCCGCCATGCCGCCGCCCCGCTGATAGGCCTCGTTGGTGACATTGACCGCTTCGGTCACGGCCTTGAGGAAGGACTTAAAACCGCTTTCGGTCTGGCCTTGCTCGGCCAGCTGATAGAGCGATTGTTCGGCCTCGACGATTTGCTCCTTGGGTTCCGAGGCGACATCGACGCGACGGGCCTTGTCGGCGATGCTTTGGCCGAGCGCAATGAGCTCGCGCCGGATCGCCAGATCATAAATCATCTGTGCGTAGTCGCGTACCGCAAAGGCAGAAATAGACGCGCCCGCCAGTTTGGCCAGATAGGCGGGACCACCGAGTTCTTTGAGGCCTTCGTCATCCTCCATAAAGGCCTTGAGCGTCACTGGGGAGGCCAGGGCGTTTTTGGAGATCCGCGCCGCAGCGATTTCGTAGATGCGGGTATGGACCGGATCATAGAAATGAGTGGCATTGATGATCGAGGCAATGCGGTCATAGACGTCATTGTTAGTCAGAATCGCACCCAAAAGCTGCTGTTCGGCCTCAACCGAATGGGGCAGCTCGATCGCGGCTTCCGTCGTCGTGGCAGTGGCCACCGCCATGCCGCCCTGCGCAACCGGCGCCAGGGCCTGGCCCACCGGGACAGAATCCGCAGCCATGTCATGGCCCATCTCATCCGGCATTTCGCTGGAGATATGGTCTGGCATTTCATCCGGCAGGGGCGCGCTGGGGGGAATATCGTTCATTGCTGCTCTCTTTGGTTTGAGCGCAAGTTGTAAAGCGCTTTGCCCGGTTTTGGTATCGGGAAATTTTGTGGATAAAGCGGTGCTGCCTGTGGGTGGTTTGCGGGATCTTTGCGCAAGCGGCGCTGCTGTCACAAAAAAGGCCGCCCATCGGTGTGGGCGACCTGAGATAACCCAATCAAGGGATCGGCGGATTTTTGCGGCCTAGGTCTTTTTGTTGGCCTCTTGCCAGGCGCGAGGGTCTTTGAGGAAGCTTTCCACCTCTGCCAGGGTTTCTGCGTCAAAGGATTTTTGTGCCTTGGCCTCGGCCAGAACATCCCACCAGGTGCAGAGGTAGTGCAGCTCTACCCCGTGATCACCGAGGCGTTTGGTGGTTTCGGGGAAGATGTCATAAAAGAAGATCACCGCCGTGTGGCCGCAACTGGCGCCGGTCTCGCGGATGGCATCGACAAACGACAGTTTGGAACCTCCATCGGTGGTCATGTCTTCCACCAGAAGCACCCGCTGGTCCTCAGTCATCGCGCCTTCGATGCGGGCATTGCGACCGTAGCCTTTGGGCTTTTTGCGCACATAGGTCATGGGCAGGGCCATGCGCTCGGCCACCAGGGCGCCAAAGGGAATGCCGGCGGTTTCACCTCCGGCGATATTGTCAAAGGCCTCAAAGCCTGCGTTGCGCATCACGGTGACGGTGAGGAAATCCATCAGGGTGGTGCGGATGCGCGGGAAGGAAATTAGTTTACGGCAGTCGACGTAGCTCGGCGAGGGCAGGCCGGAGGCCAGGGTATAGGGCTCTCGTGCGTTGAAGTTCACGGCGCCGATTTCCAACAGCATCCGGGCCGAGAGGCGGGCGATTTCTTGGGCGGTGGGGTAGGAGGTCGGGATCATGGTCTGTCCTTCGTGAGCCTGGGCGCTGGAGGCAGGGGCAGATGCCTCCGGCGGGAATATTTGGGGAAAGATGATATCAGGCAGCTGCGCCCCTCAGGCCGTGGACCAGTAGATGGGGAAGCCGGGGTCAAAGACCGTGACCGGTCCTTCGTCGCTGTGGATTTTGGAGGGGAAACTGCTGGGCTGGTCAGATTTGACCAGAGTGAGTTTGGCCTGGTTTTCCGGCAGGCCGTAGAATGCCGGGCCGTTTTTGCTGGCAAAACCTTCGAGCTGGTCCAGGGCGCCTTCTTCTTCAAAGACATGGGCCAGCAGCGCCATCGTGTTGGTGGCAGTGAAACAGCCGGCGCAGCCGCAGCCGCTTTCTTTGTTGGGGTCGGCATGGGGCGCAGAATCGGTGCCGAGGAAAAACCGGGCATCACCGGAGGTGGCGGCAGCACGCAGGGCCAGGCGGTGCTCTTCGCGTTTCGCCACTGGCAGGCAGTAATAATGCGGCTTGATGCCACCGACCAGGATATGGTTGCGATTGATGATCAAGTGATGGGTGGTGATGGTGGCGCCCAGATCCTGAGGGTTGGATTTCACATAGTCGACACCGTCGCGGGTGGTGATGTGCTCCATCACCACTTTTAGGCCAGGGGTGGCCCGGCGGATCGGATCCAGCACCCGATCGATGAAGACAGCTTCGCGGTCGAAGATGTCGATATCGGCATCGGTGACTTCGCCGTGGACGCAGAGCGGCAGGCCAATCTCGGCCATTTTCTCTAGCACTGGGCGGACATTGTCAAAATTGCTGACACCGCTGCTGGAATTGGTGGTGGCACCGGCGGGGTAGAGTTTAACTGCTTTGACCAGACCGGAAGCATGGGCGGCTGCCACATCTGCCGGATCGGTGTCTTCGGTGAGGTAGAGGGTCATCAGCGGGTCAAAATCCATGCCTGTGGGCAGGGCGGCGAGGATGCGATCCCGGTATTCTGCTGCCTGAGCGCCGGTCAAAACCGGGGGTACCAGGTTGGGCATGATGATGGCGCGGCCAAAATCACGGGCAGTTTCGGGCAATACGGCCTTGAGCATTGCGCCATCGCGCAGGTGCAGATGCCAGTCATCGGGGCGGGTCAGGGTCAGCGTCTGGGTCATGGCGCCGCGTTAGCACAGCTGCACCAAAAGGGAAAGCAGCCGGGGGGAGCGACAAATGGTTGCTTTGGAGTCCTTGCCGCCGACCGAGACCTAAGCAGGGACCTCGCCTAGAGCGCGGAGGGCAGTTCGAACTCGCCCTCAGCGGCCCGTTGCTCCAGGTTTTGCAGCCGACGGCGGAACCGCGGCGCGCGCCCTTGAGCCAGGACATAGCGGCACAGCAAGACCTGCAGAAAGGGGCGATCCAGCTGATCCAGCCGTGCCATCAATGCCCACAGATAAGAAGAATCGTGGCGTCTGGCCCGAAACATCTGGGCGAATTCCGCATCGGTTAATGTGCCATTTGCGGCCTGTTTCAGGATCTTGGAGAGGATGTTCATTTCGATCATCCGGGTCTGCACAGCGGCGCCGAGGTTGGGCACCCGGAGACGGGAGACGTTGTTGCGACTGAACAGAGCGGCATGCATGGCATCGAGGCGTTCATAGGGGTCGTAGAATACGAAAGCCTGCTTGGCGGCATCCAGCATATCGGGGGCATAGCCATAGCGATCAGTAAAGGACGTCCGGCGCATTTCAACAAAGCGGTCATCCCATTCGGTCATCCGCGGGTCCAGGGTGGCCTGGGGCTGGATGGCAACCACAGTGGCACCGGGGGCGGCGACGGAAAAGGCTGAGGCGGCATAGCCGCAGGGGCCAGCGCCGTAGAAGATCACATTGTCGAATTCGTCAAAGAAACCATCGTCGATCAGCTGGTCAAAGAAGCCAAAGACCCGGTCGTTGCGAAACCAGGTGTCTCCGCTGGAGAGCAGGCCCAGATGCGACCAGCCTTCACTTTTGACCATTTCAAAGCCAAGTGGCTGCGCCAGTTTGGACAGATTATGGATGCCCTGGACGGTCTCAAAGGTGACCAAAAGCGTATTGCCCTGATCCAGAAAGGTGGCGCAGTGCTTTGGCCCCAGTGGCTGGAACATGCCGAGTTCTTCGGTGATGGCGGCAAGACGGGTCTGCCACTGGGCAGGTTTCAGACCGGAGAGGTCTTCGTCCAAGATCTCGAGGTTCTCTTGCATCGCCAAAAATCCTTACACAGGCCAGAACAGCGGCCGATAAGGCTAAGATTTAGGCAAGGAATAAGGCCAAAATAGGAAAAACTCGGGCCGCTTTGCTGGCCCTTCTGCGTGGGAAATGGGCCGGGTTGGGCGGGGTGGGGGGGGCGATGCTGGCCCGGCTCAGCGGATCAGTCCGGGCTGTCTGGGGCTGCTGCTGATCTGGCGGCGGCTTTTTCTGCAGCACGACCCAGGTTGGCAAAGGTGGTCAGGGTCTGGGCGGTGACGGCATTGATAGGGCGCGAGGGTGGCGTCATCAAAAGACGTGCAAACAGTGCCCGGTAGGGTTCTTGCTGCATCAAATCTCGAAACATTTGGTGGCGCCAGGTGACGGATTTGGCGATGAGCTTTTCTAACTTCTTGTCCTGCAATAGCTCCTGTTCCAGCGCTTTGCGTGCAGCAGCATAGCGGTCGATTGAGCTGTCCTTATCGGTGTTGAAGTTGCGCTCTACCCAGTAATCTGTGCCCAGCATATGGTCCGAATGCACCGCGCGGCCCCGCGCTGCCTTGAGGATATAGCTCTCCATCGCGCCCAATGGGTAGTGGTTGAGCTGCGCCAACCCGTAGTTTTCCCGCCCATAGTTGGAAAACAGCCGCTTTGTTTTGAAGGCCTCGCCCAGCTCGCGCCCTTCGCAGTCAAACCAGCGGAAGCTTTCCAGCAGGGACGCGTCCTTGACGTCGCGGGGGCGATGCACGCCGACTTTGCCATAGGTGCCATTGTTGCGATAAAGCGTCTTGAACATCGAGGCGCGCCAGGGCCAGTGGATCACTTCGGGCGCGCAGCGCCTGAAGGTCTCGATCACCGGGGCGTCTTCAAAGCGCAGGATGTCGGCATTGCCAAACAATCGCCAGGTCAGGGTCACGGCATCGGCCTCGGGCAGGGCCGCCAGCAGATCGCACAGGGAGCCCGCGCCGGTTTTGATATTGACGAATTCGTCCACATCCAGCGCCATGACCCAATCGGCCTGTTTCATCAGCGGGTGTTTGTCGGCCTGTTTCAGCGCGGTGAACTGGATGCCGCCCTTGCCGTAGGGGCCATCGTTGCGGATATGGGTGAGCTGGCCGAGCCCCTCAAGCTGATCAAGAATGGCATCAGTGCCATCCTGGCAATCATTGGAAAACACCAGGAAATCGGTAAACCCCACGGCGCGGTGATGGGCCAGCCATTCCAGCAGGAAGGCGCCTTCGTTGCGAACAGTGAGGATTGCCAGAAAGCGCATCACTTACCAATCAGAGCGGAACACGGCGACCTTACCATGGGACCAGCGCGGAAAAAACACCAGACCGGCGGCATCCAGACAGCGAAAGACCTTTTGCATGCCTTCCTTGCCGATCCATTGCGGGTGGGTCTCGATCACCACGGCGCGCAGGCCCGACAGGTTCATCTTGGGAAGAAGATCCGCCTCGGCGCCTTCGATATCGCAGATCAGAACCGTGGGCTGCAGCTCTTTGATTACCGCATTGACGTCACGGGTGGGCACCTCGACCTGCGTACAATCGGCGGCGTCTTCCATCGGATCCAAAGATGAGGCGAGGAAGTTCTTGCGGATGTAGAAGGGCGCGGTGCCGTCCTTGTCGCCCAGAACCGCATTGGTGACATGGGCGTTGGTGACACCGTTTTCAGCATGAACCCGCGCGATATAGGGCATCAGCTGCGGGTTGGCCTCAAAGGAATGCACCGATTTGGCAGGGGTTTTTGTTGCCACCAGGGTGGACATAAAGCCAATGCCAGCGCCCAGCTCCATCACCACATCCTCGGCCTTCACCAGCTTTCTGACGGCGCTGGCTTCTTTGGCTTCATAGGCGCCTTCACGCAGCAGCAGGCGGATGCGGCGGGGCAGGATCTCCCGGTCCAGCGGAAACCGCATGCCACGGCACTTCAACATCTTCTGAACTTCGGTGGTCTCGGTCATTGCTTAGCTCTCCACATCAAGCGCCAGCGCATAGGCGACGCGTTCGGTTGCGGTCAGTTTAAGGGTCAGCGCCTGTTGGTACAGGGTTTCAAATTCATCCATGCCATGCAGCTCATCCGCCTTGGCGCGGTGCCAGTCCAGCCCCTTTTGGTGCCAATCTCGCAGGGCGTTGTCCTGCATCAGCCGGTCATATTCAGCCTGCAGGCGTGGCAAGTTGCGCTGCACGGTGACATCGCGGTGGTCGTTCCAGTCCATGCGGATCCAGTAGTTGATCCCGATTGAACGATCCACATGCAGGGCACGGCCGCGCTGGCGCTTGACCAGAAAGCTCTCAGCCGAGCGCAGGGCATAGTGGTTCAGCTGGATCAGGTCATAGCCGATGGATTTGCGCGAATTGCGCCAGCCGTTGTCGGCGGCCTCGCCTGTCATATCCTTGCCGGAACCATTGACCCATTTGACCTGGTCACGGTGACTCTCTTCCAGTTTGTTGGGGCGGTGGCAGCTGATCTTTTGATAGGCGCCAATGTTTTTGAACATGGTCTTAAAGCCCCAGACCGTATGCGGTTTCGGGCAATGCTTTGGCGCGCAGGCATCAAACTGGGCAGTGACAAATTCATCCTTCAGCTGGGTCACCCCATTGGAGCCGAACAGCCGCCAGGTCATGGCGATATTGCTGGCATCCGGCACCCGTTCAAACAGATCCTGTAGGGTGCCATTGCCGCAGCGCACATTCATGAACTCATCCACGTCGATATGGATGATCCAGTCGGCGTCTCTGATCACCGGTTCTTTGAGCGACTGGTTGAGCGCGTGTTGCTGTGGAGAGTTGCCCTTCCAGTCGTCATTGTTGCGGTGCTGCAGGATGCCCATTTCTTGCAGCCGGTCCAAGAGCTCGCTGGTGCCGTCTTCGCAGCCATTGGTGTAGATCAGGAAGCTATCCACCCCCATGGCGCGGTGATAGGCGACCCATTCCAGAATGTAGGGCGCTTCGTTTTTCATACAGCCAACAATGACATTGCCGCTGCTGCCTGCGGGCAACGCGCGGGGCGGTAGAGTGGTATAGGGCGGCTGCGGCAGGTCTTCGCCCTTTTGACCGATATGGTTATGCGGCTTAAACGGGGAGTTCTGCAACATCTCGAAGTTTTCCAGCGCCAGCGGTGTCATCACTGCAAGGGCGTCTTTGGTCGGCGCATCGCCCTTTTTGGGGGCGGCAATGGCGCGGCCCTGCAGATCAACGCCTTTGGTCTGCATCTCTTCCTTGGTCGCCTTGTTGATGCGGCGCATGAAGGTCAGCAGATACTGTGAAGCGCGAAACCCGCGGGTGGTTTCGGCCTCTTTCCAGGGAGAGGCATCGCTCTTTGACACGGCAGTAGCACCAAAGCCTGCGGCTCCCAAGGCCGGGTGCTGCGCGGCCAGCGCTTGATTGGCACCGGCAAAGTGGTCAGAGATTGCCACCAGCTCGGCGGGGTCGATGGCCGCGCCTTTTATGGCAATTTCATTGAGGAAACTGCGCCAGAGTTGACGCGGCAGAATCTTGCTGCGCTGGGCGAGAAGTTGCAGCAACAGGGCGTTCAGCTGGCGACCACGTGCCAGCCAGGCCGCCGAAGGCTGCTGCGGCAGCTTTCCCGGCTGGCTGCGCCCGATCTGTGAGGCAATGCCAAAGGCGGCGCAGATCTCGGCTGGAGCCTCGGCACCGTAGATGGAGGCTTCGTCATAGGGGCGAAAGACAAAAGAGCCGGGGCCAAAGACGCCCTCCCAGTGGGATTGCAGCGCTGCGTAGTCGAGCCAAAAGGGTGCGCATTGGGTTTCCTCAAACTGGCCTGCCTGCGGATCAACCCGCGGGCCGGTTTGCACGGCGGCCTGCCACCAGCTGTTGCTTCGGGTCAGGGCGAGCTCTTGGGTTAGCGGGCGGTCGCGTCCCTCCAGGATCTGCGCGCCATAGTGGCGGGCCAGGGCGCGCGCTGGGGTGTCGATATGGGTCACCACCTGAATGTTGTCCGACAGCGGCGTCAAAAGGGATTTGAGCCGCTCCAGCTCGCTTTTGCGATGCAGTTTGGTCCCCAGCTGAGCAGCCGACAGGATCAGGATCTCCGGCTCGGCTTGATCCACCTCTCGGCGCAGCTCTTCTGACAGAACCTGGCGCAGGCGGTCCTGTTTTTCGGCGGTGATGAAGCCGCGATTGTAGCGCAGCGGGTCGATATGGTCGGGATCGGTCACCGCCATGAACAGGCGGGTGTGGTTCTTGTTGCCGGGCGCGCGGGGGAACAAGACGCCCTTGCTGCGCAGCTGGTCGCGTTTGTCTGCCATAATCTGTTGCAGCCGGTCCGCGCCAGTGTGTTCCAGGCCGATATGAAGATAGATCCGCATCAGTCGTTCTGTGCCTTCCGATTGACATTGGCCTTGCCCCACCAGGGCAGATCGCGCCCCAGGTGCTGGCTGATTTTTGCCTGCGCATCCAGGTCCGCCACATTGATCTCCAGATAGCGGGCATCGTCGCGGAACCAGTGTTTCAGCGCCTCGTAGTGGCCGTCGATCCACAGCATCTGCTGGTCTGCGGTCTTGCCATAGCCAATGGGCAACCCGGGCACGGTGCTGGCGGGCAACCGGGTGGTGCCAAGGTTGTTCCAGGCCATGATCGATTTGCAGTGGCTTTCGGCATCACGCCGGGTGGCGATGAAGCGCAGGTCAGGATAGAGATCCTGCAGGGTCTTGATCAGGGCAAAATCAAACTGCGGCCAGACCGAGAACTTGCCATGGATAAAGCTGATCTCAGAGACCGCATCATAATCCTTCATATAGGCCATTGGATCGCCGGTTTCATACAAACCCTTGTAGAGCATGGAGCCGACAAAAACCCGACGCTTGCCGGGGCGGTCCTCTTCGCGCTCTTTCAGGCGGTGGTCGGCCACGGTGTAGCCCGCCTGTGTCAGCGCCTTGTTCAGCGTTGTGGTGCCCGATTTGGGCAGGCCGAGGTTGATGACTTTGAGGTCCATGGTCACCGCCTCACCCCTGTTTGCCCGGCGCAAGGCCGAGGTCTTCCAGCAGCGCCTCTTCCTGGGGCGGCAGGGTCGATGTGGCCAGCAGCTGGGACCGCATGTCTTGATAACTGGGCTGTGCCAAAAGCTGATCGCGCTTTTCCTGGTGCAGGGAGACGCAGGCCTCGTGCAGGGCGGCAATTCCGGGGTCGGATTTCAGATCGTCCAATGCGGCCATCAGATCCGGCAGGTAGCGCTGGATTGACAGGTCTTCAAAAGCGGGATCATTGCGCTCGCGCCAATAGCTGTCGTCAAAGGCGCGGTGCTCGCGGTTGACATCGCCACGATCGTTTTTGACCAGGTAGCTGTCGAGCGAGCGCAGCGCATAGTGATTGAGTGTCGCCAGATCGCGGCTGCCCTTGGCCGGGAATTTGCGAATGCGCCGCGGATTGTCTGCCACCAGGAATTTATGCGGCACATCCCGGCCCGCCCCATTGCTCCAACGGGGGTATTTGCGCGGCGGCAGGTTTTTTTTGAAAAAGGGGCGATGGGCGCCATAGTATTTCAGTGGAAAATCCTGCCGTACCAGAGTTTTGACCTCAATCGCCGTCTCGGCGCACCAGATATCGGGGTTATGCGAGCGGGTGAATTGGGAAATCACTGGTTCATCTACAAACGCCTCGATGCCGTCATTGGCAAAAAACTGAAAACTGACCGAAATCGCCTGCGGGTCATTGCAGGCCGCGATCAAGGCCGGGATTGTGTGATCGCCGGTATGGATATTGAGGAACTCATCCACATCCGCCACCCAGATCCAGTCGGCCTCTTGCACCACGGGCTGATGGGCGGCATCCTTTAGGGCCTCCATCTGGTAATTGCGCCCAAGGGCCGGGTTGGGCAGATGGGTGAGCCCGCCACGAGCTGCCAATGCGTCCAGCAACTCAGCAGTGCCATCGGTGCAATCGTTTGAATAAAATAGAAAATCCGTGACGCCAATCAAGCGGTTGAAGGCAATCCATTCCAACAGGAACGGGCCTTCGTTTTTCACGCAGGTCACTGCGGTGATGCGCATCTCGCATCCCCTCTCATATGCTCACGCTCCCTGCAGGTTCTGCCCGGAACGTCTGAATTTTGGGACCAAGCCCAGCTGCCTCACTGCGCCACATTGATGGACGCTTATTTGTTGACGGCAGTTTTGCATTGCCACAGCAGCGCGTCAATCGCCGCGCGTGGGGTGTGGCGCGGTAGGGAAAGAGTGTTGCCTCTGGGACGTCATGGGGAGGCAGCGCTTGCGAGAGCGGAGCAGATCGACGCTGGCGACGCAACGGCAGGTGACACTGACTTGACCCAAACCGCGCCACATGGCCTGTTGCAACACAAGCAAGGCGAAGATTTTGACGCCAAGCTAGGGATGAGCAGAGGAAAATCCAGTTATGATTGAGGCAAAGTCGATAGATCACGTGCAGCAGATGCTGACAGAGCAGGGCTATGTCTGTGGTCGCGCCCTGGCGACGGTGGTGTTCCTGTCGCTCAAACTGGGGCGGCCGCTGTTTTTGGAAGGCGAGGCCGGGGTCGGCAAGACCGAAATCGCCAAGGCACTGGCAGCGGCTTTTGGGCGACGGTTGATCCGGCTGCAATGCTACGAAGGGCTGGATGCCTCTTCTGCGGTCTACGAATGGAACTTTGCCGCTCAGATGGTTGCCATTCGCACCGCCGAGGCCGCAGGCGGGGCGGATCGCTCTACCCTGCAGGCCGAACTGTTTTCGGATGAGTTCTTGGTGGAACGCCCGCTGCTGGAAGCGATGCGCCCGGATGAAAACGGCCCGCCTGTTTTGTTGATCGATGAACTGGACCGCACAGATGAACCCTTTGAAGCCTTCCTGCTTGAGGCGCTGTCGGATTTTCAGGTGACGATTCCGGAACTTGGCACCATCAAAGCGCCCGAACCACCCATCGTGGTGCTGACCTCGAACCGCACCCGTGAGGTGCATGACGCGCTGAAACGGCGCTGTCTCTATCACTGGGTGGATTACCCTGATTTTGACCGCGAGGTAGAGATCCTCAAGGCCCGCGCGCCGCAGACTTCAGAAAAGCTGAGCCGCGAGGTGGTGGCTTTTGTACAGAGATTGCGCACCGAGGATCTGTTCAAAAAACCCGGCGTGGCCGAAACTATCGATTGGGCCAATTGCCTGTTGGCACTGGATGTTATCAACCTGTCGCCAGAAGTGATTGCCGATACTTTGGGGGCAATCCTGAAATACCAGGACGACATCGCGCAGCTGCAGGGGTCAGAGGCCAAGCGCATACTGGATCAGGCCCGCGACAGCCTGGACGCGGATTAAATGGTCGAACTGCCGGACCTCTCGCTGCCGGAAGATCCAAAACTGGCGCAGAACATCACCCATTTTGCCCGCGCCCTGCGCAAGGCGGGGCTGCCTATTGGGCCGGGGCGGGTGATCGACGCGGTTGAGGCCGTGGCGGCCGCCGGTTTTACCTCGCGACAGGATTTTTATTGGGCGCTGCATGCCTGTTTTGTTTCCAAGCCAGAGCACAGAGTGGTCTTTGCCCAGATCTTCCGACTCTATTGGCGCGATCCGCGGTTTTTGGAGCGGATGATGGCGGCGCTCTTGCCGGCCATCAAGGGCGTGCAGGAAGAACATGCCGCCAAGCCGGGCGAAAAACGCGCCGCTGAAGCCCTGCTGGAGGGCGCCAATCAAGATGTGGATGCGCCCGAGGCACCCAATGACGAGGGCACCGAGATCGAGGTGGACGCCACCCTGACCATTTCCTCGGAAGAGCGGCTGCGGTCGCTGGATTTTGAGCAGATGAGCACCGATGAGGTGGCGCGGGCCAAACGCATACTGGCGCAGATCAACCTGCCGGTGAAGCCGATGCAGTCCCGCCGCCTGATGGCCGCCAATCAGGGTGATCGCGTCGATTGGCGGCGGAGCTTCCGAGAGGCAGCGCGCCGGGGGGGGGATCTGCAAACATTCGCCCGGGCCAAGCGCCGCACTCGCTGGCCCAATCTGGTGGTGATCTGCGATATTTCCGGCTCGATGAGCCAATACAGCCGCATCGTGCTGCATTTCTTGCACGCGGTGGCCAATGCTAAGGGGGCGGGCTGGGCCAAGGTGCATGGATTTACCTTTGGCACCCGGCTGACCAATATCACCCGCCATCTGGCCACCCGTGATGTGGATGCGGCGCTGGCGGCAGCTGGCGCCGAGGCGCAAGACTGGGAGGGCGGCACCCGCGTAGGCGACTGTCTGCATGATTTTAATCGCGACTGGTCACGCCGGGTTATGGGACAGGGCGCTGTTGTTTTGCTGATCACCGATGGGCTGGATCGAGGCGATCCGAAGGCTTTGGCCCATGAAATGCAGCGCCTACATCTGTCGGCGCGCCGCCTTATCTGGCTCAATCCTCTGCTGCGCTGGGATGGATTTGCAGCCAAGGCACAGGGCATCCGCGCTATGCTGCCCCATGTGGACAGCTTTCGCGCTGGTCACTCCATCGCCTCGCTCGAAGATCTGGTGCGGGTCATCAGCGATGAACGCGACACGGGCGAGAAGACCCGCCTGATGATGCAGGTTCGCAACGAGGCCTAGGGGTGGCAGTTCGCCAGCGGCGCCCGGTGCAGCATAAACACCTTGTCGTCTGGAGCACGCTCCAGAATGCGGGGCTTTGACTCGCAATCAGAGAAAAACAGATCCGTGCCGCCGGTAATCAAAATGGATGAGGCGTTTTTCACCACCACGTCAAACCGCCCGCCGTCACATTCGATGCCACAAAACAACGCGTTGCCCTTCGGGGCGCATAGCACCGGTGTCTGCCAGGTGTTATACCCCAGCAGCCGTACCGTGAGGCGCAGGGTCAGTTCATTCCCCGGCATGCCCAGGCTCTCTTGTGGGGCATGGGACAGCTGAATGGTCGCCACTTTTTGAGTGGGATGTTTTGCCAGATGGCTGGCGGAGTATTCGCGCTGGTAGCAGCTGCCAGTGGCTTTGCTGAAGTGCTGCGAAATGGATTGGGCATTGGCAGGCAGGGCAACAGCCAGAGCAATAGGCAGGGCTGTGAGCAGGGAGAGGCAGGTCTTGCGGGCTGTTCTAAACATAATAGACTTCTCATCAATGGACTGAACAATGGTAGGGCCTGCCCGGCAAAAGCCAAGGGGGCGCGCCCAGATCGACACATGTTAGTGGTTTGGAGCGGTGCCGCTTGCCTGAAGCACAGTGGTGCAAAGCTGTGGCAAGGGTGAAGAGCACCAAAAGCACAGCGAATACTGCCCATGGACATAGATCACGTGGCCATCTGTACCCTGCTTTGAGCGGGTGCTGCCGTTATGTTTCTTGACCCTCACGGTTTTGCGGCTTGAAACCCGGCAGCGCGATGCGCAAGCTTGTAGGGACAGGGGCGATGGAGCGCCTGACCGGAGGATAAATGACCCAGAGCCAAGGTAACCCGAACAACAAAGCAATCCCCGCAAGTGCAGCACAGATTGCATTGGACTGGCACCGGGCCGGATATGGTGCGGCCTTGGCAACCGTTGTGCAGACTTGGGGCTCGGCGCCACGTCGGGTCGGGGCGCAGCTGGTGGTCAGTGGTGATGGGCGGCTCGAAGGGTCAGTTTCTGGCGGTTGCGTTGAAGGCGCTGTGGTGATGGAGGCGCAGGAGGCCTTGGCCGATGGTAAACACCGGGTGCTGGAATATGGTGTCAGTGATGGCGATGCCTTTGCCGTTGGACTGGCCTGCGGTGGAACCATCCGCATCTTGGTCGAACCCGTGGGAGGCTCGCTGGCGATTGCCCTGCTCGAGGAGCTGGTGGCGGCACAGAGTGCCCGCCAGCAGGTGGCCTATGAAGTGAAGCTCAGCACCGGTGTTGGGGCCTTGCTACAGGGCGTATACGAAGACCGGATGCGGCTGGATCGCTCCGGTGTAGAGGAAGACGGCGAGACCTTTGTCGCGGTTCACAACCCGCCGCTTCGGCTGGTGGTGGTCGGGGCGGTGCACATTGCCCAGGCCCTTGTGCCGATGGCGCAGTTGGCGGGCTATGACCCGGCAGTGATTGATCCGCGCGCCGCCTTTGCTTCGCCCGAGCGCTTTCCCGGCGTGACCCTGCTGGAGGATTGGCCGGATGAGGCCGTGGCCACGTTGGGCCTGGATGCGCGCACGGCGCTGGTATTGCTGACCCATGATCCCAAACTGGATGATCCGGCTTTGGAGGCGGGGCTACGAGAGAACTGTTTCTATATCGGCGCCCTGGGCTCCAAACGCACCCATGCCAGCCGGATCGAGCGCATGCTGACAGCAGGGTTTAGCAAACAGGATCTTGACCGCATTCACGGACCGGTGGGGCTGGACATCGGTGCCGCAGGCCCGGCAGAAATCGCGGTGGCGATTCTGGCCGAGATGACTGCCGTTTTGCGGGGCAAGACCGCATGAAGTTTGGTGCGGTCAAGACCGCCGAGGGGGAAGGCGCTATCCTGGCCCATTCCATGCAGGCCAGCCAGCCGCCCTATGATATCGGGCTTTGCTACCGCATTGCCAAAGGCACCGCGTTAACGGCGCAGCATCTGGCGGACCTTACCGCCGAAGGCCATGGTCAAATCACCGTGGCGTGGCTCGAAGCGGGCGATCTGCACGAGGATGCCGCAGCGCTGGACTTGGCGCAGGCGCTGGTACCGGACGAGGAGGGGCAGGGTATTCGCATCTCTGGGGCCGGGGCAGGGCGGGTTAATCTCTACGCGCTGGGCGCCGGGCTGGTCAGGCTGGACTGCGCCGCCCTCGAGGCGCTGAACGCGGTGGATCCGATGATCACCATCGCCACGGTGCCGGATTATCACCGGGTGGACGGTGATGGCATGATCGCCACCATCAAGATCATTTCCTACGGCGTTTCGGCTGAGGTCCTGGCCCGCGCCGGGGCTGCTGCGGAAGGCGCGCTGCGGATCCTGCCGCCGGTTTTTACCTCTGCCAGCCTGATTGAAACCCGCGTCAGCCGCGAGGTGCCACCGGACAAAGGGCGGCGATCGATGGCGGGACGTCTGCACCGTATGGGGCTGAGCCTGAGCGAGCGCGTTGTTGTCCGCCACGACGAGGCTGAATTGGCGACAGCACTTTCGGCGGCGCCGGGAGAGGTGCTGCTGATCCTCACCGGTTCTGCCACCTCCGACCCCTTGGATGTGGCGCCGCAGGCGCTGCGTCGGGCGGGGGGCAGTGTCACCCGTTTTGGCATGCCGGTGGATCCGGGCAATCTGCTCTTTTTGGGCGAGTACCAGGCGCGGCCGGTGATTGGCCTGCCGGGATGCGCGCGCTCCCCCGCCCTAAATGGGGCTGACTGGGTTTTGGAACGGGTTCTCTGTGGCTGCCCTGTTTCTAGCAGTGATATTGCCGCTATGGGCATTGGTGGGCTGCTGAAAGAGATTCCCACACGACCGATGCCTCGGCGCTCGGACTAGGCTGCTCCGACAAGAGTGCCTGGGTTTGGTCAATCCGATTAATTTTTTATCATCAGCCCTTTTCTTAGGCAGTCGCCCGCATGTCTCTGATAGGGAGGCGCCAGCACCTCTGTCCTACCGGCCCCTGTTTTCCCCTGCGGCAGGGCGAGATTTTGCCAAGCGGTAAAATTGTTTGTGACGGAGCGTTTAAAGGGGTTCGCGTTAGCGCAATCCCGTGCTTAACTTCTCCCAGCCAAAAAAAGTAGCAAATGGGAGGAATACATGACCAAGGTCTCAATGACCGTGAACGGCAAACCCGCGCGCGGTGAAGCAGAAGGGCGGACGCTGTTGTCGTCGTTCCTGCGCGAGGAACTCGGGTTTACCGGAACACATGTGGGCTGTGACACCAGCCAATGCGGTGCCTGCGTTGTGCATGTAAACGGCGTCGCGGTGAAATCCTGCACCATGCTGGCCGTCGAAGCCGAAGGTGCTGAAGTGGCCACTATCGAAGGTCAGGCAGCGCCAGATGGCACGCTCAACACCATCCAACAGGCATTTCAAGACCACCACGGGTTGCAGTGTGGATTCTGCACGCCAGGCATGGTGATGTCTGCGGCTGCGCTGCTCAAGGATAATCCAAAGCCAAGCGAGCAAGAGATCCGTGAGTATCTCGAGGGCAATATCTGCCGCTGCACCGGCTACCACAATATTATCAAGGCGATCATGGCCGCATCCGGTCAGGACGTTTCTGCCATCGCCGCAGAATAAGACGCACCTCCTGGGCCTCATTGGGAGGTGTGGCCCCTGTAGATATCAAAAAGCAAAGATCAAACTGCATAACCAAGAGGTGCGCCCTACGGCTGCACCCTCCAGGGAGGAGATTTGAATATGCCTAAAGATTCTGGCATTGGCGCCAGCCCAAAGCGGCGCGAGGACGTCAGGTTCCTGACAGGAACCGGTAATTACACAGATGATATTAATCTGCGCGGCCAAGCCTATGTGCATTTCCTGCGCTCTGATATGGCGCACGGCCGGATCAATTCGATCGACACAACAGCCGCCTCGGAAATGCCCGGCGTGGTGCGGATTTTCACCGGCGCCGATTTTGAAGGTGTCGGCGGTATTCCCTGCGGCTGGCAGATCACCGATAAACATGGCGAACCCATGCAGGAACCGGCGCATCCGGTTCTGGCCCAGGGCAAGGCGCGCTATGTGGGTGATGCAATCGCTGCGGTGGTTGCCGATACAGCCGAACAGGCGCGCGACGCCGCCGAGGCGATCGAGCTGGACATGGAAGAGCTTCCTGCCGTCATCGACATGAAGGCTGCGGTTCAGGATGGCTCCCCCAAGGTGCATGACGATCTGACCTCAAACCTGTGCTATGACTGGGGATTTGTTGAGGAAAACAAACCCGCGGTCGAGGAAGCCTTTGCCAACGCGGCCCATGTGACAACGCTGGAGCTGGTCAACAACCGGCTGATCGCCAATCCGATGGAGCCCCGCGTTGCGGTGGGCGATTTCAACCGCGCCACCGGCGACAGCACGCTTTATACCACCAGCCAGAATCCGCATGTGATCCGGCTGTTGATGGGTGCCTTTGTGCTCGGCATCCCCGAGCATAAGCTGCGCGTCATTGCCCCGGATGTGGGCGGTGGCTTTGGCACCAAGATCTTCCACTACGCCGAAGAGGCATTCTGTACATTCGCCGCCAAGGCATTGAACCGGGCGGTGAAATGGACCTCCTCGCGCTCGGAAGCCTTTATCTCGGATGCTCATGGCCGCGATCATGTCTCCACCATTCAGCTGGCGCTGGATGCGGATAACAACTTTACCGCGCTGCGCACCGATACCTATGCCAATATGGGTGCCTATCTGTCGACCTTTGCGCCTTCGGTTCCGACCTGGCTGCATGGCACCTTGATGGCGGGCAACTACAAGACGCCGCTGATCTATATCAACGTCAAGGCTGTCTTCACCAATACGGTGCCAGTGGATGCCTATCGTGGTGCGGGCCGACCCGAAGCGACTTATCAGTTGGAGCGGGTCATTGATAAGGCGGCGCGTGAGCTGGGTGTGGATCCGGTGGCTCTGCGGCGGCAGAACTTCATCACCGAATTTCCCTATGCCACGCCGGTGGCGGTGGAATATGACACTGGCGACTACAATGCCACCATGGATAAGCTGGAAGAGATTGCCGATCTGTCTGGTTTTGCCGCGCGCCGTACGGCCAGCGAGGCCAAGGGCAAGGTGCGTGGTCTGGGTGTGAACTGCTACATTGAGGCCTGCGGCATTGCCCCTAGTAACCTCGTCGGGCAGCTGGGCGCTCGGGCTGGTCTCTATGAAAGTGCAACCGTGCGGGTCAATGCCACCGGTGGTCTGGTGGTGATGACCGGTTCGCACAGTCATGGACAGGGGCACGAGACGTCCTTTCCGCAGGTCATTGCCGATATGATTGGCATCGATGAGAGCATGGTGGAAATTGTGCATGGCGACACTGCCAATACACCAATGGGCATGGGCACTTATGGCTCCCGCTCGCTGGCAGTTGGCGGATCGGCCATGGTGCGCGCCACCGAGAAGATCATCGCCAAGGCCAAGAAGATCGCCGCTCATCTGATGGAGGCCGCGGAGGCCGATGTCGAGTTGAAGGATGGGGCGTTTAGCGTTGCTGGTACGGACAAGAGCGTGGCCTGGGGCGATGTGACCCTGGCGGCCTATGTGCCGCATAACTACCCGCTGGAAGACATTGAGCCCGGTCTGGAAGAGACAGCCTTTTACGATCCGGCCAATTTCACCTATCCCTCGGGTGCCTATGCCTGTGAGGTGGAGCTGGACCCGGAGACCGGCAAGGTCAGCATCGAACGCTTTGCCGCTGCCGATGACTTTGGCAATATTGTTAACCCAATGATTGTCGATGGTCAGGTACATGGCGGCATTGGCCAGGGCATTGGCCAGGCGCTGCTGGAAGGTGCGGTCTATAATGAAGATGGCCAGCTCTTGTCGGCCTCTTACATGGATTACGCCATGCCGCGCGCGGATGATCTGCCGTTTTATCAGGTCGATCATTCCTGCCAGACACCTTGTACCCATAACCCCTTGGGGGTGAAGGGCTGCGGTGAGGCCGGGGCCATTGGCTCCCCCCCTGCGGTGGTCAATGCGGTGGTCGATGCGCTGCAGTCCATGGGCAAGGATATCACCCATGTGGATATGCCTTTGAGCCCCTCGCGGGTCTGGTCGGCGATGAATGCGTAGCAAAACCTTGGGGAGCTTAACCGGCGAGGGGCTCTGCCCCTCGCGCTCCCCGGAATATTTTGGGAAAGATGATAGGGCCGGTCTTTCCGGTTCTGGGAAGGAAAAGCGAAATGTATAATTTCGAGGTTGAACACCCCGGCAACATCGCAGATGCGGTGGCAGCGCTGGGCAGCGATGATGAAGCCCAGGCGCTGGGGGGCGGGCAAACCCTGATCCCGACACTGAAGCAGCGGCTGGCCAGCCCCTCTAAGCTGGTCTGCCTGGGCGGCATTGCGGAAATGCAGGGGGTGAGCGCGGCGGCGGGTACTGTCAGCATTGGCGGTGCCACAACCCATGGCACCGTTGCCGCAGAGGCTGCGAGCAGCTATCCGGCCTTGGCGGCACTTGCGGGCAATATTGGCGACCCAGCAGTGCGCAACCGGGGCACCATTGGGGGGTCCTTGGCTAATAATGACCCGGCGGCCTGCTATCCGGCGGCGGCCCTGGCCAGCGGCGCGACAATTGTCACCAATGCGCGCGAAATCGCAGCGGATGACTATTTTGACGGGCTGTTCACCACTGCGCTGGAAGAGGGGGAGATTGTCATCCAGGTGCGTCTGCCGGTGCCTGAAGCGGCGAATTACCAGAAGTTTGTCCAGCCCGCCTCGCGCTTTGCGCTCGTGGGGGTGTTTGTGGCGAAATATGCAGATGGTGTGCGTGTGGCGGTGACGGGTGCCTCGGAAGAGGGCGTGTTCCGCTGGAGCGAAGCCGAAGCTGCGCTGAGTGCAGATTTCAGTGCTGATGCCCTGGATGGTCTGTCGGTTGCGGCGGATGGCATGATGGCGGATATCCATGGCTCCAAGGCCTATCGCGCCCATCTGATTGGTGTTCTGACCAAGCGTGCGGTTGCTGCCGCTGCCTGATCAAATGGGTTGAAAGTAAAACAACAGGGCTGGGCGGGGGAACCTGTCCGGCCCTTTTTGGTGCCGTGGGAGCAGGTCGGCGACCCTGAGTTGACACAAAAAAACCGCCCCTCCGCGAAGGATGAGGCGGCTTGGTCCAAACTGGGTTTGGAATTATTTCTGTGGCAGCGGGCCGATCATCATGACCATTTGGCGGCCTTCCATCTTGGGCATGTTTTCAACCTTGCCCAGATCTTTGACGTCTTCGGCGACGCGTTCCAGCAATTGACGGCCCAGGTTCTGGTGCGCCATCTCGCGGCCGCGGAAACGTAGGGTGATCTTCACCTTGTCGCCGGTCTCCAGAAACTTGAACACGTTGCGCATTTTGACTTCATAGTCATTGGTGTCAGTATTGGGCCGGAACTTGACCTCTTTGACCTCAATGATCTTTTGCTTTTTGCGCGCTTCGCTTTCCCGTTTCTGCTGTTCGTACTTGAACTTACCAAAGTCCATGATCTTGCAGACCGGGGGCGTTGCGTTTGGCGAAATTTCAACCAGATCAAGACCGGCCTCATTTGCCATGTCCATAGCCTTGGCAGGGTGCACGACCCCGACATTTTCGCCATCAGCGCCAATCAGGCGAATTTCAGAGGCGCGAATTTTTTCGTTCGTGCGCGGGCCGGTGTCACGTTGCGGCGGCGCATTATGAGGTCTGCGGGCTATGGCTTTGATCCTTTGATTATTGCCGATTTTCGAGCACGGAACTTAGACGGAACGGTTGGATGTTTCAAGGCGCAACCGGTGCTACTGGGGGGGATTCGGCGCGGATTGTGCTTTTTTTGAAGGCGGAAACGCGGATTTTCCTGAATGGAGGCCTGTTCTGTCACCATATGGTTAATGTCGTCGGTTTAGTCGATGGAAAAGGCGGCAGCCGGAATTTGCCGATCTGGGTCGAGTCTGGCGGCGGGGTTCGGCTGATGAGGCGGTACTTGGGATATTCCCCCTTGTGAAGGCCCGCGCCAAGGCGCACCTGCCAGACATCAAGACTGCGTGTGTGCAGGATGTAAAAGGAGACAGGTTATGAAGCCGATTTTTGTCGTTTTGGGAGTGGGTGTTGTTGCGGCTGGCGGGTATTTTTACCTGCAGGGGCAAAAGACTGAGGCGCCTATTGTTGTCGAAGAGCAGGCGCCTGCTGCTGTAGAACCGGTAGTTGAGGCGGCGCCAGAGGAAACCGTAACCGAACAGGCAGAAGAGGCGGTAGAGGCTGCGGGTACTGCGGTGGAAGAGGCAGTGGAGACTGCAACTGAAAGTGCTGCAGCGGCGGGTACGCAGGCAAGTGAAGCGGCTGTTGAGGCTGCCAGTGAAGCGGTTGAGGCCGGTGAGAACGCTGCAGAGGCCGCCGCGACCGCCGCTCAGGCTGCTGCAGAGGCGGCCAGCTCGGCCGCTTCCGAAGCCGCTGAGACCGCCAGTGAAGCTGCAACAGAAGCCGCCAGTGCCGCAACCGAGGCTGTGACAGAAACCGTCACCGAGACCGTTGCCGGATCTGCCGAAACACTGGAAGGTATGGGGGAGTACCTCAGCCTTGACGGGTTTGATTTCGACAAAGTGATTGAAATGATCAACGGCTCAGAGCTGGACAGCGTCAAGAAAACCATGCTGAGTACCGCGCTGACCAGTGCCAAGGACAATCCAGAACTGCTGTCTGGTGTGCTTGACCAGGTGAAGGTGGCTCTGGGTCTATAAGACCGGCCCTCTAAAACTCTACTGAAAACAAAAAGGGCAGTCTCAAATCTGAGGCTGCCCTTTGTTTTTCAAGTGCCGACAGGGCTGACCCGCGTCAGTCGAGGAAGGCTTTTTCCACCACGTATTGCGCAGGTTTGGAATTAGCGCCTTCTTCGAGGCCCGCCTGTTCCAGCATCTCTTTGAGTTCGAGGTTAAAGGCCATGTTGCCGCAGATCATTGCCCGGTCATTGTCGGGGCATAGCGGCGTTACATCGAGATCCTCATAGGCCTCGCCCGAGTTGATCAGATCAGTGATCCGGCCCACCTTGGGGCTCTCTTCGCGGGTGGTAGTGGGGTAGTATTTGATCTTCTTCCAGAAGCCTTCACCGATGACTTCGTTCAACAGCTCGTCGTCCTTCAGCCCTTCGATCAGCTCGCGGCCATAGGTCAGCTCTCCAGCGGTGCGGCAGGTATGGGTGATGATGACCTCATCGTAATCCTCATAGGTCTGAGGCTCGCGCAGCAGCGAGGCAAAGGGGGCAAAGCCGGTGCCGGTGGCAAAAAACCAGATGCGTTTGCCGGGGATCAACGCATCATGCACCAGGGTGCCGACAGGTTTGGGCCGCAGGATGATCTCGTCGCCGGGCTGGATGTGCTGCAGCCGCGAGGTCAATGGGCCGTTTTCGACCTTGATCGAATAGAACTCCATTTCTTCGTCCCAAGAGGGGGAGGCGATGGAATAGGCCCGCAGCAGCGGCTTTTGTTTGCCTGTCTTCTCATTGACCTCGCCCATCAGGCCGATCATAACAAATTCACCCGAGCGGAACCGCAGCGAGGCAGGCCGGGTCACGCGGAAGGAGAAAAGCTTGTCCGTCCAGTGTTTGACTTGCGTCACTGTCTGGGCGTCGGGCAGGGTTGGTACGGCCTTTGCGGGCGCAGCACTTGTGGCAGAATCGGTCACAGGAGTAATCTCGTTCATCGGTTGCACTGCCAGTTGGTATAACCGGCACCTCTGATTAATCTTTGATGTAGGTCAGGGGAAGCCCCGGAATCTGCAATCCCGCAGCGTCGTGGGCGCAGGGCTGTTACTGTCCGGGGCAGGACTGACGGGATGAGGGCTGGCGTTAGGAGGCAGCAGAGCTGCCACGCAGGCGGGCTTGGTAGTTATGCGCTCCCCAATGGGAGCGGGCAAGCCATTGCTCCTGGGGTTGGCGGGCGGCGAGTTCATCGCTGATCTCCACCTCGTCAAAACCGGTGCGCCGTGCCATGGCGTATTGATCGGCCAGCACATGGCCCTTGGCACGCAACCGGCCAGTATAGCCCATCAGCCGCAGCTGACGCGCCAGGGTAAAGCCCCGGCCATCGGCAAAGCTGGGGAAATCGATGCGGATCATTTCCACACCTTCGGTTTGCCCGGTCAGGCTGGCGGGATCGGTGTCTGAATTGAGATCCAGAACGGTTTTGCCTTCAAAGCCTGTGTTCCAGGTTTCGGGGCCAAAGCCCGCGTCGCTTACGATAACAGTCATCTCACTCATGCTCCTGTGCGGATGAATTTGCCATTCACCACGTGAATGCCGCATTCTTCCTTGGTCTGGTCACGCCAGCGTCCGGCGCGGGGATCTTCGCCTGCGGCCACCGGCGAGGTGCAGGGGGCGCAGCCAATCGACGGATAGCCCTTGGCCACCAGCGGGTGACGCGGCAGACGGTTCTCATCCATATAGGCGCGCACATCTTCCGGCGCCCAATGAGCCAGCGGGTTGATTTTGATGCGGCCTGTTGCCCCGGTAGCGTTGGTCTCGACCTCAAAGAAATCAAGCGCCGCGCGGCTGCCGGCCTGAAAGCGTTTGCGCCCGGTGATCCAGCCGTCAAACCCATCCAGCGCCACCTGCAGAGGCGCGGTTTTGCGCAGGGCGCAGCAGGCGTCAGTGTCGCTGAAACGCAGGGCGCCATAGGGGTCCTTGGTGGCAATATCGGCCGCCTTGACGATCTGCACATTGCGCAGCCCCAAACGTTCGCTCACCTCTTGCTGGTAAACCAGCGTTTCGGTGAACAGAAGTTCGGTGTCGACAAAGAGCACCGGCACCATGGGGTCAATCACCGCTGCCATATGCAAGAGCACCACCGATTCAGCGCCAAAGCTGGAGACCAGAGCAATATGACCTGCATCATTCAGGGCGCCCTGCATCACCGCAGTGGCAGAATGGTGGCGGTAGCGGGCATTCAACTCCGCCACCTTGGTGGTCAGGGCGCTTTGCGTGGCAGCCGCAGCCCTGTCCTGTTCAGAAGTATCGGGTTCAAGGTTCACCATGGGGCTATGCCACCTTTTTCTGAGCCTCGGGGTAGAGCGCAGCTTTGAAAGGCTCCATGCCGAGACGGCGATAGGTTTCCAGGAAGGTCTCATTCTCATCGGTGCGGATGGCCAGATAGGCCTCGACCAGACGTTCCACGGCGGGAACGATCTCGTCATAGGCAAAGCCCGGCCCGGTGCGTTTGCCGATCTCTGCGGTCTCGGTTGCGTCGCCACCCAGGGTGATCTGGTAGTTCTCCACCCCGGCACGATCCAGGCCGAGAATACCGATATGGGCCACGTGGTGGTGGCCACAGGCATTGATGCAGCCGGAGATCTTGATCTGCAGATGGCCGATGTCATGCTCCAGTTTCAGATCTTCAAACCGGGTGGCGATCTCTTGCGCGACCGGGATCGACCGGGCGGTTGCCAGGGCGCAATAGTCCATACCGGGGCAGGCGATGATGTCCGAGATCAGCCCGATATTTGCGGTGGCGAGCGCGTGCTCCTTCAGCCGGGCATGGATCGCGGGCAGGTCGTTTTTATGCACATGCGGCAGGATCACGTTCTGCTGGTGGCTGATGCGCAGCTCGTCATAGCCGAGCTCTTCGGCCAGATCCGCCATCACCCGCATCTGATCGGCAGTGGCGTCGCCGGGGGTGTCACCGTGCTTTTTGATCGAGATGGTGACAATGGCGTGGTCCGCGTTGCGGTGGGTGGCCAGATTGGTATCGGCCCAGGCCCGGAACACAGGATCCGCATCATAGGCGACCTGATAGGCATCCGTGTCGCCGCTGCGCAGGGCGGGCGGGGTGAAGTGGGTCTTGATCTCGGCCAAAAGCGCCTGATCGGTGCCATCGAACTCGGGGCGACGCTCGGCAAACCGGGCTTCGACCAGCTCGCGGATCTTCTCGATGCCGTTCTCCTGCACGGTAATCTTGATGCGGGCTTTGTATTTATTGTCGCGGCGCCCGAGCACGTTGTAGACGCTGAGCACGGCCTCGAGATAAGGCAGCAGATCCGCCTGGGGCAGGAAATCGCGAATGATCTTGCCCACCATCGGCGTGCGGCCCAGGCCGCCACCGACGATAACCTCAAAACCGATCTCGCCATCCTGCTGCACCATGCGCAGGCCCACATCATGGGCTTTGACCACAGCGCGGTCATTGGGGCTGCCGGTGATGCCGATCTTGAATTTACGGCCCAGGAACTGGAACTCTGGGTGGTCAGTCGACCACTGGCGGATGAGTTCGGCATAGGGGCGCGGATCTGTCAGCTCATCTGCGGCAGCCCCGGCAAAATGATCAGCCGTGGTGTTGCGGATGGTATTGCCGGAGGTCTGGATCGCGTGCAGACCAACCTCGCCCAAGGCATCCAGCATGTCAGGAATATCGTTGAGCTTGGGCCAGTTGTATTGGATGTTCTGCCGGGTGGTGAAATGGCCGTAGCCCTTGTCCCACTTCTCTGCCAGCAGCGCCAGGGCGCGCATCTGAGCAGAGTTCAGCGTGCCATAGGGGATCGCGACCCGCAGCATATAGGCATGCAGCTGCAGGTAGACGCCATTCATCAGGCGCAGGGGCTTGAATTCATCCTCGGTGAGCGAGCCATCGATGCGGCGGGCGACCTGGGCACGAAACTGCGCATTGCGTTCTGCCAGGAAGGCCTCGTCAAAAGCGTTGTACTTATACATGGGCTTCGGCCTCCTGTTTGCCGTGGCTGTAGTTGGATGGGCCTTTGCGGCGGAAATCTTCGCGGAAATGCACCGGTTCCGGGCCGTTATCGCCGGCCTTGGCGTCGGCCAGATAGGCGCCGACGATCTTGATGTTCTGGCGTTCTGCATCCAGCAGACGCAGCTGCGCCTCGGCCTCGTTCAGGATCAGCTCGGCCTGGGCGAGATCACGGGTCCAGCTGTCGTCGGATTTGAAGTAGATCACATCGCCCTCGAGCAGGTCGTTGGCGGTGATGACTTTGGGAGTGAAAGGGCGGGCCATTATGCAAGCTCCATGTTCAATTCAGCAAGGGCGGCCGCGCTTTGGCGCGGGGCAAGCCCCAGAAAGGTGAGGGCAGGGCCGTCAAAGGCGGCCTCTGCTAGATCGGTTGGCAAGCGCTCCAACGTGGTCTCCAACACCCGCTGATCAGCGCGTGAGGCGTTTTCAACCACGGTCACAGGGGTGGCGCGATTGGCGCCATGCATGATCATGCGACCCTGGACAAAGCGGGCGGATTTCTTGCCCATGTAGACGGCAGCGACTTCGCTAGGACGCGCCAGCGCAGCCCAGTCCTGGTCGGCAAAACCCTTCATGTCGTGGCCTGTGAGAAACCGCACAGAGGAATTGCGGCCCCGCTGGGTTAGGCTCTGACCGATGCCCGCCACAGCCGCCGAGGCGGCCGTGATGCCGGGCATGATCTGATAGGCCACGCCAGCCTCTTCGCAGGCGGTGAGCTCTTCATCCAGGCGGCCAAAAATGGTCGGATCCCCGGATTTCAGCCGCAGCACCTTTTTGCCGGCCTTCGCATGGGTCACCAAGCGGGCGCAGATTTCTTCCTGGCTCATTGAGGGGCCAAACCCCTCTTTGCCGACATCTTCCAATTGGCTGTGATCGCCAGCGAGGGCCAAAACCTCGGCGCTGACCAGGCGGTCGAACAGGACGACCTCGGCCTCTTGCAGGGCTTTCAGCACCTTGACGGTCAGCAGGTCCGGATCACCGGGACCAGAGCCGGCAAAGGCGACCTGGCCGCTGACAAGGCAACACATGCCACTGCCGGAGCGCGTGGTATCTGTGGTGATCTGTGTCATTGGTCCGGACATATCGGGCCTCTTTGCTGTTGTTTGACTTAGCAGTAGATATAGGAAATATTCCCGCTATTACGCTATATGTCGGAACAAATAAGATGATTTGTTCCATCTGGCGGTAGGAGCGGATAGAATGGTCCTGAAACAGAGGGGAAACGAGAATGACAGTGCGGATCGATGCGACGGACCGGAAAATTCTGGCAGAGCTGCAGCGCGATGCCGGGCAATCGCTGGACGAAATTGCCCGGCAAGTGGGCAGTTCCAAGACGCCGGTGTGGAATCGGATCCGTAAATTGCGCGAGGCGGGGGTGATTGGCCAGCAGACCATGGTGCTGGATGCCGAGGCCTTGGGATTTGAGGCTTGTTTCTTTGTGCTCATTCGCACCTCCGAGCATGAGGCGGATTGGCAGCAGGCTTTTCTAAAAGCACTGAACGACCGCCCCGAAGTGCAAGAGGCGCATCGCCTGGCCGGGGATATCGACTATATCCTGAAAGTGCGGGTGCAGAATGCGCGGGCCTATGACAAATTCTACCAGGCGCTGATTTCGGAGGTGCGGGTGCACAATGTAACGGCGCTTTTGTCGATGGAAGAGATCAAATCCACCACCATGCTGCCCCTAGAGGTCTGAGGCGTTGTGAGCGAAGACCTGATAAAAAAACCTGATCAAACGGAGCGCTTCCGCGCGCTGATTTGAGCCTGTTGCAAGGCGACGCAGAACAGGGGCTGCACTGGCTTTGCCATCTGGTCGCTTTGGCTGAGAAGCGCTTTAGGGGCCGGGCTGCCCCTAAAGGCGCCATTTGAGTGTAAAAAGGACCTGCGCGTCAAGGACAAGCCGCGCGGCGCGCGGGGGCCTTTGGCCTTCCTTGACCCGCGGTGCGGGCCTAGCGAGCAACCATCAGTTGGCAGAGCCCGTGGAAATGATAGCTGTTGCTATACTGCGGTGTGGCCGCGAGTTGCAGATCCGGGCAGCGATCAAACAGGATGGGCAGGGCGATCTGCATTTCCAACCGGGCCAGAGGCGCGCCGACGCAGAAATGCAGGCCGCCACCAAAGGACATATTGGTGCGGGCTGGGCGGGTTGGGTCAAAGATCTCTGCGTCTTCCTCGGCCGCCGGGTCGCGATTGGCGGAGGCCAGGAGCAGCGCCACCTGATCGCCGCGCTGGAAGCGATGGCCCATGACCTCCACCTCTTCATAGGCGTAGCGGGTGAACATGTGCAGCGGAGGATCAAAGCGCAGGATTTCCTCGACCAGATTATCGATGCCTGCGGGGGCAAGCCAGGAGGGATCCCAGCCCTGTTGCAGCATGGTTTTAACCCCATTGCCTAGAGCATGCACGGTTGCCTCATGCCCGGCGTTGAGCAAGAGGATACAGGTGCCGATCAGCTCATCGGTGCTGAGACTGTCACCTTCTTCTTCGGCGGCGATCAACCGGGTGAGCAGATCATCGCTCGGATCCGTGCGGCGCTGCTCCACATAGGCGGCCAAGAACGCGCTGAAGTCTTGCGCAGCGCGGGCGGCGGCAATTTCGGTCTCCTGGGTTCGGCTGGCCTGATAGATGGCCACCATGGCATGGGACCAGTCCAGCAATTGGGGCGCCATTTTGATGGGCACGCCGAGCAGGCGACAAATGGTGATCACCGGCACCTGGGTGCAATAGGTCGCGAGCAGATCAAAGGGCTGGCCAGGATCGGGGAAGGCATCAATCAGCTGGTGACTAAGGCTGGCAATTCCCTCCTCCTGCGCCTTGATTTCGCGGGAGGTAAAGGCGCGCATCACCAGTTTGCGCAACCGGGTATGGCGGGGCGGCTCGGCTTCGAGCATCGAATGGGCCTCTACCGCCATAAAGGGCGCCAGATGGTCGGGCGTTGGTTTGGCAAGCTCGGGCGGGATTTCACGGCCAAAACGGCGGTCCCGCAGGATCGCATGCACCGCTGCGCGACGAAAGGCCGCTGGCATGGCGTAGTCCTGCCAATAGTTCAGCCCAGCTTGGTCACGGCCCCTTTGGTAAAAGGGGTAAGGGTCTTGCACAAAGGCGGGATCGGTGGGGGGTTGGCGCACTGTCTTCATGCCCTGTCATTGCGCTGATGGCTGGCCTTTGCAAGCCTTGTCTTGTTACACTGCCTTGGAACGGTGGGTCACGAGAGGGCCGCAAGAATATGCAGAGATGGGTCGTGTTTCTGGGGTTTGCCCTGGTGGTGTCTGGGATCGGGGCAGCGACCTGGGTCTATGGCTATCGGCAGGCGCTGGACTCTTTGGCCGAGCGCAGTGCCGCAGACCTGGCGCTGGCCTCTGACCGGGTCAGCACCCAGTTGCAGATCTACCAGGAACTGACAGTTCTGGTGGTGGACCACCCGGCCTTGGAAAGCTTGGAGAGCCAGGCTGAACGGGCGGCGGCCCAAGAGTTGCTGCGGGAGGTGGCGGACAAGACGGCTGCTATGGATGTGTTTTACGCCGATGCGACTGGCCAGGTACTGGCCGCCGCGGAGGGGGTAACACAGGGGGATGTTTCGGATCAGTTCTTTTTTCAGCGCGCTATGCGGGGCTCTTTGGGAACGGGATCCGCAGTACTGGGGGAAAAGGCGCGGCGGGCCTATTTCTATGCAGCGCCAAATTTCACCACCGACGGTGGCATTTCAGGGGTTTTGGTGGTGGTCGCTGATGTCGAGGACGTGGAACAGACCTGGCGCGGCTCTTTGCCTGCGGTGTTCTTTACCAATGCCGAAGGCGAGGTCTTTATCTCCAACCGGCGAGAATTGCTGTTTTGGCGGCAGGGCGGAGATCAGTCCAAGGGTGCGCTACCTGTTGAGCCAGAGCTTGCCTATGAGGTTTCAGCCGCTGGCGGACATCAGATCTGGGCATTGTCTGGCAGCCAGTACCTGCCAAAACGTGCCCTGCATCTGACAGTGGGCCTGCCGGTGATCGGCCTGACCGGACAGATCTTGGTGGATGTTGCCCCGGCCCGCCGATTGGCGACCCTGCAGGCGGCGGCATTGGCTGCGCTTTGTCTGGCTTTTGGCACCTTTTTGTTTCTGACCATGGAGCGGCGGCGTACCCTGGCCGAGGCCAATGCGGTGCTGGAAAGTCGGGTGGAGACCCGCACCCGCGCGCTGCAATCGACCAACAGCCAGTTGCGCCGCGAAGTCAGTGAACGCGAAGATGCCGAGGCCGCGCTCAAGAAGGCGCAGGAGGAATTGGTGCAGGCGGGCAAACTCTCGGCTCTGGGGCAGATGTCGGCGGGGATCAGTCATGAGCTCAACCAGCCTTTGATGGCGATCCAGCAATATGCAGAAAACGGCGATGCGTTTTTGCAGCGCGGGCAGGTCGACCGGGTGGGAGAAAACCTCACCCGGATTGCAAGCATGTCAGCGCGCATGGCACGGATCATCAAGAACCTGCGCGCCTTTGCCCGCAACGAGAATGAACCCATGGCGCGGGTGGAACTGGTGCATGTGGTCAACACGGCCGTGGAGCTGACAGCCTCGCGGCTGGAAACTGATGCGGTGACGCTGGACTGGCACCCGCCCAATGGGGGGCAGCCGGTCTATGCCTGGGGGGGGGAAGTGCGTCTGACACAGGTTTTTGTCAATCTTATCAACAATGCCGCGGACGCCATGCTGGACCAGAACAATCGGGCCATCACCATTTCCCTGGCGGCGGAGAAGCGGCTTTCGGTTTCGGTGAGCGACATCGGTCCAGGCATCAAAGAGCCGGAAAAGATGTTTGATCCCTTCTATTCCACCAAGGTGGTCAGCAGTTCCGAAGGCATGGGGCTGGGGCTGTCGATCTCTTATGGGTTGCTGCAAAGCTTTGGCGGCAAAATCCGGGGGGTGAATAGCCCGCAGGGCGCGGTTTTTACCGTCGAGCTGGAACGCTGGAATGAGGACGCCGAGAGATGACACGCAAGGTCCTGGTGGTGGATGATGATGCCGCTCTGCGCGAAGCGCTGGCGCAGACGCTGGAGCTGAACGATTTGCAGCCGTTGACGGCAGGGTCTTTTGTGGCGGCCAAGGATCTGATCATCGCTGAGTTTGACGGCGTGATCCTGTCTGATATCCGGATGCCGGGGCGGGATGGGTTTCACCTGTTGGACTACGTGCAGGGGATAGACGAGGACCTGCCAGTAATCTTGCTGACTGGCGAGGGAGACATCCCCATGGCGGTTAAGGCGATGTCGCGCGGGGCTTTTGGCTTTCTGGAAAAACCCTGCGTGACGGCAGACCTGTTGACGGCGCTGCAGCGGGCGCTCAAAACACGCCATCTGGTGCTGGAAAATCGCGATTTCAAACAGCAATTGGAAGAGGGTGATCCGGCCGCTCGCCTGCTGTTTGGTACCTCTCAGCAGGCAAATGAGCTGCGGGCCCGGGTGCGCGCCGTGGCACCAACTATGGCCGAAGTTTTGGTGGCCGGACCTGCCGGCAGTGGCATCTCCAAAGTGGCCGAGGTCATTCACCTGATGTCTCCGCGGGCGCAGGGGCCATTTGTGAAATCTGCCTCGGCGGGGCTGAGCACGGCCGATCTGGAGGATCTGCTGCATCAGGCTGCCGGGGGGTCGCTGTTTCTGGATGAGATCTCTGCCCTTTCTGAACCGCTGCAATATGCGGTTCTGGAGCGCATTGAGCAGGGCGGTGAAACACGGCTGATTGCGGGCAGCACCACCGATCTGGCCGGGCTGGTTGCAGCGGGCAGTTTTGGCGCTGATCTCTTTTACCGGCTGGAAGGGGTACGGGTGCGTATTCCCTCGCTGGCCGAGCGTCCGGGAGATATCCCGGTGCTGTTCCGGCTCTATGTGGCGCAGGCGGCGGAGCAGGCCGGTATCGAAGCGCCAGAGATCAGCCAGGAACATCTGGCCGGGTTGATGGCGCAGGATTGGCCGGGCAATGCGCGTTCGTTGATGTCAGCCGCCATGCGGTTTGTGCTAGGGATGCCGGATGAGGTCAGCGGCGCCACCGATCTTGGTCTGGCCGAACAGATGGCCCAGGTGGAACGCTCTTTGCTGATTGCCGCCTTAGGGCGGCAGAATGGTCGGGCAGCAGCGGCGGCTGAGGCACTGAAACTGCCGCGTAAAACCTTCTATGACAAGCTCGCCCGCTATGGCATTCGCCCCGAAGACTACCGGCGTTCCTGAACCAAATTGGAAAAGCCCATCCGCGGCTCTTGGCCAGACTTGTCGGCGATTCCTTGCCTCTGCGGGCGGCTACTGCGCTGTGCGGAAATCCGCACAAGCTCCATAAACCCTGTGCGGATTTTCGCACAGCCAGTCTTTTCCGCCATGGGGGCGCTATGGGGTATTTCAAGTAACCATTTGTAAATTATTTCAAAAATGTCCAAGTATCATGAATTTGAAACAAAACTTGAGCAATGCCGCGCAACTGGCAATCCTAAAGAAGAGGCTCCCGCCTGTGGTGGGAGATATGGAGAACTTTGGGAGGATCCAAAATGAAATTTGTAACTGCTGCTGCCACTGCGATGGCACTGACTGTAACCGCTGGCGCTGCCAGCGCGGCCTGTGATGATGGCGAAATTGTCGTCAAGTTCAGCCATGTGACCAACACCGACAAGCACCCCAAGGGGATTGCGGCCTCGCTGCTGGAACAGCGGATCAACGACGAGATGAATGGCACCATGTGCCTGGAAGTCTACCCAAACTCGACGCTCTACAATGACAACAAAGTGCTTGAAGCCATGTTGCAGGGTGACGTTCAGCTGGCCGCGCCTTCGCTGTCGAAGTTTGAAAAATTCACCAAAGAGTTCCGTCTCTTTGACCTGCCCTTCATGTTCAAGAACATCAACGCGGTTGATGCCTTCCAGGCTTCCCCCGATGGGCAGGCACTGCTGGACAGTATGCAGCGCCGTGGTTTGCAGGGTCTGGCCTACTGGCACAATGGCATGAAGCAGATGTCGGCCAATGTACCTCTTATGGCGCCCACTGATGCCAATGGCCTGAAGTTCCGGGTACAGTCCTCGGATGTGCTGGTTGCCCAGATGGAAGCCATCGGTGGTTCGCCGCAGAAAATGGCCTTCTCGGAAGTCTATGGCGCGCTGCAGCAGGGCGTTGTGGATGGTCAGGAAAACACCTGGTCCAACATCTACGGCAAAAAGTTCTTTGAGGTTCAGGATGGTATCACTGAAACCAACCACGGCATCATTGACTATCTGGTGGTGACCAATGTGGACTGGTTGGAAAGCCTGGACGCGCCCGTGCGCGAGCAGTTCCTGCAGATCCTTGGCGAAGTGACCACAACCCGAAATGCCGAATCCGCTCAGGTGAACCAGGAGGCCAAAGAGGCCATCGTGGCTGCCGGTGGTGAAGTGCGTAGCCTGGACGCAACTCAGCGTCAGGCCTGGGTTGAAACCATGATGCCTGTTTGGGAGCAGTTCGCAGGCGACGTTGGTCAGGACAAGATCGACGCCGCACAGGCGATCAACGCAGGTTTCTGAACCAGTTAAACCATCGCCGACCTGGTCCTTGAGGCCAGTCACAGCCGGGGCGCTGATCCAACGAGATCATGCCGCCCCGGAATTCCAGGCGGCGCGGGGATCCGCCGCCTGACCTTTTCTCTCTTAAATCATCGGGGTGACCATTATGTCGGTGTCAAAAACCGGCCCGTCTGGGTTTATCAACTCGTTGGAAGAAACGCTTATTGCTCTGCTCTTGGGGCTAATGACTTTGATCACATTTGCCAATGTGATCGCGCGTTTTGCCTTTAATTCCAATATTCTATGGGCGCTGGAACTGACAGTGTTCCTGTTTGCCTGGCTGGTCCTTTTGGGGGCCGCCTATGCGGTAAAGACCCATAGCCACCTTGGCGTAGATGCGATCGTCAACACTCTGGGGCCGGGGCCGCGTAAAGTGGTCGCTCTGATCGCGGCGGGCGCCTGTTTGCTGTTTTCGCTGCTGCTGCTGAAAGGCGCCTATGACTATTGGGCGGTCTTTGCAGATCTGCCGCCCACATCAGGGCGCTGGTTTCCAACCGGTTTTGACATGAAGGCCCGCAGCCAGAGCTTTTACGAGGTGCAGGATGTGCCGATGATCGGCGCCTTCCGGTTTCTGGAAGATCTGATCAACTACGGCGATTCCTACGAAAAACTGCCCAAAGTGGTGCCCTATATAGTTTTGCCCCTATCGATGCTCTTGCTGGTTTTCCGCTTTGCACAGGCAGCCCTGCAGGTGTTGCGCGGCGATGCCGATCGGCTGGTGGCCAGCCATGAAGTCGAAGATGAACTGGACGAAGCCCGGGCGCGCGCGACCGAGGGAGAAAAATAATGGACGTGATTTTCCTCTTTGCCATGGTGATTGGCCTTATGCTGATTGGGGTGCCAATCGCGGTCTCACTAGGGCTCAGCTCGGTTTTGTTCCTGCTGATCTATTCCGACAGTTCGCTGGCCTCTGTGGCAGGCACCCTGTTTGAGGCCTTTGAGGGGCATTTCACCCTGCTGGCCATTCCCTTTTTCATCCTTGCCTCGACCTTCATGTCGACGGGGGGCGTGGCGCAGCGGATCATTCGCTTCTCCATCGCCTGTGTCGGCCATTTCCAGGGCGGCCTGGCCATTGCCGGCGTCTTTGCCTGCATGATGTTTGCTGCCCTTTCCGGGTCTTCGCCTGCCACAGTTGTGGCGATTGGCTCCATCGTCATCGCGGCGATGCGTCAGGCTGGGTACACCAAGGAATTCGCCGCCGGGGTGATCTGTAACGCCGGCACATTGGGCATTTTGATCCCGCCGTCGATCGTCATGGTGGTCTATGCGGCCTCGGTGGATGTCTCGGTTGGGCGGATGTTCCTTGCGGGGATTATTCCGGGCCTTTTGGCCGGCTTGATGCTGATGGTGACCATCTATGTGATCGCCCGGATCAAGAATATGCCCAAGGGCAAATGGGCCGGCTGGGGCGAGGTTGGGGCCTCCTTCCGTGAGGCTTTCTGGGGGCTGTTCCTGATCGTGATCATCATGGTCGGCATCTATGGTTACCCCTGGTTCTCGGCAGAGCTGGGTCTGTACAAAGAAGATGCCATCTTTACCCCGACAGAAGCCGCGGCTGTGGCCTCGGTCTATGCCTTCTTTGTTGCGACTTTTGTCTACCGGGATATGGGCCCATTGGCGGAAACCGAAGAGCGCCCACGCCGCTCGGTCTTCCAGGCCCCGATGGCGCTGCTTTCGGTCTGGGCCCATCCGGACACCAAGCAGGCGCTGTTTGATGCGGGCAAACTGACGGTCACTTTGATGTTTGTGATCGCCAATGCGCTGATCCTCAAACATGTGCTGACAGATGAGCAGGTGCCGCAGCATATTGCCAATGCCATGCTCTCGGCCGGGTTCGGTCCGGTGATGTTCCTGGTGGTGGTCAATGTCATCCTTTTGATCGGTGGCCAGTTCATGGAACCTTCCGGCCTGCTGGTGATCGTGGCGCCGCTGGTCTTCCCCATTGCCATCGAGCTGGGCATTGATCCCATTCACCTTGGCATCATCATGGTGGTCAATATGGAGATTGGGATGATCACGCCGCCGGTTGGGCTGAACCTCTTTGTCACCTCTGGGGTTGCCGGCATGCCAATGATGGCCGTTGTCCGTGCGGCCCTGCCGTTCCTGGCGGTGCTTTTTGTCTTCCTGATCATGGTGACCTACATTCCATGGCTCAGCACTATGATCCCCAATGCCCTGATGGGACCGGAGATCATAACCAATTAGCGATAGGCTATGTGAGAAATGAAAACGCCCCAGATAAAACCGGGGCGTTTTTCTTTTGGGAGAAGGAACGAGGGGGCGCTGCCCCCGCGCCCCAGAGGCGCTCCCCCGGGATATTTTGGGCCAAATGAAAGCAGCGGTGTTTAACTGGCGTCCAGGGCTTGGATGATGGGGGAGAAATCTGCAGATTTGAGGCTGGCACCGCCGACGAGGGCACCGTCGACATTGGAGGTGGCAAAGATTTCTGCGGCATTGCCGGGTTTGACCGAGCCGCCATAGAGCAGGCGCATGGCATTGGCGACCTCAGCTCCAAAGCGGGTGGTCAGTTCGGCGCGCAGGAAATCATGGACTTCAGCAATCTGTGCCAAGCTTGGCACCTTGCCGGTGCCGATGGCCCAGACCGGCTCATAGGCGATGACGGTGTTTTCTCCAGTGGCCCCTTTGGGCAGGGAGGCGGCGAGTTGGTTGCCGATGACTTTAAGGGTGCTGCCATCCTCACGCTCTGCCAGGGTTTCGCCAAGGCAAACAATTGCGGTCAGCTGCTCTGCCCAAGCGGCAGTGGTTTTGGCGGCCACGATCGCGCTGGTTTCCCCGTGGTCGGCGCGGCGTTCTGAATGGCCAAGGATCACAGTGCTGGCACCGGCCTCTTTCAGCATCACAGCGGCTAGATCGCCAGTATGGGCGCCGGAATTGGCGGCGTGGCAGTCCTGCGCCCCCAATGAGACTGCACTATCCCTAGTGAGTTCAGCGGCGCGTGACAGCAGGGTTGCGGGGGGGCAGATCAGGATCTCTGACTTTGCTGTGCTTTGCGCCTTGGCCAAAGCCTTGAGTTCGACCAAGTCTGCGCCTGTGCCGTTCATCTTCCAATTGCCCGCTGCCAGTTTCTGCCGCATCTGTCGCTCCCGTCTTGCTGTGTCGGAGCAAGTGGTAGCACCGGGGGCAGGGCGGGGCAATGAGACAAAGAAAAGGCGTTTGGTCCTGGTCTTTGCTGTGAGAGCAATCAGCCGCGGCTACAGGCTGGGCACATCTTTGAAGCTGATGGATTCGCCACAGCCGCAGGCCTCTGAGACATTGGGGTTGTTGAACTTGAAACCGCTTTCCAGGAGCGAGGTCTCGTAATCGATTTCGGTGCCAAAGAGGAACATCTGCGCCATCGGGGCAATCAACACTCTTGCACCGTCCTGCTCGACCACCTCGTCGTTTTTGTCCGGGTCGTCGACATATTCCATGGTATATTCCATGCCGGCACAGCCGCCCTTTTTGACGCCAATGCGCAGGCCAGCATGGCCGCCGCTGGTCATCAGCTTGCTGATCTGGGCCGCAGCCCGCGGGGTGATTGTCACAGCCTGTTTGCCGGGAATGCCGAACATGAGTGTCTCCGATACGCGCGTTATACCTTATCTAGGCCCGTGAGGGCGCAGGCTCAAGGGGCAGTGCATGGCAAAACGGGCCACAAGGGGGATGTGGCCCGCTTAAAATCCTAGAAGTTTCAGGTTTAAGCTGGCTTAAAGCCCCATGCAATTGGCGTAATAGGTCACCGTGGCGGGCCAGTCCGAGAAGATGCCTTCGATCTCCACATCCTGTGCCAGAACATCGAGAATTTCATAGTAGCTGGCGGCATTGTGGACGGCGGGCTGCACGGTCTGGAAGTACCAGCCGCCACCAGTGGTCAGCGGGCCAGAACGTTCCAAGGTCCAGGTGATCAGCTTGAGCCCGGCGGCCCTGGCTTCCTTGGCATAGGCGGAGGGCACCATCTTGCTATCTTCCAGTGTGACCAGGAACCACATCGGCGGCGCGATGTAGTTTACGCCCATATCTGCTAGCTCCTGCATGCTTGGGCTGAAGCTGTCGGGGCTGTTGGGATCCAGCGGTGCCGCGCCGCTGTAGCGCCCATCCAGATAGACCGCCTGTTTGCCAAACTCCGGCTCGGCTTCGATCCAGTATTTCACCACATCAAGGTCAAAGCTCTGTACCCAGACATCCGAGGCGGGGACGCCTGCGGATTTATACTCGTCGATCATTTTCTGAGCGTAGTCTTCCATCGAGAAGCCGTTGAAGGGCATTTCGACTGCCGGGGATTTCAGCTCAGGGGTGAATTTGGCGCCCAGGGATTTGAACAGGGCGATGCTTTCGGCGTGGGTCATGGAGGTGGCACCATCCGCGTATTGGGTGCTGCGCCAGGAAGCGACGCCGCCCTGCGAGGCTGCTGCGGTGGTGGCCGTCTTGTCAAAGCTGTCCATTTTGGGTGCCAGAGTACGGAATTCGGCCAGAGTGATTTCTGAACTGCGGCATTCGGCTGTGGCCGGGGTGTCGCCGGTAGCAGGAGAGAAAGGCGTGATGCAGGTCTCGGCGAGATCGGTAGTCAGGATATTTGTGGTGGTATGCAGGTCGTTTTGCGCGTGGCGGCAGATCAGCTCCAGATCCTTGGTGAAGGTCACGTCACATTCCAGAATGCCAGCTCCCATCTGCGCGGCAGCCACATTGGACTGTACGGTATGTTCGGGGAACAGCAGCGGTGCGCCGCGATGGCCGATGGAGAAGGTGCTGCGGGCAGGCTCCTGGGCGGCGCAGGACTGCAGCTTGGATTTCAAATCACCCTCCGGCAGCAGGCTGATCAGATAGGCCGGGCGGGGGCCATAGCTGAGGCCAGCCTCAGAGGCGGCGGCAATACCCGCAAAGGCCGCTGGGGCAAGGGTGAGGACGGTGAACGTGAGAGCAAGGGTGGTGCGCAAAAGATCTCTCCAAAGAAGTTGATTTTCAAAAGAGAAATCGCGGCGAAAGGTAAAACCTTTGCCGCGATCCGGTGAAGCTTTTGTGACCTCTTTGGGGCGCTGGCGCCCGTCCGGTCTTACATGAAGCCCAGCTCGAGCCGGGCTTCGTCCGACATCATTTCCATGCCCCAGGGCGGCTCCCAGGTGATTTCAACATCGACATCCTTGACGCCCTGCACAGGGGAGACCGCATCGACGATCCAGCCGGGCATTTCACCGGCAACGGGACAGCCCGGCGCGGTGAGGGTCATGATGATGCGCACCTCGTTCTCGGCGTTGATATCGATGGTGTAGATCAGGCCGAGCTCATAGATATTGACCGGAATTTCAGGGTCATAGACCGATTTGCAGGCCTCGGTCACCTGATCAAAAAGAGGGTGTTCAACGGAAGACGGCGCAATCAGCGGCGTGCCTTCGAGCGGTTCGGAAGCGTTGGTCATGTCGATCCCTGACAGTTAATCCGACTGTTTATATAGGGAAACTGTGAAGGGAGGTCCAGAGGGATAGGCAGAACCTGTCTGCCTGTAGAAGGATATGCGCTGAATCTTCTTCTCGCTGTTTTCCTGGCTCCGTCTTTTCGCTGCACTGAAGTGTCTCATGCAAAATGGGTAAGGCGAAACGGCAGAAAACTACTCAAAAAAGCTGTAGTTGATGTAACCAATGATCGTGGCCACGCCAAGTACAGCCACGATCAAAACAATTGGTGCCAACAAGCCGCCTAGCAATCCGACCACTTCAAACCGTCCAACTGCACGGTTGAACCCTTTCTCTTGTGGTAAAGAGACATCTGTAACATCATCTGAGTTTTCTTCTGCCGGGTATAGCCAGTGTTTTGCGGCTTCAGGGACCCACAGCCAAGCATAGGCAAGGAGTGCGATCCCCATGATTGCAAGCTCTATGGTGCTGGGTGACCCCGATCCATGGTTCAGGATGATCCACCAAAACCCCAAAGCCAGCCCGCCGACAGTTATGTCCACTCCGATAGATGCTTTAGGTTTTAGCTGAACAGCGCTGTCACAGCTGTTGCAAGAATAACAATAGATAGAAGAGTAGACTCCCATCTTCCGTTCCCTGAACGCCATTGTTGGTGTTTTGCAGGTAGCGCAAATATGGTGCGATTTCATATCAGGTCCTCAGCCCAGGGTTCAGCTTCACCAGTTTGCTCCAAGACCACAGGTTTCACGAAGAAGCTGAACTCCAGCCGAGGTGCCTTTGGCCGGGAAAACGTAGATCAACTCCCTATCTGTGTTCAGTATTGAAACTGTTTGGGCATTAGCCAAGGCCGAAAGTGCTTCATCTGTGGAGCCAAGCTCTCCTATCCATGCCTGATCTCCCAAACCGCCGTCGAAATAGTAGACCTGCCATTCTCGGGTGTGGGCTCCCTCATCAAAGCTCAGCAGAAGGGTTTCTTCTTGACCGTCTCGGCCATAAAGGCGAGGCAAAGCCGGACCCGAGAAAAGAAGTCGAAGAATTCGGGTCACTTGCGCGGTTTCATCACAGTTGATAGCCAATCCAAATTCATTTTTTTGAACAGAGATCGATGCCGAGTGCAGACCACGCGGTGAACGCCAATCCGTGCCCGACCAGGATTGTGCTTGTGCAGGTTGCACTGTCAGCGGCAGGAGCATAAGGGCAAATAAAGCGGTTTTCATTGGTGAAACTGTCCTGTGTGAAGGTGAGAACCAGCGAAAGAAAACGACCCCAAAATAGGTTCACTTTGAGGGTGCGCAAAGAGAAGACCCGGTTTTGACTGGCAAGATTTCAAGAAACCAAACATTTATTAGAAACTTTTCCTGAAAAGCATCCCCCTTCTAAGCCGCGTAGTCAATGGTGCCAGATTGCAAGGGGGGGCAGACCTGACCGGTTTGAGGCTTAGAAACGTAGGCGAGATTTGACACCGAAGACTCCCAAGAGTTCACTGGAGTACCAGCGACGTCTTCGTGACAGCCAAATAAGTACCAACACTGCCTCTATCTGAGGGCATTGTTCCGACTTTGTGGTGCTTGCCGAAGTGATAGATCAAAGCGAGACAGGCAGAGCAGGTTCCCCACTTCCGAGCAATCGCCCTCTGGCCTTGCAAAGCCACCCCTTTCAGGCCGTTCGGGCTCAGCGTGGGGTGGCAGCATTAATGCTTTATGCAAAGCGCATTAGTCGTTGATGTCGTGATCGAAGTTTTTCACCTGCCCTGTGGGTAGGGCAAAAAAGCGACGCATCAGCAGCCAGGAGATCAGCGACAAAGCCGCAAAGAGGAAGAGCAGCGCCGGAAGGCCCAGGGCACCGCTGCCAAGCACAGCCAGCAGCAGGCCGCAGGCCACAGCGCCTAAGGCAAAGCCGAGGAAGACAAAGCCGGGGGCCAGAACCTCGAGTATGGCGAGCACCAGTGCGGCGGCGCACCAGACCCACCAGAGCTCCCAATAGGCGGTGAACTGTTCCATTATTTGCCACCTTTCAGCAGCTTGAAGGCATCGCCAAAGGCTTCAATTGCATGGGCCGGCAGCACGATGGTCTGTTTGCCTTCGCCATTGCCAAGCGCATTCAGCGCCTCGACCTGTTTCAGAGCGACCTGATACTGCGCCGCCTCGATGCCGTTTTCGCGGATCGCCTTGGCGACGACCTCGGTGGCATAGGCTTCGGCATCGGCCTGAATGCGGCGGGCCTTGGCGATCTGTTCGGCGGCATAAAGCTCGCCCTCAGCGGAAAGCTCTACCGAACGTTTACTGCCCTCGGCTTCGGTCACCTGGGCGCGCCGCGCCCGTTCGGCGTTGAGCTGCTGCAGCATGGCGTCACGGGTGGCCTGATCGAGGTTCACGTCGAGGATCTCGGCGCGGGTCACTTCGATGCCCCAGTCATCCACGGCATCCTCAACAGCAGTTTGGATTTGCCCGATCAGCTGTGAGCGGTTGGATTGTACCTCATCGAGGTCCATCTTGCCGATCTCAGCCCGCACAATGCCAGCCACAGTGGTGGCAATGGCGGCATCAACGTCGCGGATCCGGTAGACGGTCTTTTCCGGCTCAAGGATGCGGTAGAACACCGAGGTGTCGATCTGCACCAGCACATTGTCCTTGGTGATGGCGTCCTGGGTGGCATTGGGCAGCTGGCGTTCCAGCACCGAAATGCGATGCGCTACGCTATCCAGCAGAGGCACGATAAAGTTGATACCGGGCCCGAGCACCGAATGCAGGCGGCCAAAACGCTCAACCACAAATTTCTCGGATTGGGGAACGATGTGGACACCTTTGAAGATGATGACGATCAGGAAGATCGCCCCAAGCAGGTAGATTGCATTTTGTGAAATTAGACCAATGAGGATCTCTTCGTTCATCGGGGTCTCCTAAATAACTGTGTACTATTGCATACATATGGGATCCCGCCTGCGGGACTTCAAGATTGTGTCTTATGTTATGTATGGTCTGCCCGTGGCGGGCTGGCAAGATGGCTTGAGGCTTGTCAAAGGCGACGCAATCAGGCACACGCGCCGGGTTCTGCTGTCGAAGGAGATGAAAATGGCGTCGAAAATCAGCTTTGATCTGCAAGCCCGCGATGGCAAGGCCCGCACCGGGGTGATCTCCACCCCACGCGGCGACATCCGCACCCCGGCCTTTATGCCGGTTGGCACCGCTGCGACTGTCAAGGCGATGATGCCGGAAAGCGTGCGCGAGACCGGCGCCGATATCCTGCTGGGCAATACCTATCATCTGATGCTGCGCCCTACGGCGGAACGGATCGACCGGCTGGGCGGTTTGCATAAGTTCATGAACTGGGACCGTCCGATCCTGACGGACTCGGGCGGGTTTCAGGTGATGTCCCTCGCTGGGCTGCGCAAGCTCACTGAGAAAGGCGTGACCTTCAAAAGCCATATTGACGGCTCCAAACACGAGCTGACGCCGGAACGCTCGATGGAGATCCAAAAGCTCTTGGGCTCTGACATCGTCATGTGTTTTGACGAATGCCCGGCACTGCCTGCCGACCGCGACCGCATTGCCGAGAGCATGCGCCTGTCGATGCGTTGGGCAGAACGCTCCAAAGAGGCCTTTGGCGATCGCCCTGGTCACGCTTTGTTTGGCATCATGCAGGGCGGGTTGGAGCAAGATCTTCGCGAAGAGAGCGCTGAGGCGCTCAAAAATATCGGTTTTGATGGTTATGCCGTTGGCGGCCTGGCTGTGGGCGAAGGGCAGGAGGCGATGTTTGACTGTCTGAACTATGCGCCCGATATGCTGCCAGAGGACAAGCCGCGCTATCTGATGGGCGTGGGCAAGCCCGATGACATCGTTGGCGCCGTGGCGCGTGGTATTGACATGATGGACTGCGTGCTGCCCTCGCGTTCGGGACGCACCGGCCAGGCCTTTACCCGGCACGGGGTGGTCAATATCAAAAACGCCCGCCATGCAGACGATCCGCGCCCCTTGGATGAAGGGTGCAGCTGCCCGGCCTGCTCAAAATACAGTCGCGCCTATCTGCACCATGTGTTCCGCAGCAACGAGATGATCTCTGGCATGCTGCTGACCTGGCACAATCTGCATTACTTCCAGGACATCATGGCAGGCATGCGCGAAGCCATCGCGGCAGGGACATTTGAGGCCTGGCAGCAGGACTTCCACGCCATGCGTGCTGAAGGCGATATCGCGCCGCTTTGAGGCGGCAGCAGGCCTCTTTTTGCACGGAGGTTTCTGTGTCGCATTTTACCAAATTCGGACATCCAATCTTGCTGTTGAACGGTTCATGAACCGGCGAAGATTTGTCTCGGTGAACTTAGGTCCCGGCTGCGGGCCATATTTTGCACGCAAACCGGTGCAGGCTTGGCTGGAGGCGGGGAAGAGCATTTGCTGCTGATTTGCCAAAACGGCTCTTGTGGTTCGCCGATGTGACGGGCAATGTATCCCCCAACTTTGAGGCACGGTGGTTGAAATATGTTAACTGCTGCACCAGATAATGACTTCCGAAGAGGAGACTGCCGCGACTGCCAAAAATTGGGGTCTGGCGGTCTTGCCAAGTAAAGGACCGAGTATGAAAGAGCCGCTTAATTCCTCCTATCCCGTACTGCCGTTGCGCGACATCGTGGTCTTTCCACATATGATCGTGCCGCTGTTTGTGGGTCGGGAGAAATCTGTGCGCGCCCTCGAAGAGGTGATGGCCGATGACAAGCAGATCCTGCTGTCCAGCCAGATGGATCCTGCCGAGGACGAACCGCAAACCGATGGCATTTACCCCACAGGCGTTCTGGCGAATGTGCTGCAGCTGCTGAAGCTTCCCGATGGCACCGTAAAGGTGCTGGTCGAAGGCCATGCACGGGTGAAGATCACCGAGTTTCTGGAAAACGAAAATTATTTTGAAGCCAGCGCCGAATATCTCACTGAGATTCCTGGTGATGCCACCACAATCGAAGCGTTGGTGCGCACCGTGGGCGACGAGTTCGAGCGCTATGCCAAGGTGCGCAAGAACATCCCCGAAGAGGCGCTGTCGGCTGTTGGTGAAACCGCCGAGCCTGCCAAACTGGCAGATCTGGTGGCCGGCCACCTCGGCATTGAGGTCGACCGCAAGCAGGAGCTGCTGGAAACCCTGTCGATCTCTGAGCGGCTGGAGAAGGTCTATGGGCTGATGCAGGGCGAAATGTCCGTTCTGCAAGTCGAGAAAAAGATCAAGACTCGGGTCAAGAGCCAGATGGAGAAGACCCAGCGCGAATACTATCTGAATGAGCAGATGAAGGCCATTCAGAAGGAGCTGGGTGACGGCGAAGAAGGGGCTGGCGAAATTGCCGAACTGGAAGAAAAAATCGCTGCCATCAAGCTCTCGAAAGAAGCCCGTGAAAAGGCCGATGCCGAGCTGAAAAAGCTCAAGAACATGTCGCCGATGTCGGCGGAGGCCACTGTTGTACGCAATTACCTCGACTGGATGCTGGGCATTCCGTGGGGCGTAAAATCGCGTGTCAAAAAGGACCTGGGAAAGGCGCAGGAAATCCTGGACGCGGATCACTATGGTCTGGAAAAGGTCAAGGAGCGCATCGTTGAATATCTTGCGGTGCAGCAACGCTCGGCTAAGCTGAAAGGCCCAATCCTCTGCCTCGTTGGCCCTCCCGGCGTTGGTAAAACCTCGCTTGGAAAATCCGTGGCCAAGGCAACGGGGCGCGAATTCATTCGCATCTCTTTGGGTGGCGTGCGTGACGAGTCCGAGATCCGTGGCCACCGTCGGACTTATATCGGTTCGATGCCGGGCAAGATCATCCAGGCGCTGAAAAAGGCCAAGACCACAAATCCGCTGATCCTGCTCGATGAGATCGACAAGATGGGCCAGGATTTCCGGGGCGACCCGGCGTCTGCCATGCTGGAAGTGCTTGATCCGGAACAGAACTCCACCTTTGTGGATCACTATATGGAGGTCGAATATGATCTCTCTAACGTGATGTTCCTGACCACCTCGAACAGCTACAACATGCCTGGGCCGCTGCTGGATCGGATGGAGATCATCCCTCTGTCTGGCTATACCGAGGACGAAAAGCGCGAGATCGCCAAGCAGCATCTGGTCTCCAAGCAGGTGAAAAACCATGGCTTGAAGGCCAAGGAATTCGAGATGAGCGATGAGGCCCTACAGGATATCATCCGCGTCTATACCCGCGAGGCAGGCGTGCGGAACCTGGAGCGTGAAATCGCCAAGGTGGCGCGTAAATCGCTGACCAAGATTGTCAAAAAGGAAGTTGAGAGCGTCAAGGTGACCTCTGACAACCTCGATGAATTCCTGGGCGTTGCCAAGTATCGCTATGGTCTGGCCGAGAAGGAAGATCAGATCGGTGTGGTTACCGGGCTGGCCTATACATCTGTCGGTGGCGAACTGTTGTCGATCGAGGCGCTGCGCCTGCCGGGCAAGGGTCGGATGAAGACCACGGGTAAGCTGGGCGATGTGATGAAAGAATCCATCGAGGCAGCCTCTTCTTATGTGCGCTCAATCTCGCCCAAGATCGGCGTCAAGCCACCCAAGTTCGACAAATGGGATATCCACGTCCACGTGCCTGAAGGTGCCACCCCCAAGGATGGTCCCTCTGCGGGTCTGGCCATGGTGACCTCTATCGTGTCGGTGCTGACGCAGATCCCGGTCCGCAAGGACATCGCCATGACCGGCGAGGTCACCCTGCGCGGCAATGCGCTGGCCATTGGCGGGCTGAAGGAAAAGCTGCTGGCCGCATTGCGCGGGGGTATCAAAACCGTGCTGATCCCTCAGGAGAACGCCAAGGACCTGCCAGAGATCCCAGACAACGTCAAAGAAGGTCTGACGATCATTCCCGTCAGCCATGTCTCTGAGGTTCTGGAACATGCACTGGTGCGCCAGCCAGAGGCGATCGAGTGGGACGAGGCAGCAGAAGAAGAAGCTGCTGCAGCCAAGGCCGCCCTGGAAGCGCAGGCGCGCAGCTCAGGGACACCTGCCCACTAAGATCCTGCAGTTTTTGCACATCGGATAAAAGAAAGGGCGGCCCATCTGGGTCGCCCTTTTTTAGGTCTCTTCCGTTCTGGCCCTTTTGCAGGGCTCCTTTGTTATGCGAGTAGCCGGATTAGGCGGCGTTTTGTCTGGCCATTTTGGCCAGAACCGTGCTGATCGCCACCGCATCGGGGCTTTGATCTTCCACTTTGGCTTGGGCAAGGATGGTCTTCAAGGTGAGATCCAGGGCACGGAGCTTTTCTGCCACATAGGCGGAGCGATTGGTTATCCGCTCGATCTCGGTGGCGACATTGATGATACCGCCGCCATTGGCAACAAAATCCGGCGCATAAAGAATGTCGGCATCATGCAGAGCCACAGCATCCTCCGGACTGGCCAACTGGTTGTTGGCGCCGCCACAGACGACAGCGACCTTGAGTTGTGGGATGGTTTGAGCGTTGAGGATGCCGCCAATGGCACAGGGGGCAAAGATATCGGCCTCAACGCCATAGATCGCATCCGGTGCGACGGCTTTGGCCCCAAAGGCCTGTGTCGCCTTGGCGACCTGTGCCTGATTGACATCGGTCACAATCAGGCTTGCACCAGCCTCGCTCAGCAGCTCGCAAAGATACCAGCCCACGTGACCAAGTCCCTGAACCGAAATGGTGAGACCTGTGAGATCCTTACTGCCGCTTTTGTGGGCCTGGGTGGTGCGGATAGCGTTGAAAATCCCTCGTGCGGTGATGGGGGAGGGGTCGCCACTAGCAAATTCACCTTCGGCCAGACCGGCCACATAGGGGGTTTCCTGCGCCAGAATGGCCATATCAGCTGGGCTCATGCCCATATCTTCAGCGGTGTAGTAGCGCCCCTTCAGGCCCTGAATGGCCCGTGCCATGGCGCGCAGCAGCTCTGGGGTCTTTTGGCTCGCCGGATCGCCCATGATCACTGCCTTGCCACCGCCCAGAGCCAGACCCGCCGCGGCGTTCTTATAGGTCATGCCTTCGCTCAGCCGTTTCACATCCTCCAGCGCGTCTGCTTCGCTGGCATAGGGGCGCATCCGCAACCCTCCTGCCGCCGGTCCCAGCTGGGTGGAATGCAGGGCAATAAAGCCAACCAACCCATGGGCGCGCGCTTCGACGCGGTAGATCTCTTCATGTGTCGTTGATGCGACGGCGGTGACTGTCATTGTGATGGCTCCTCCTGGATGAAGCGGTAGGATACCGCAGCTCCCACAGAGGTTTTCTCCAAAATTGACCGCCTTGATTGAGCAAGTTGAAGATTTCTGCTACAGGGAGGGCCTTGGCTGGGGGAAACACTATGGACGCCATTGATCGTAGGATTGTCGCGATTTTGCAGGCTGATGGGCGGGTCAAAATGGCGGAGCTGTCAGAGCGGGTAGGCCTGTCACCCACCCCCTGTGCTCGGCGTGTTGCCATACTGGAAGACCGCGGTGTGATCAGCGGCTATTCTGCGCGGGTAGATCAGGCCAAGCTGGGCCTGCCGGTGACGATCTTTGTGGCGGTTGAGTTGGAAAACCAATCCACTGACGCTTTGCAGGATTTTGAACGCGCGATCAGCACCTTTGATCAGGTGATGGAATGCTACCTGATGACCGGAACCCGCGATATCTTGCTGCGCGTGGTGGCGCAGGATCTCAACGATTTTGATCGCTTCCTGGAGGAGCGTTTGATGCGGGTTTCCGGCATTCGCAACACCCGCTCCAGTTTCACCCTGCGCACTATGATCGCGCGGCAGGCCCTGCCACAGGTCTGAGCAAGCGTTCATTGGGCCTTGCATGGATTGAGGTTGCTCCCGGTCGAAACCGGGTAGGGCGCGGGAAAAGTCACAGATTAACCTTTTGTTAACCATGTCTCTGGCCTTCCGCCCCCAGGGGGCCTAGCCTTGCCCGTGATGATGGATCAGCAAAAACAAAAATGAGGCGCATCATGGCAAGCAGTAAGACACTCAGCCACAAGGCAACCGGCAAAAAGCCCACAGCCCGCAAGACCCTGCCGTCAAAATCGGCCATCAAGGCGCGGCTCCAGACCGCCAGCCCCCCCAAACAGGCACCAGAAGGATCTCCCTTGTCTCTTTCGACCCCAGACCAAGTGTCCCCCCCCTCCGCTCTGGCAGCGGGTCAACAGCCTAGCCCTGTTGTGGTGAAGGCCGCAGAGCCTGAGCTCAAACAGCCACCGATGAACAAGAAAGAGCTGATTGACGCGGCGGTTCTGCGTTCTGGCATCAAGAAAAAAGACGCCAAACCGGTGGTAGAAGCCCTGCTGGCTGTGCTCGGGGAAACCGTTGCTCAGGGGCGTGATCTCAATCTTAGGCCCTTTGGCAAACTGCATCTCAACCGCAGTGAAACCCGCAGCAATGGCACCATTCATATCTGTCGGCTGCGCCAGCCTTTGGAGCAAAACGCAGCGGAACAAGAAAGTAGCCCACCGGCTGAAAATTCTGCCACTCCTCCTCTTGCCACGAGTTAAAGCGAAGGGTAGTACCCAGCGTTACGGGTGATTAGCTCAGTGGTAGAGCGCTTCGTTCACATCGAAGATGTCAGGAGTTCAAATCTCTTATCACCCACCATCTATTCCTTTGAGATACAAAAGTAATCGCCTTTTGAAGGCTCTTTTTACAAAGTGTTCTCCGGTTCGATGAACCTGGGGAGAGCTATTGGGCTTGTCGCAGTTCGACGAAGTCAAGAATTTCGGCAGCGTCCTGGAGGTGGCCGGGGGCAAAGCGGGCATAGGTTTGATAGGTGATTGCGACGTTGGAGTGGCCAAGATACTGGGCCACTTTTTCCAATGGTACGCCGTTTGAAACCATAGCTACCGCGCTGGAATGGCGAATGGTGTGCAAGGTCACATTCTCTAGCTTTGCTCTGGTGCATGCTGCCTCAAAGCCCTTGCGGATGTTCTTCACCTGGCCGCCAGAGTATTCAACCACATAGTCGCTGAGTGCTGCATTTTTGGCGGTTTGCAGTGCAGCCCGGATGCCGTCATTCATTGGGACAATTGCCCGACCTTTGCGGGTTTTGGCGTCGTTAAGGCGCAGATTGATGATGCCGCGGTCAAGATCTACGCGATCCCAGGTCAGGTCCAAGACTGCGCCCACGCGCCCAGCTGTAGCAAAAAGCAGGTGAATTGCTAGCTTTATGTGAGGGGCCGATGCAGCCTCAATCAGTGCAGCGATCTCCTCTTTTTCCAAATAGCGTTCCTTGGGGGTCGGCTTGGCTGGTCTCTCGATTTCCGGGGCGCGATCGATGATCCGCTCCTTGAGCGCGAACCGCATGGTGCTGCGCAAGTGGCCTAGTTCCGTGTGAACAGTGCCTTGCGACCTGCCAGCGGCCTTGCGCTTTTTTGCGTATGCGCGACACAGTGCAGTGCTGATCTGGTCTGGTCGATAGGCGCCAAAATGCTCCAGAACCGCCTTGCCGGTGGAGCCCATGGTTTTTGCAGTGGGCTTACCACCAAGATCTTGCCGGTAGGCTTCCCATATCTCGGTAACACTAGCGGTTTCCCGCTGCTGAGAAATGGTCTCGCGGCGGTAAACGTCTATTGCTTCGGGTTCCGCTGCCGCTCTGGTGCGTGCCTCAAGCTGATAGCGGCGCCGTTTACCGTCTTCATGCCAGTAGACGCAAAATCCGCCCCTGAACCTTCCGATGCTGATGTCTGGCATTGCTCAATTTCCTCTACGATTTTTGCTGGAATACGGTACAGGCGCCCAAGCCGAAAATGGCTGAGGCTCCCTTCGAGGCACATGTTGCGAACAGTGGTAGCACTGACGCCCCACCGATCTGCAAGGGTTTCAGGGGTGAAGGGGGGCATTGGGTTTCTCCATTTAGGGGGCGGTTTCTGATTTGCGCAACTTGCCGTAGGCGTGAGGCGTGATAGCCCCATTGGTCAGCCATCGCTGCCGCGATGCCGGGAAAAAACTTGCTTCGCAATTTCCAGCGCTCAGCGCCTGGGCTCGCCTTGTGAACGCTGTCACGGGAAGAGGTGCCATCAAGCGTGCCAGTTGCCTTCAGTAGCGGCAGATTGCGCAGCCAGAAGCAGGTTCGTTTGCGTTCATTGTCTGGGCCGTCAGGATCGGTTGCGAATTGCCACGGTTGCACCGTCTGTGCTGGGGGCTGGTAGTTCTGGATCCGCGCCTTGGCGTGTTTGTGCATCACGGGGTTCTCCACCGCCACACAGGGGATATGGGACACATTCCAAACGGCTGAGAACAGTGCAGCGCCTGTATCCAGCTCTGACCACATGTCCTGCAGACTGCGGCCTGTCGGGGGCTTTGAGAGCCAGCGGACGCCACTGTTGCAGAGGCGGGTGCAGGACGGGTGCATGACCGCCATCAGGTCCCAATCCCCCTGCATCACGTCCAGAACGTCGCCCTGAATGTGGCGATTGGTCGGGGTGTCCGATGGCAGCAGGTCGCAGGACCAGGCATCATGCCCGAGGGCAAGAAAGGCCTCTCTGACCACGCCGCTGGTCTCGCATCCGATAAGTACTTTTGCCATGGCAAAGGGATCCTTGGTTGGGTGGTCAAGTTCAGGGCGCGGCTTCCATCGTGAGTGGTGGGCCTGTTTTGCCGCGCCCCCTGGCAGCGCTCACGCCGCGTGTGTGGCTGTGGTGGCCGGGGCGAGGCCTTGGCCGTTGTAGGGGCAATCCGGGCGGCCATCTGTGGCGCGGCGGCGCTTGTTGCGCCCCATGGCTTTGGCGACCCGCACCCAGGCGTTCACCGCATCGAATGTGTTCTCGCCCGTGGCCCGGATGCCTAGCAGCTCGGCGCGGTGGGTCATGTTTTCAGGCTCCCACCAGTCGGTGGGATCATCGCTGGGCGGGGTCAATGTGCCGCCGAGATTATGAAACGCCAGAATTTTGCAAAGGCCCTGGGCGGCGGCGATTTCTGCCGCGGCTGCGGCCAGTGTTTGTGCTGACATGATGTGACCTCGAGGGATGGGCGCGCGGGCGGTGCATTTGGGAGGAGGACTGAGCCGCCCACGCTGATCCGCGCAACCGGGATGAGAGCGCGAATGTCTGGGAGAGAGGGACCGGCGCCGTCCTCCGGGCGCTGGTCTGGGTGCCGTGCGGCGGGACGATCACGCAGCGCGGCGGTGCGGCAGCTTGTAGCCCTGCCTGGCGGCATAGCCGCGCACGGTTTCGCCCACGCGGGTCAGCGTCTGGTCGAGGGGTTCCGGCGCGGGGGCAGGGCAGCAGATGAGATGCTGCGGGCGCAGACGCTGCGGGTCAAAGCCCTGACCGCGCGCGGCCTTCATCGTGGCCCAGGCGGCGGCAAAAAGGGTGGTGTCGTGCAGGTAATCGTGGGGTGCGCTGACAATCTGGTGCGCGGTTTGGGTAATGTCACTCATTCAATCCTCCATCGGTTGATAGAGAAAGTTTACAATATGTGAAAGATTCAATCAAGCGGAAATTTTACACTATGTGAAATTATTTGTGGTTTTACTTATGAAGCAGCGTTCACGTGGAAAAATTTCAGCAAAATTGGGGCGGCCGCAATCAGCCCAAAGCGGACATGATCGTCTAGCCTAGTTAGTGGAAAGCAGACATTAGCGTGGACTTGTTGAATTTGCATGGCGCGGAAAACCGATCCTTCAAGGCTGGCGCTTTGAGCCTGCGTACGCTGTTGACAGCCAAGGTCAGGAGAAAAGCGCCGCCACCTGCCCCGTTGCGTCAACCGCCTTCAAAAAGTACAAAAGCGCGATCAAAAGCCCAAGGTTGGTCAGAGCCGTTCGGGCGTTGCTGATCCACATCCAGCGGCGCAGAACGGGAAGTCGCAGCTCTGCCTTAGCGCCTTTTTCTATGTCTGTGCCATGATCGTCGATCAGGAAGAACAGCATCAGTGTAATCGCCCAGGATGGCAGGTAGAACCAATGCCAGGGTTGTGCGGCAAGGCTTTGCCAATCCAGCACAAGGACTATGCCAATCATTGGCAGGGGAGCGCCCGAATCTCGAAGGGTCTTTTGCAGATCGAAGAAATCAACCGGGACGATTAATGCAACGAGTGAGACACTCAGCAGGAAGGCTGCAAGTAAAACGCCGGTTATATTTATCCACTTGCGGCTGTATCCCTTTGCCCAGATCAACAGTTCCTCGCCATGGATATTCTGCCAGCCTCGCCCGACCCAGAGTAGGGGGAGGTAGAACCATGCTGTCGATTTGATTGACCAGCGCCAGAACAGCGCGGGCAGGTAGAAGACGGGTAAGGCGAGAAGGTACAACATGATAAATTCACTGATTCCCCGAGAGGCTTCATTTCTTAAATCACCCGCAAACTGTCCGAAGCCAGATGCATAGTGACCGGGAAGCAATTCCGGAGGGTCGAGAAAATCCAAATGCCAAACAAAATGCCGCCAATTTGTGGGAATTGAATGCAGCCCGTCTATAGGGTGCGAAAAGGTCGCCATTGCGCGGGTCATTATCGCACGAAACCAGATTCCAATAGCAAATCCTAATCCCAATATCGCTACCGTTCCGGCTCCCGCTATCGCTAGCGATCCCGTTCTCGCTAGCGCTCTAGTTATCGATCTAGCCATAGTTCCCGCTTCCTCCGCCGCTCTCGCTATCGCTACCGCCAAACCAAGATTCAATGAAATCAGCCCGACGATGGCGGACCGCCAAATCAGTGGCCACCCAGTCAAGTCCGCAAGCCAGTTTCGTGCCAGAAACCACGCAACACAAAGCGAAAAAACAGCGGAGAGTGCCGCGAAGGCGATACGTTTGACGTAACTATGTGATTCCTGGGATCGGACGTGCCAGTACGCATCAAACCACGCCACCCCCTTTTTCACCGAAGCTTTCGATCGCATCAGCACGAGCGGGGTGGCGACCACGATCATCCAGTGATGCCAGGTCACGCCCCATTTCAGCCAGAACAGCCAGTAAAGAGCCACGCAGATCACCGTCTCGGCCACAGCAAGGAGCGAGACGATACCGGTAGTGCGGCTTTCTTTGGTGGAATACCAGACAAACGGTGAGGGAGTGGGGGAGTTCAAGGGTGCTATCTCAATCGTTTTAACAATCTCACTCTAGGCTAGGCGAGACATCGTCGTCGTTCAACCGAAACACCTAAGACTGGATAGCCAACATTTCCCAACAGATCAGCCCTTCTCAATTTGGGCTCATAGCGTCCAGCCTCGATGCCCTTCTTTATGCCTCCTGCGGGAAACCAGCCACGCTTTGCAATGCCCGCTTTCTGCGCTTAGCAGAAACCCAGGTAAAAGCGGCAGGAAAGGCGTCGTCTCTAGGGTGGAAGGTCTGCAGATAAAATTAGATTCTCTTTGCAAGTTCTACAGGCCAATGCAGACGTACGCGCGCTGCCCATTTGAGCCGGGCGTTCCAGATGTTGCTGGCGCCAGCGTTCAGGGAAATCAAGTGGAATAGCCCTGGTTCGTCGCCGGGTTTTATCTGTTTCACCCAGCCCATGCCGTTCTCATCCTCACAAACGCAGCGGTGGCCGATGTCATCCGTTGGAACGGCATCATGTCCGTTGCGGGTGTAGAAGAGCAGATCTCCGTCAGAATAGACGGGCTCCATGCTGTCGCCTTCGACCTCGACCGCGACAATGCCATGTGGAGATAGGCCGGGTGGGCATTCGACTTGGGGGCCATCGCCTTTCTCATAGGCGTCAAACACGGGAACCTGAGCGCCTGCGCCAACTTTGCCAGCGATGGCGATGGTTGGCCGTTCCTCAATGATGAGTTCGGACACCATCACCCCGAACGTTTTTGCGATACCCTCAAGGTAGGTCTCGTTCATCCGCCGGTTGCCTTTTTCCAGACCGTTGTAAAGGCCCGTCGAAATACCCAGCCGTTCGGCCATGTCCTCTTGGGTGAGGCCCGCGGCTAGGCGCTTTTCACGTATGCTGAATCTCATACCCACTCTATGGGGTAAGTGCACCTGTGCATCCATATACATTATGTAAAAATTCCCTTGCTGAATAAATTCACATAGTGTAAATAATCGACATGAACATCACCAAGCATATCAGTGCGAACGGCCTGTCGCGGGAGGCAATCTGCGAAGAGGCGAAGATATCGCGCACATTTCTTAGTTTGATTGAAAGCGGCGAACGTAAACCCGGACTGAAAACCGTTGGGAAGCTGGCGAATTCTCTTGGCGTTTCTGTTCGGGATCTTCGCCCAGATTTGGCGATCCTTTTGGGAGACGCCGCATGAGCCGCCCGCGTCTGACATTGGTTGTGAACAATGAAATCCCATGCACTCAGGATGCGCCGTGCGCGGGGCAAAAGTCTTGGTCAAAAAGGTTTGAGCCCTATGCCCTCAAGGTGAGCGCGCCTGAGCTTTGGTCGGCCTATTTCCGTCAGCGCTTTGTCAGCCCCCGCGAGGTGGCGCTGTTTTGCGACGTGAGCTTTCAGACCGCGCTGAACTGGTGGGGCGCGGTCACTGCGCCTGCCAGCCATATCGCGCTGCTGATGCTGCTGACAGATCCGGGCGCGGCTGAGTTCTTTCATTCCCGTGTGGGGGAGGCTGCATGAGCGCCCCCGGTCCAGAAAACAGCCCTAAGTCTCTGCTGACGTATACCCGCGCGCTCAGAGACCTAGGGCGCTACTCCAAATGCGAGGTTAGGAAATGGCTTGGTTACGCAAGACGATCTTCAAATGGCTTTGGCCAGAAATTGAAGCCGCTCTTTCAGAGCAACGACAGCGCGCTGTTCAATGTCGCGCAGAGGCTCATCGTCGCGGTTAGTGGGAATGTTGATCTTGATTTCGTGGTCAATATTTTCCCACCCTGCTGGGGCAGGTCGCTGTTCGGCTGTGATGGTTACAGTTGCCCTATACATTGCAGGCCAGTCACCCGAAGCGTCAAACCTAGTGATGCCAATTCGGTCAATTCGAGCGTTTTCAACGGTCAATTTCATCAAGGAACCTCTTTCGTTTGGTTGTTGGATACCGCGAAAGGTGCAGGCAATCGGCGTGCGAAACAAGCCCCGGTTGTCTGCGAAAACTCTGCAGGTGGCGGAGAGCCTTCCGTCCTCAACGCTGAACGGGGGCAGGCGCGCCTGCAACAAGTGGCCCCCATTCCCTCCCTGTTGAACCTGGGGCGTGTCGGAACAGACCGCGCCGCGCGCCCCGTTTTTTTGGAGGGCGAACGATTGGCCTCGGCCAAAGGAAAGGGGAAATTGTCGTGTCAGAGTTGATCGCAAGTGAGGGGGAAGTGCCAGATGTGTGGCCTTTGCGCCGAGGTGAAACTCTTTCCTCGCATGATTGGTTTCCCTTCTACACACACAGGTTTCTTGGCTCGCGATTCCTGAGCCGCTGCGTAATGACCGGTAGGCGCGAGGATCTTGGCACCGCCATGATCCTGTGGACTGAGGCCATGCGCCAGGATCCGGCTGGGACGCTGCCAACGGATGATCTCGACCTCGCAGACCTCGCCCGCTTTCGCACCATTGAGGACTGGCAGGAAGCCAAGACGAATGTGTTGCACGGTTGGGTTCCGGTTATGGTTGAGGATGCGCGCACGGGCGAGTTTGAGACCCGCCTGGGGCATCCCGGCATGATCGAGGAAATTGTGCAGGACATGCACAAGCGCAAGCGGGGGCGCGATGCAGCCCGCGTGGCTGGCCGGTCGGCTCTCAAAAAGCACAAGATCCGCGTCAAAATGCGGGACATGGGCGTTCAGGAGTACATCATCAAGGATGATCGCGCCATCACGGCTCTAGCGGAGCACTTCGAGCACTCGGAGCTATACATCACCCCTGACAACGTGCGCGCGGCCATGGCGGAGGTGCTTGGTTTCACGGGCGAGGTTACCCCGATTAGCGCGGCGCGGGATCGGTGAAATTCAACTGCAATACAACTGAAATGAAGTGAAATGATTTCACTTGGATTTCAGTAGATTTCGGCCTGCAGGTGAAATTGCCCTACAGGACAGAACAATAAAATACAGAAAAATACAAAACACCTTACTGGCCGAAAAACGAAAAGCTGGCGCGCGTGGATGGCCCGGAAACACTGAGAAAAGGAAAGAGGCGATGGCATCGGATTTGAAAGAGGCAAAGCAACGGGTGCGGGACCATCTGGTGCAGCCCTTGACCCGTTTGGGGTTGCGGCGCGCCTCTGGCGTGACTGTGGCGCAGTTTGATGCAACGAATGATGAGCTGTGTGGCCGCCTGTCCTACATGACCGCTATCAACTTGGATGCCTTGGCAGAGCAGGCCTCAAGGTTGGCCGGTGGGAAAGATCGCTCACTGTTTCCCAGTGCGTCAAAAATCCTTGCTTGGGCTGCGGATATTCAGCCGCCAGAGGATAGCGCGTCTCCCCTGTTGATAGCTGTCTTCTCCGGGCCTTTGGGAGGCCAGGCTATGGCGGAGGATTGGGCACCCGAGCTGCGCTCTTATGTACGCAAAGAGCGGATTTGGCCAAAGGGGTTAGCGCTTGATGCGATCAAGGAAAGAGCAAAGGAAGCGCGCCGCCGGTTGGAGTTGATCGAGGAAGATACGAGGCGAGGTCGCGCACCGAAACCCGTTGACCTGGATATGCAGGAAAAGCGGGTAGTGGCGGCAGAAAAATGCGCGCTGATCATGCGGCAGATTGAGGTGAATAAATGAGCGAACAGGTGGTGATTGTGACCTCGGCAGGGGTGGCCCGGTTGCAGGATGAGGCCGCGCGAATTGCTGAGATCAAGGCGCGCGGCTGTGTTCCTGTCGAATGCGGATCGGCTATTCCAATGGCCCCTGGTCGCGGTCCCATGATGCGCTTCACGCCCCGCGAAATGCGACAGACCGAAGATGGCGGATTTGTCTCCGTCAAAACTGGAGAGAAGGGTCAGGATGCTGCGAGGGTTGCTGATACCTTTGACGCTATGGAAAGGGCGGCGGTCAAGGCGCACCAGGCGGTGGAGGTCAGGCGGGAAAAGGCCGGGCAGGATCCAAAGGCATATGAGCCTTTGTTCACGCCGGGGCAGCTCAGCGCAGCTCGAGACTATGCGGCCCTTGTCGAGCGGGTTGCTGCATCGGGTGTGAAGTGTTCCTCACTTGGGGCTATTCATTCCGGTGGCGGTGGTGGTGGCGATCGGGAGGCTGCGATCTTTCGAGACTTCCAGCGGTTGCGGGCGTTGCAGCGACGCATTGGCGATGGGCTGGCAAAGGAGGTGCGGCGGATCAGGCCATCGATGAATGGTGGCGTGAAGCGCAGGGCTATCTATGTGCGCAAATTGGTGGATATGGTTTGCGTCGGTGATATGTCTATTCTTCAGGTTCTTCACTCGCATGGATGGTCTAAAGATGGTGGCGCATCAAAGGCTTTGCGGTTGTCTCTTTGCGAAGCATTGGACCGAATGCAGGGCTACGATCTCGCGACCCTGAAAAAGGGTGTTGACACTTAGCCCACCCGCAGAGCATGAATAGTGCATCATCTACAAAAGCGCCCACGGGAAACCGGCGGGCGCTTTTGTATCAGAGCAGAGATTTTTTCTTGTCTCAGAGTGGTGATTGTTGGATTTTGCCATTTGATTGATAGAAAGCTTGAAATTTAGCTTGTGGGGAGATTTTACCGTTGAAATCCAAATTTGAGACCACCAAAGAAGTTGTTGGTTTTCTTGCGCAATTAGCATCTCTGGCAGCTTTTGGTTTCGCCGTCTACGCGTTTTTCGTGCCAGAAACTGTTTCTGACTATATGGAGCGTGTTGCTCAAGTGTCAGAAAATATTGATAAAAATGTTACAAGAATCGCCGAAAGCTCGGAGCAAACTTCCGACAACACCTCAGAGCTTGCTAAAGCTTTACCCGAATGGTTCGAGTTGTATGGCTATGCTGTTGGAAAATCTTGTCCAAAAGACTGCCAGATTTCGTTTAGTTTGAACAATGGTAGTCGCTTCGGTTTCTCAGGAATTGTCGTTAAAATCTTCTCCCAATCGGGTGAGGTCGTCTCCCAAAAACCATTGGGTTTGTTGACTGAGTATGGTGGTGTAGAAGTCAACTTTTCTGTGGATGAACCGGTTTCGGCAGTCTGTGTCATTGCTCGCGCAGATGAGGGTGGAGAAACGTTTCAAGAGACCCGAGATGTACTTGAATATGTGATGAGAGATGAGGACTCTGGTGTCATCCAGCTCAAGTATGGTCAAAGAAGCATAGCCGTGGTGACTGAACGTAGCCGTTGTTAAAATTCTTTGAATTTCGGCGATCTCTCGAATTCCAACTAGCAAAATGAGAATTGCGCCCACGGGAAACCGGCGGGCGTTTTTGCGTTGTGGGCTTTCAAACAATGATGGGATTACCCTATGGCGCGATCAAAGATCTGCGTCGCTGCAGGTTGCGATGAGATCGCATTGCCTGGGCTGTCGCATTGCGAATGAGCTTCCCCCTTTGAAGTGGTCCGCCCCTATAGTTAGGAAAGCGGAGGACCAAGTATGGCCATTAAGAGACCCAAGCCGGAAGAGATCGTCGTGAAGTTACGGCAGGTTGAAGTACTGATGGGACAAGGCATGCCCCG
>NZ_JBDWPJ010000124.1:0-3790 GCF_039971195.1 Pseudophaeobacter sp.
GATCCGCAACGCTTCAACGCTTCATTGTAAGCCGACCAGTTCTTGGTCTTGTATTTCGTAGGGGCCCAACTGCTCATAGCCTCTAGTTATCATCCTGGATTCACAAGATGAATCCCCTCAGGCTATTTGTGCAACAAAGCCTCATTTGTAACCAAAGTTGTAACCTTGAAACGGACTTAGGGCCCTGTTTGCAAGGGTTTTCTTTGATTTCAAAAGGATAGAATGGTGCGGGTGAAGGGACTCGAACCCCCACGCCTCGCGGCGCCAGAACCTAAATCTGGTGCGTCTACCAATTCCGCCACACCCGCACATTTGGCAAATCACTCTTTGCCTGCGGCGCTGGATAGCAAAGGTTGAAACCGGATGCGAGGGCTAATTTCGTCCCTTGGCCAAGAATGCAGCGCTGCAACAATCTTGTGGAATTTAACGAATTATTCACGTTCCACACAGAAAGGACGCGACCCGGACACTTTACTGCCATATTCTGCTCGAAAAAATACCTGAGGCAAAATGAGTGAAACCTATGACGTCGCAAACCCGCGGGGCTGCGGGGGAGCGTGTTGCTTCTCCGGCAGACCATAAACACCACCACTCCAGCACGATACAAGGCGCGGCTGAGCAAGTGGCTCCCATTGGCTTCTTGCCGGGCACCCTGTTGCTCACCCGGCAGGGAGACCGCCCTGTTGAGGCCATTCAACCCGGTGATGACATCATTTCGCGCGACTTTGGTTTGGTAAAATGCCACGCCGTTGACCAACGCATCTGCACGGCCCGGGCCATCTGGTTTGCAGCGGGCTCGCTGGGCGACACCCGCCCGGAATGTGCGGTCACTCTCCCGGCAGATCAGCAGGTCTTGCTGCGGGACTGGCGCGCAAAGGCAATGTTTGGCCAGACCCAGGCCCTGGTGCGGGCTGCCGCCCTGGTGGATGGCGAGTACATCCGCGATCTGGGCCAGTTTGAGATGGAGTTAACAGTTTTGCGCTTCAACCTGCCCCTGGTGATCTATGCCAGCGGCTTGGAGGTCGCCGGGGCACCCCCTTCCCGTGCTGCCATGCGTTCCAGCGCCTCCCCACTCAACTAACCCACGGTAGCCAAGTTTCGAAATACCGCTGGGAGCTGCTCTGACAAGTCCTCGGAAATCAATCCTGGACCAAACTGACGCGCGCATTCCACATGCAGCCAGGCCCCCATTTCCGCCGCCTGCATCGGTGAAAATCCCCGCGCCAACAACCCGGTAACAAAGCCGGCCAGAACATCTCCGGACCCGGCTGTGGCAAGCCAGGGTGCCGCCCGCTCGTACTGAGCCGCATTCACCGAACAGCGCCCGCTTGGATCTGCAATCACCGTATCTGCGCCCTTGAACAGCACAACACAGCCCGCCCGCGCTGCGGCTTCGCGGGTGGCATCCACCTTGGAAAAAACGGGTCCAGTTTCGGCCACGGCAGACAACCGCGCCGCCAAATCCGGAAACAGCTTGGCAAACTCCCCCCCATGCGGTGTGAGAACACAGTTTTCATGTAACAGATCAAACAACACCTGCGGATCACGCTCAAATCGGGTCAGGGCATCCGCATCCAAAACCGTAGCCCGCCCGGCCTTCAAACCGGCGACAACCACCGCCTGGGTATCCATGCCACGCCCCAGCCCCGGCCCCAGGCACAGCGCGTTGAACCGCGCATCCTCCAGCAGCTCACTGACCCCATGGGCCCCATCAATTTGATGGAGCATGATTGCGGTCAGCTGTGCCGCATTTTCATACATGGCTGAGCGCGGCGAGCCCAGCGTCACCAGCCCGGCGCCAATCCGCAAAGCGCCGCGTGCGGCAAGACGTGCCGCACCCGTCTTACCGCATCCGCCCGACAAAACCAAAGCATGCCCATGTGAGAATTTGTGCCGCCCCTGTTTGGCGGGCAGAGAGAGTTCCCCATCCCCACCAACCAAGGAAACAATGTACTGTCCTAAGTGTTTGTCATTGTACATATCACTCAGGGTACCACGCGACAAAGACCCCGATTTAGAGGGTGCCGACAACCCGATATCCACGCAGACAACTTTACCACAACTCACAGGCCCATCTGCCAAAAGATGCCCTGGCTTCAAACTATGAAAAGTCACGGTGAGGTTTGCCAGCCCCGCAAAGTCAAGAGGTTGCTCCTCTCCCAGCCAAGTCCCGGAATCCGCACAGAGGCCGCTTGGAACATCTGCGGCAACAACTCTGGGAAACAGACCTCTCGTCCTTGCCAGGCTGGAACAACCATTGAGTGCCATAGACAAATGGCTGCATTGCAAAAACGGGCGTGCCAAACCGGTGCCAAACAGGGCGTCGACAACGATGTGAACGCCGGAGTTTTCATCCGGCCATCCTTCAAAATTGTGATCTTCTAATGGCTTCACTGCTCCGATTTCCGACCAGCGCCCAAAATTGGCCCGCGTATCCCCAGGCAGCCCCTCCGCCTCACCCAACATAAACACCTCAACCGCCCAGCCGCGCTCTTTCAACAGCCGCGCCACCACAAAGCCATCGCCGCCATTGTTGCCCGGTCCGCAAAGCACTACGGCGCGCCAGGGCGCCCCCTCCTCTTTCACCTTTTCGGAAATATTCCGGGGGGGATCCGCAGGATCGGGGGCAGCGCCCCCCTCTTGCTCCACTGCCCGCCCACCAAGCTCCGGCCATTCCTCCAAGATGGCATCCACCACCCCCTGCCCGGCACGCTCCATCAGCTCCAGCCCGGTGACCTCTCCCGACTCGATGGCGGCCTGCTCAATGGCGCGCATTTGGGCAGCGGTTAGCAGTTCGGTCATCAGGAGGTTCCTTGTCGTTAAGAACTGACGTTTTCTTTTTGCGCATTTTTTGTGCGCTTCGCCCATTTTTTAATCACCACCGGCCAAAATTGCCGCAAGGCGCTGCCTGAGACAGCACAGCGCATTGTCCCTGCCATTAAGAAATGATCTGAGAGGCTTCGACAAGGTTGTGAGGAGCCCCCGGATGAAAAAGATCGAAGCCATCATCAAGCCATTCAAGCTGGACGAGGTCAAAGAAGCACTGCAGGACGTTGGTGTTCAGGGCCTCTCCGTCATCGAAGTCAAAGGCTTTGGCCGTCAGAAAGGCCATACCGAGCTTTACCGCGGTGCAGAATATGTCGTCGACTTTCTGCCCAAGGTAAAAATCGAAGTGGTGCTGGAGACCGATCAGGTCGATGCCGCCATTGAAGCCATCATCGATGCTGCTAAAACCGACAAGATTGGCGACGGTAAGATTTTTGTCTCTCCCGTCGAACAGGCCATCCGCATCCGTACCGGCGAATCCGGCACAGACGCGCTGTAAACCGAATTACCTGACATTAAACTCAGAAGGACCAAGGGAATGAGCACAGACGCAGTTCTCCAGATGATCAAAGACGAAGAAGCGGCCTATGTCGACATCCGTTTCACCGATGTGCGCGGCAAGCTGCAGCACGTCACCGTGGACGTCGATCTTGTTGACGAAGACTTCCTCGAAGAAGGTTTCATGTTCGACGGCTCCTCCATCGCTGGCTGGAAGTCGATCGAAAACTCAGACATGAAACTGATCCCCGACACCACCTCGGCCTATGTGGATCCTTTCTACGCGGAAAAAACCGTCTGCATTCACTGCTCCATCGTTGAGCCCGACACTGGCGAATCCTACGAGCGTGACCCCCGTGGCACCGCCGAAAAAGCCGAAGCCTATCTGAAGTCTTCCGGCATTGGCGATGTGGCCTACATGGGCCCCGAAGCCGAATTCTTCCTGTTCGACGATGTGCGCTATTCC
>NZ_JBDWPJ010000125.1:0-2342 GCF_039971195.1 Pseudophaeobacter sp.
CAGCCGCCTGGCCAAGCCCTGCAATTCTGGGAATCTATTCAGGTCTTCTGGTTGCAGGCCAGGGGCTAAAAGGGCGCGTTCAAACTCAAGGGTCTGTTGCGCGGCAAAGGCGACGGCCATGCCTGCCTGCTCCAGCGCCAATTCGGCCTCAGCGTGAAAGTCGGAAACTGAGCCGTGACGGGCCCGCGCGGGTGAGAGCCATTGAGAGAGCATCTGATAGGATTGCAATGCCCCATCTTCGATGGCCTGATCCAAAAGCGCCGCCAGTTGCACCTCGTTTTCAAGCAGCGCACCGAGCGTTTCGCCCTCTACATCGATGGCATATGTGCTGGAGGGCAGATCCAGTTTTTCGTTCAGCTCAGCCAGTTCTGTACGGATGTGTTCTGGCGGTTCAAACAGGGCGATGGGGGGCTGTTGATTGAACAGCACAACTGTGACCAGCCCTGCCAGGATGAGAGTCGTCTCGATCCAGGTCTTGGCGGGCAGGTAAAAGTCAAAGTTGCTGAGCGCGATGCCTCTTATTTCAGCCTTTTTGGGCACGGGCATCACGACGGAAGCAATGGCGGCGATGGACAGCCCTACCAGGATGAAGACCCCGGTTTGAACCAAGGCGGGAACCTGTGAGCCAACCATGGCCAAAAACGCAAGTCCGGTGGTTGCGGCGCCCAGCAGGATCAGCCTATGGGCCTTGCTGCGGCGACTGCCGTGATGGGCCATGACATGGATCGGATAGTCCAGTGCCAGCCCCAAAAGAACACCACCAAAGGCCAAGGCTACAATATGCACCGAGCCAAACGCCAGATTGACCACGCCAATGGCCGAGATTATGCCCAGGGCGAGGGGGAGAAAGGCATGCACCACCAAGAGCACAGAGCGCAGCGACCAGATCAGCCAGATGACCAATAGCAGGCTGGCTATTATCGAGGCGCGCGCCGAGGCAGCAGAATTGAACTGGGTGGTCTCAGCGGCGATGACCCGAACCCCCAGCAGATGGGCCGAGACCTCCTTTTGTGCAGCAAGGTTGCGCAGCGACACTGACCAATCCTTTAGCGCCTGGGCGTCAAAGGGTTGCTGTTCCAGGCGGATATGCAGAATTGCGGCAGAGCTGTCACTGGATTGCCAAACCCCGTCTTCAACAGGAAAGGCGCCTTTGGGGCTGTCAAACCGTTTGACGATGCGCCAATAGCTTCCTGTTGGATCACGCAGAAAACGATCCCCAAACACGATGCTGGCGGCTTCGGAAAAGTAGTCTTTTGCCTCGACAAGCCGTCGGGTCATGTTCTGGCTTTGCAGATCCGCCCGTTCGGGGGGGGCCAGCTGGAGCCGGTTTTCCCAGATCCATCTGTCAAATTCTTCCGAAGGGGCCGGGGTGCTGAAAAGAACCTCACTGACCAGCGGGTCTTGCCTCAGGTGGTGTGCAATTGCTTTTGCTGCTTTGTTGCGCTGGGCGACCTGGGGGTGGCTGAGCGCAACAAGCACATCCAGTCCCGCCCCCTCCGTGAGAGAGGGAAGCCCCGCATTCTCCCCGACGATCAATGCCCCGGTGTCGGAGCTGATCGTGACCCGGGGCGCCAAGAGCAGCATCAGCCCGATCAGGCTCAGTGCCGCTAAGACAATCCGTGTCATTGCGACAGAAACTTGATTTGGCGGTTTTGTTTGCCTGCCATCTCGAGATCGATGGCTTTCAAGACATCGCCACAGCCGGAAAAGACAATGCTGCCACCGCCGCTTTGCCGCAGTGAAATGCGGGCGATCCAGCCCGTCGATGTTGAGGTGATCTTATTGGGCAGTGGAGGCAAATCAGAAATACCCTGATTGAACACCGCCGCCTGTAGGACGGTGAAAAACGCGTTCATACGCTTAGGGATCGCGCGGGTGATCTCTTTTCCGTCGCGCTGGATGGTGATGGTCTTGGGGCCAATTGTCATCTCTTCGGCTTTGGGCGTGGTTTGCTGCCGCAACAGGAATTTGTCGCGGGTCAAGATAAAGACGCCGCCATTTTGAACCGCGGTGCCAAAGGCCGGATGTACAATGATTTCCGCATAGGCCACTGCGCCACCCACAGAAATGGGCTCTGCCCGCAAGGCAGCTTCCAGTGTTGTAGGGGCAGGCTGCAAACAGCTCGGCTCAGCGGCGCCAGATATCGAAGAAGTTGAACCAGTTATAAGGATCGACGCGGCACCAGCCTTCAAGAGCTTTTGCATAGTCCTGCGCCATGTCTGCGGCGGCCTTTGCGCGCTCGGGTCGTGGCACATGCGTCCCATCATAGAACTGTGTGAATTCAGCAGCATAGTGGTCTCTGGATTCCCATCTGGCAAAACTGAGGATAATTGGAACCCTGG
>NZ_JBDWPJ010000126.1:0-24742 GCF_039971195.1 Pseudophaeobacter sp.
CTGGCTGGGTCAGGTCGCGGTCAAATTCGGCGGCAATCTGGCTGGTGATATAGTCCAGCCGACAGGGGTTCAGCATGTGCAGCGGCTTGAACTTGCCATTGGGATCCCACCATTCGGCAGCCATTGCTTCGAATTTTGCGATTTCCGCCGGGTCGACTGTGGATTGAGGCGCTTGCATTCCTGTCTCCGTATGTTCTTTTGTACGCTATGAAGTCATCTAGGTCAGTAATGGACAAATTCTCGGATCAAAAGCGCGCAGTGCATTATCTTTACCCTCCGCTTGATACTTTTGATCAGCGGATGCTCGAAGTTGGTCAGGGTCATAAGATCTATGTGGAGCAATCCGGCAACCCGCGCGGCATCCCGGTGGTGGTCTGTCATGGCGGGCCTGGGGGCGGTTGTAGCCCGGCGATGCGCCGCTATTTCGACCCCAAGGTTTACCGGATTATCCTTTTTGATCAACGCGGTTGCGGGCGTTCCCAGCCGCATGCCTCCTGCGAAGATAACACCACCTGGCATTTGGTCTCCGATATGGAAGAGATTCGCCGAACGCTGCAAATTGAAACCTGGGTGGTCTTTGGCGGCAGCTGGGGTGCGACATTGTCGCTGATCTATGCCCAGACCCATCCCGAGCGGGTTTTGCAGCTCGTTTTGCGGGGCGTCTTCCTGATGACAGCGGCGGAGCTGGATTGGTTCTATGGCGGCGGCGCCGGTCGGTTCTGGCCCGAGCCCTGGGCCCGGTTTGTGGCCCCCATTCCCGAAGGTGAGCGCTGTGATCTGATCGCCGCCTACAACAAAAGACTGTTCTCAGGCGACCGGGCCGAAGAAACCCGCCTGGGCCGCAGCTGGTCGGCCTGGGAGAATGCGCTTGCCTCGATCCATTCCAATGGCACCTCGGTCGAAGGCCCCGGTGACTACGCCCGCGCCTTCTCGCGGCTGGAGAATCACTATTTCATCAATCGCGGCTTTCTCGATTTTGATGGGCAGATCCTCGCCAATATGGGGCGGATCTCTCATATCCCCGGCACCATCGTGCAGGGGCGCTATGATATGATCTGCCCGCCGGTTTCGGCCTGGAAGATCAGCGAGCTGTGGCCAAATGCGGAATTGATCATGGTGCGCAATGCAGGGCATGCTCTGTCTGAACCGGGAATCAGCGCCGAGCTGGTTCTTGCCATGGACCGCATTGCTGAGGAACTCTTGCCGTGACCCGTATCGACCGCCGCGCCCTGTTTACCTCTGGTGCTGCCGCTGCTTTGCTGGCGGCCACGGGCACATCTTTGGCGGCCTCGCCACGGGCGGGGGGCGCGCTGCGCTTGGCCCTGCCGCGCGAAGGCGGTCTGTTGGATCTGGTGGCCCGAGGGGCCATGCTGGACTGTCTGACCGAAGTGGCGCCGGATGGGCTGTTGCGGGCGGAACTGGCGCAGAGCTGGGATAGCCAGGATCAGGCCCGGGTCTGGCGCTTTGACCTGCGCCCGGATGTTATCTTCCATAATGGTCAGCCCCTTCAGGCTAAGGACGTCGTGGCCTCGCTGAATGGTCTTACGCTGCCGGGTATCGATCACCTTTTGGTGACCGCCCTAGGCACGCATCAGGTAGAGGTACAGCTGTCGCAACCCAATCCGCATCTGCCTTATCTGCTGGCGGGGTCTGCCTATGCCATCGCGCCGCAGGGCGCGGTGGATCTGCCGCTGGCGCAGCTGGTGGGCAGTGGCTGTTACCAGGTCGAACGGGCGCAAGAGGGGCGGCATTTCCGCGCCACCAAGGTTGCCGGCCATTACAAGGACGGTCAGGCGGGCTGGGTTAACAGTCTGGATGTCATTGTTATTCCCGATGCTTCTGTTCGGGCCGAGGCGCTGCGCGACGGGTTTGTCGATGTGGCCGCCCTGCCGCAGCCCAAGGAACTGCTGAAACGCGGTGATTTTCTGTATTACCCTTCAGCCGAAGACATGGCCCTGGCCATGCGACCAGATGTGGGCATCCCGCGGGTTGTGGGGCAGCAATCTGCCCTGGATGACGGCCGCATTGCCGAACGCTGGTGGCGGCTCTGACAACAGCCCGTCGGGCTGACCTTTTTTGATCCAGGCATCAGGTTGTTTGGGGCAAGGACGTTGCCGCCCAGGCCATCGCAACACAAGGCTTGCAGATTCGTATTAAGGGGCGTATATGGCTCATCAACAGCGGCGTGTTGAGCTCTGGTTCAAGACACCTCCGGATTAGTTCAACGGGCCGCGCGCCCGTTTTTTTGTGTCCTGAGGGACGCTTAATCCAATGCCCAACCCGATTGTGGCCAACCCGATTGTGGGAAGCTAAATGACCAACGACCTTATTGCCAAAGCCGCGATTGACCGCCGCCTGGCCGAAATCCTCATCCCGGTGATCGAGGATCTCGGCTATGAGCTGGTGCGCATTCGTCTGATGTCCGGCAAAACCACCACGCTGCAGATCATGGCCGACAAGCCTGAGGGCGGTATCGAAGTGGATGACTGCGCTGTTGTGTCCAGCGCGGTGAGCGCGACGCTGGATGTCGAGGATCCGATCCTTGATACTTATACGCTGGAGGTCTCCAGCCCCGGTATCGACCGGCCGCTGACCCGGCTCAAGGACTTTGACATGTTCGAAGGCTATGAGGCCAAGCTGGAAACCGAAGAGCTGGTTGGCGGCCGTCGCCGGTTCAAGGGCGAGCTGGCCGGCACCGAAGACGATGAGGTTCTGATCAATATCGAAGATCAGGGCAAGACAGTTACCATTGGTCTGAAATTTGACTGGCTCTCTGATGCCAAGCTGGTTCTGACTGATGATCTGATCACGGAAATGCTGCGTCAGCGCAAAGCTGCCGGCACATTAAACGAAGACGCATTCGACGAGATCGAGGCCGAAGGGTCCGAAGAGGAGAACAAGTAATGGCTATCACCTCTGCAAACCAGCTAGAGCTGTTGCAAACTGCCGAAGCTGTGGCACGCGAGAAGATGATCGACCCCGGTCTGGTGGTTGATGCGATGGAAGAAAGCCTCGCTCGGGCCGCCAAGAGCCGCTACGGCAGCGAGATGGATATCCGCGTGTCGATCGACCGCAAGACCGGCAAGGCCACCTTTACCCGGGTGCGTTCGGTTGTTGAGGATGAGGCACTGGAAAACTACCAGTCTGAATTCACCGTCGAACAGGCCAAACAGTATATGGAAGACCCCAAGGTCGGGGACACTTTTGTCGAAGAAGTCCCGCCGGTGGAAATGGGCCGTATCGCGGCACAATCCGCCAAGCAGGTCATCCTGCAGCGGGTGCGCGAAGCAGAGCGGGATCGTCAGTTCGAAGAATTCCAGGATCGCGCCGGGACCATCATCAACGCGCTGGTCAAGCGCGAAGAATACGGCAATGTCATCGTTGATGTAGGTGCCGGCGAAGGCATCCTGCGCCGCAACGAGAAGATCGGCCGCGAGAGCTATCGCCCCAATGACCGTATTCGTTGCTTTATCAAAGACGTACGCCGCGAGCCCCGTGGTCCGCAGATCTTCCTGAGCCGGACCGCGCCGGAATTCATGGCCGAACTGTTCAAGATGGAAGTGCCGGAAATCTATGACGGTATCATCCAGATCAAAGCCGTCGCCCGTGACCCCGGTTCGCGCGCCAAGATCGCCGTGATCTCCAACGATGGTTCGATCGATCCGGTTGGTGCCTGTGTCGGTATGCGCGGCAGCCGTGTTCAGGCTGTTGTGAATGAACTGCAGGGCGAAAAGATCGACATCATTCCATGGAATGATGATCAGCCCACCTTCCTGGTGAACGCGCTGCAGCCTGCAGAGGTCTCCAAGGTTGTTCTGGACGAAGAAGCCGGCAAGATCGAAGTTGTGGTGCCCGAAGAGCAGCTGAGCCTGGCGATTGGCCGCCGGGGTCAGAACGTGCGTCTGGCCTCGCAGCTGACCGGCCTTGATATCGACATCATGACCGAAGAAGAAGAATCGGCCCGCCGTCAGAAGGAATTCGAAGCGCGCACCGGGTTGTTTATGGAAACCCTGGATCTGGACGAATTCTTTGCCCAGCTGCTGGTCTCCGAAGGCTTCACCAACCTGGAAGAGGTTGCTTATGTCGAGCTGGACGAGCTGACCGTCATTGACGGTGTTGACGAAGGTACCGCCGAAGAGCTGCAGGCGCGGGCGCGTGATTATCTCGAAGCCAAGGCAAAGGCTGCTATTGATGCCGCCCGTGCGCTGGGCGCCGAGGACAGCCTGATCCAGTTTGACGGTCTGACACCGCCCATGATCGAGGCCCTGGCCAAGGATGAAATCCTGACCCTGGAAGATTTTGCAACCTGCGCCGACTGGGAGCTGGCCGGTGGCTGGACCAACGACAATGGTGAGCGGATCAAGGATGACGGCATTCTGGAGCCCTTTGGCATGAGCCTCGAAGAGGCCCAGGAACTGGTGATGACCGCACGGGTGATGCTGGGCTGGGTGGATCCTGATGATCTGATCAGTTCCGAGGACGGTGCAGAAGAGCTCGTCGAAGATGACGAAGAGGAAGCCGGGGCGTAAGGCCTCGGATTTCCGAACAGGAGAGAGTGAACATGGGTCGCGGTGGCGCCAGTAAAAATCACGACGATGGGCCGGAACGCAAATGTATTGCAACCGGTGAGACCCAGCCAAAGCAGGGTCTGATTCGCTTTGTGATGGGGCCGGAAGGCCAGGTGGTGCCCGATATCTTCGGCAAACTGCCGGGACGCGGGGTCTATGTGACCGCCAGCCGCGAGGCGCTGGATCTGGCGGTGAAGAAAAAACTCTTTGCCCGCGGCTTCAAATCGCCGGTCTCCTTGCCAGAGGATCTGGCGGATGAGGTGGAGCGGCAGACGCTGCGTCGGGTGGTGGAATTGCTAAGTCTGACCCGTAAATCCGGGCAGGCCGTTGGCGGCTATGAAAAAGTCAAGGATTGGCTAGGTAAAGAACAGGCCACAGTCCTGATTCAGGCAAGTGATGGATCAGGGCGCGGCAAATCGAAATTGAGTACCCCGCATCGGGGAAATTTCATCGGATGCCTCACCGCGGATGAGCTGGGGATGGCATTTGGGCGTCAAACTGTGATACATGCGGCGCTCGCCTCTGGTGGACTCAGCAAACGTGTTGTAGACGAAGCGCAACGGTTGCAGGGTTTGCGCGAAATGGTGGGCGGCAACGGCCGCACAGAAGGATAAAGAGCTTTATGAGCGATAGTGACGGCAAAAAGACCTTGGGTCTGCGTGGCGGCGGTTCCCGGCCTGGGAACGTAAAACAGAGCTTTAGCCACGGGCGGACCAAGAATGTCGTGGTGGAAACCAAGCGCAAACGCGTTGTGGTGCCCAAGCCGGGTGGCAACAAGGGCGGCAATGCCGCGCCTGCGACCGACGGATCGCGTCGGCCTGCCGGGATTACCGATGTAGAAATGGCCCGCCGTCTGAAGGCGCTGCAGGCTGCCAAGGCCCGCGAAGCCGAAGACGCGGCCAACCGGGCTGCCGAAGAGAAAGCCCGCGAAGAAGAGCGCGCCCGTCGCCGTGCCGAGGCTGAGGCCAAGGAACGCGAGCAGCGCGAAGCGGAAGAAAAAGCCCGTCAAAAGGCTGAGGACGAAGAGCGCAAGAAGCGTGAAGCAGCGGAAGCCGCGAAACGCGCTGCGGAGCCTGCTGCCAAGGCCGCTGCGCCAGCCGCTGGAGCTGCTGCACCGCGCAACAATCCTGCCTCCAAACCGGCCCCGGCGCAGACACCGCGCAAATCCGACCGCGAGCGCGAAGAGCGTGGCCGCAGCGCCAAGGCCCGAACTGGTGATGACAACCGTCGTTCCGGTAAGCTGACACTGGGTCAGGCCACTGGTGGTGCGGGCAACCGTCACCGCTCCATGGCCTCGATGAAGCGTAAGCAAGAGCGTGCCCGTCAAAAAGCAATGGGTGGCACAGTCGAGCGGGAAAAGGTTCTGCGCGAAGTGCAGCTGCCTGAGGCGATCCTTGTTTCTGAGCTGGCAAACCGGATGTCCGAACGTGTTGGCGCGGTTGTAAAATCGCTGATGAACATGGGCATGATGGTTACGCAGAACCAGACCATCGACGCTGATACCGCGGAACTGATCATCGAGGAATTTGGCCACAAGGTTGTCCGTGTTTCTGACTCTGACGTCGAAGACGTGATCAACGAAGTGACAGACAAAGACGAAGACCTGCAGGGGCGTCCGCCGGTGATCACCATCATGGGCCACGTGGACCACGGTAAAACCTCGATCCTTGATGCGATCCGCAACGCCCGCGTTGTGGCTGGCGAGGCTGGCGGTATTACCCAGCATATTGGCGCCTACCAGGTCACCACCGAGAGCGGCACCGTGCTGAGCTTCCTCGACACCCCTGGCCACGCGGCCTTTACCTCGATGCGTTCGCGTGGTGCTCAGGTGACGGATATCGTGGTTCTGGTTGTTGCGGCGGATGACGCGGTGATGCCACAGACCATCGAAGCGATTGCGCATGCCAAGGCAGCCGAAGTTCCGATGATCGTCGCGATCAACAAATGTGACAAACCGGCGGCTGATCCGATGAAGGTCCGCACCGATCTGTTGCAGCACGAAGTCATCGTCGAAGCCATGTCTGGTGAAGTGCAGGACGTCGAAGTCTCTGCCCATACCGGTCAGGGTCTGGATCAACTGCTCGAAGCCATCGCGCTGCAGTCCGAAATTCTGGAACTGAAAGCCAACCCCGATCGCGCTGCCCAGGGCGCTGTGATCGAGGCGCAGTTGGATGTGGGCCGCGGCCCCGTTGCCACCGTTCTGGTTCAGAATGGTACCCTGCGCCAGGGCGATATCTTTGTTGTCGGTGAGCAGTACGGTAAGGTCCGTGCGCTGATCAACGACAAGGGCGAACGCGTCAAGGAAGCCGGTCCTTCGGTTCCTGTCGAGGTTCTGGGTCTCAACGGTACACCCGAAGCCGGCGACGTGCTGAACGTGACCGAGACCGAAGCGCAGGCCCGCGAGATCGCTGAATACCGCGCCCAGGCTGCCACGGACAAACGCGCCGCCGCTGGTGCCGCGACCACCCTGGAACAGCTGATGCAGAAGGCCAAAGACGACGAAACTGTCTCTGAGCTGCCCATTCTGGTCAAAGCTGACGTGCAGGGTTCAGCCGAGGCCATCGTTCAGGCGATGGAAAAAATCGGCAACGACGAAGTCCGCGTCCGGGTGCTGCACTCTGGTGTTGGCGCCATCACCGAAACCGATATTGCGCTGGCGGAAGCCTCCGGTGCGCCGGTCATGGGCTTCAACGTGCGGGCCAATACCTCGGCGCGTAACACAGCCAACCAAAAGGGCGTCGAGATCCGCTATTATTCGGTGATCTACGATCTGGTCGACGACGTGAAAAAGGCCGCCTCTGGCCTGCTCAGCGCCGAGATCAAAGAGACCTTTATCGGCTACGCGCAGATCAAGGATGTCTTCAAGGTGTCCAACGTCGGCAAGGTCGCTGGCTGTCTGGTGACCGAAGGTGTCGCCCGTCGCTCTGCCGGTGTGCGCCTGCTACGGGACAACGTGGTGATCCACGAAGGCACGCTGAAGACCCTGAAGCGTTTCAAGGACGAGGTTGCCGAAGTGCAGTCCGGCCAGGAATGCGGCATGGCCTTTGAGAACTACGAAGACATCCGCGCGGATGATGTCATCGAGATCTTTGAACGTCAGGAAGTTGAACGTAACCTCGACTAACCAGTTTGAAACACGCAGTAAAAAAAGCCCCGGCATCTGTGCCGGGGCTTTTTTCTTTGCAGCCCCTGAAGGGACTGCGGAGGAGGGAAATCGTGTAGCTTTCAAACCGCCTGAGACTTTCGCCATTTTGGGGGGAGGCTCTTGTCAGGCGGATATCTTTGCTACCCTTTAATCCTGCTGCGAAAGAGGGCCGAACGGAAGCCACGCTTTTGGCTGGCAGCGCGTGAATTGGTATGGGGCTATCTCAAAAGTATGGGAACTGGTGCCACTTCAGGGCAGGAACAAAGTTGGGGCAGCCACTGGCTGCCCCTGTTCTGTGAGTGAGTGATGGTCTTACGTGGTGTGGCGCGGTCTCTGGTACCCCGAGGGTTGAAATAGCCAGCGCGCTAAACACTGCACGAAAGGTTTTGCCTGTATGAGCCTGCCGAGAGTCCTTTTTCGACCGCCCGGGGAGAGCAGGAAGCCGTTGTGGACTCTTCTGGGAAAATCGAGGTTTTTAGTCTTTTTGCTGTTACGCCTTTTTATTGTCAAAATAGTTAACAAAAGGTTTCCACCGATTCGCGGTGGAGACATTCTTTGAGAAATCACAACAAAAAATACAAAATACATGCATATTTTGGCAGCTGATTTGCAGATTCCACCCAGTCTGGTTGACAAAACTCAATCTGAGTGGCGCGAGGCCACACAATAGAGGGATTGCAAAAAGGGCCATCTGCGGTTTGGCAGAGGCCCTTTGAGCGTTTTGCGAAGAGAACTGAGGCTAGAGCCAATCCCGCAGGATTGGGATCAATGGAATATCAGCCGCAGGCATTGGATAGCTGCGCAGATCCTGGGGGCGGACCCATTTTAACACCTGGCCTTCGCGTGCCTGCGGGATGCCCTCCCATTTGCGGCAGGCAAAAAGCGGCATCAGCAGGTGGAAATCCTCATAGCTGTGGCTGGCAAAGGTCAGCGGTGCCAAGCAGGAAGACCAGGTGTTGATGCCCAGTTCTTCTTGGAGTTCGCGCACCAAGGCGGCTTCTGGTGTTTCGCCGGGCTCAATCTTGCCACCGGGAAACTCCCAAAGACCGGCCATGGATTTGCCTTCGGGGCGCTGTGCCAGCAGCACCCGGCCTTCGACATCAATCAGCGCGACGGCGGAGACCAGAACCGTCTTCATGACCGGTAGTCCGCGTTGATGGTGATATATTGATGGGTGAGGTCACAGGTCCAGACCGTGCATGTGCCGCTTCCCAGGCCCAGATCCACCTTGATGGTGATCTCATCCCGGGTCATCTGTGCGGCGCCGTCTTCTTCACGGTAGTCTGGCGAGACCCAGCCTTTTGTCGCTACCAGAACATCGCCAAAGGAGATCGACAGCAGATCGCGATCCGCTTCAGCGCCTGATTTGCCGATGGCCATGACAACCCGGCCCCAGTTTGGGTCTTCGCCAGCGATGGCAGTTTTCACCAGCGGTGAGTTGGCAATGGCGAGCCCATGGGTTTTTGCCTCTGTATCTGAAACCGCGCCAGTGATCTGGATCTCGACAAATTTGGTGGCGCCTTCACCGTCGCGCACCACCTGATGCGCCAGGTCCAGCATCACCGCTTCCAGCGCCTGGCTGAACTCATCACTGTCCTGCACCGCTAGGCCGGAGGCCCCCGTGGCGCAGAGCATCAGGCTGTCAGAGGTGGAGGTATCGCTGTCGACGGTGATGCAGTTGAAACTGCTGTCACACAACCGGCTCAGCTCCGCCTGCAGCACATCCTGCGGCACCAGAGCATCGGTGAAGATATAGACCAGCATGGTGGCCATATCCGGCGCAATCATGCCCGATCCCTTGGCGATGCCCGCAATCGACACCGTTTCACCATCAATGGTGACCTGGGCCGAGGCGCCCTTGGCAAAGGTATCGGTGGTCATGATGGCTTCGGCGGCCTCTTCCAGCGCGGTCTCGTCCAGTCCCGCGTTCAAGGCTTCGATCTGGGCGATGATGCGATCATGGGGCAGGGGTTCGCCAATGACACCAGTGGAGGCGGTGAAAACACGCGCCTCGGGCAGGCCGGTGATCCCGGCCACGGCAGCGGTGATTTCGGCAACCGAGGTCTGGCCGAAGTGGCCGGTAAAGGCGTTGGAATTGCCTGAGTTCACCAGAATGGCCGTGCCTGCTGTACTATCCCCGCCAAGTTTGTCCTGGCAATCGCGCACCGGGGCAGAGCGGGTTTTGGAGCGAGTAAAGGTGCCCGCAACCGTGGTGCCGGGATCCATCACCGCCAGCATCACATCATTGCGGCCCTGGTATTTCACCCCGGCAGCGCCCGCACAAAGGCGCAGCCCCTTGATCAGGGGCAGCTGCGGAAAGGCGTCAGGCGCCAGCGGAGAGCGCGGCAGGCTGTCGCCCATATCAGTTCCTCACCAGGTTGAGATCCCGCAGGATCGCCGGGTCGAGGTCTTCAATTTCAGCGCGATCGATGATGGCGGCAGCAGTAAGTTCGCTGACGCGGGCCTCAACGGCGGCGTTCTGCAATTCCTGCACCAGGGTGGCGCGCACTTCTTCAAAATCGGGCGCGGCGGATTTGCGGCGTTCTTTCAGCAGGATCAGGTGCCAGCCAAACTGGGTTTCAACCGGATCAGAGATCTCACCGGCGCGCAGGTCCAGCACCGCCTGTTCGAATTCCGGCACCATGCGGCCCTTGCCGAACCAGCCGAGATCACCGCCATTGGGGCCAGAGGGCCCGGTGGACCGTTCCTTGGCCATGATCGAAAAGTTTGCCCCAGTGTCCAGCTCGGATTTGATCTCTTGGGCTTCTTCCAGAGATTCGACCAGAATATGGGCGGCGTTGAATTCATCACCGCCATCGCCATCCGAGTATTTGTCCTCATAGGCCTGGCGCAGCGATTCCTCGTCGCTGGCGGATTCCATCACCGCTTCGATGACATTGGCGGCCATCAGCGCGCGCTTCTCATTGTCGACCGCCAGCTGGACGTAATGTGGTACACTGCCGTGTAGCTCCTGCTGCAGCGCGGTCTGCTGCACCAGCTGATCCAGAATGGCGTTGTACAGCACGTCATCGGGAAGCTGTTTGTACTGCTCGGGCAGGCTGTCGCGGGCCATGATCATGTGACCCAAAGTGATCTCTTCGCCGTTGACGGTGGCGATCACTGTATTCGCATGGGGCGCCGCCAATGCAGGCAGGGGCAAAGCCATAAAGAGGGCCACTGCTGTGCCTTGCAAAAAAGTGAGACCTTTACGCATTGAATTCTTCCTATTCCCGGGCCGCAAAGGGGCGCGGCGTTGACACTTATTTTCCTGCCCCTTACATCCCAAAGAGGCCCGAGGCAGGACCGTCGTTTCCACCATTGTTTATGGGTTGCGACCGCGACGGGCAAGCCTGCCTGACACATGGGCCACTAAGAGGATCGTTGGAGAACACATGCTGGGTATCGGAACACTCGCCAAAAAGGTTTTCGGGACACCGAATGACCGAAAAATCAAGGCGACACGGCCACTGGTTGCACAGATCAATGGGCTGGAAGAGACGTTCGAGAAACTCAGCGATGAGGGGCTCATAGAGAAGACCGAAGAGCTGCGCAAACGGGCGCTGGACGGCGAAAAGCTGGACGCTCTGCTGCCGGAGGCCTTTGCCAATGTGCGCGAAGCCGCGCGCCGGGCATTGGGGTTGCGGGCCTTTGATACCCAGCTGATGGGCGGGATCTTCCTGCATCAGGGTAACATTTCCGAGATGAAGACCGGCGAGGGCAAGACCCTTGTGGCGACCTTCCCGGCCTATCTGAACGCGCTGACCGGCAAGGGCGTGCATGTGGTGACGGTGAACGAATACCTCGCCAAACGTGACTCTGAATGGATGAGCAAGGTTTTTGAAGCGCTGGGTATGACCACCGGCGTTATCTGGTCGGGTCAGCCCGAAAGCGAAAAGATGGTCGCCTACAAAAGCGACGTCACCTATGCCACCAATAACGAACTTGGCTTTGACTATCTGCGCGACAACATGAAGCCTAGCCTGGACCAGGTGTTCCAGCTGCAGCACAATTTTGCCATCGTCGATGAGGTCGATTCGATCCTGATCGATGAGGCGCGGACACCGCTGATTATCTCTGGTCCCGCCGAGGATCGCTCCGAGCTCTATACCTCCATCGACAAGATGATCCCCTTCCTGGCGGATGAGCATTTTGAAGTGGACGAGAAAACCCGCGGTGTGACCTTTACCGAAGAGGGCAATGATTTCCTCGAGCAAAAGCTGATCGAACATGGGCTGCTCGAAGAGGGCGCCTCGCTGTATGATCCCGAAAGCACCACCGTGGTGCATCACGTCAACCAGGCGCTGCGGGCGCATAAGCTGTTCCAGCGTGACAAGGACTACATCGTGCGCGATGGTGAGGTTGTGCTGATTGACGAATTCACCGGTCGGATGATGGCGGGTCGCCGTCTCTCGGAAGGGCTGCACCAGGCGATTGAGGCCAAAGAAGAGGTCGAGATCCAGCCGGAAAACACCACCATGGCCTCGGTGACCTTCCAGAACTATTTCCGTCTCTATGACAACCTCTCCGGTATGACCGGTACCGCCCTGACCGAGGCCGAGGAGTTTGCTGAGATCTACGGGCTGGGTGTGGTGGAGGTTCCCACCAACAAACCCATCGCGCGGGTGGATGAGGACGACCGCGTCTACCGTACGGTGGCTGAAAAATTCCAGGCCATGGTGGATGAAACAAAGATCGCCAATGCCAAGGGACAGCCGGTTCTGCTGGGCACCACCTCGATCGAGAAATCCGAACTTCTGAGCCTGATGCTGGACAAGGAAGGCGTCAAACACAACGTGTTGAACGCCCGCCACCACGAGCAGGAAGCGCAGATCGTGGCGGATGCCGGCCGGTTCGAAGCCGTGACCATCGCCACTAATATGGCCGGTCGTGGCACCGATATTCAGCTCGGCGGCAATGTCGAGATGATCGTGATGGCAGCGCTCGAGGCCAACCCGGAAGCCGATCCGGTGGCGCTTCGCAGCGAAGAAGAGGCCAAGCACGAAGCTGAGAAGCAGAAGGTGCTGGAGGCCGGTGGCCTGTTTGTGATGGCCTCTGAGCGTCACGAAAGCCGTCGGATCGACAACCAGCTGCGCGGCCGTTCTGGCCGTCAGGGTGACCCCGGTCGTACCCGCTTCTATCTCAGCCTCGAAGACGATCTGATGCGGATCTTTGGCTCGGAACGGTTGGACAAGGTTCTGTCGAGCCTTGGCATGAAGGAGGGCGAGGCGATCATTCATCCTTGGGTGAACAAATCGCTGGAACGTGCGCAGGCCAAGGTCGAAGGCCGCAACTTTGACATGCGTAAGAACGTGCTCAAATTTGACGATGTGATGAATGATCAGCGGAAGGTGATCTTTGGCCAGCGCCGTGAAATCATGGCAACCGAGGATCTCTCGGAGATCGTTGGCGATATGCGTCACGAGGTGATCGACGAGCTGATCGACACCTATATGCCGCCTAAAAGCTACGCCGATCAATGGGATGTCGAAGGCCTGCACAAGGCCGTACTGGAAAAACTCAGCATGGATGCGCCGGTTGCCGAATGGGCCGCGGAAGAAGGCGTTGACGACGAACAGATGTCTGAACGTCTCGCCGAGGCCGCCGACAAAATGATGGCGGAAAAGACCGAGGCCTTTGGTCCGGAAAGCATGCGCAACATCGAAAAGCAGGTTCTGCTGCAGGCTATCGATGCCAAATGGCGCGAGCACCTGCTGACGCTGGAGCATCTGCGTTCGGTTGTGAGTTTCCGGGGCTATGCTCAGCGTGATCCGCTGAACGAATATAAGAACGAGAGCTTCCAGCTGTTTGAAACCATGTTGGATTCCCTGCGCGAAGACGTTTCGCTGCAGCTGAGCCGGGTGCGTCCGATGACAGAGGACGAGCAACAGAATATGCTGGCTGAAATGGCCGCGCGGCAGGCCGCCATGCAGCAGATGGCGTTGGGCGAGGCAGCTGCTGCCCCGGCAGCGAGCAATCCCGAAGAGGCTCTGCCTGGGTTTGACGAAAATGACCCCTCGACCTGGGGCAATCCTTCGCGCAATGACAAATGCCCCTGTGGCTCTGGAAAAAAGTTCAAACATTGCCACGGTCGCCTGACCTAGCTTGGTTTGCCCTTTGCGGCGCAATTCGCCCCAGCATAAACTGCTCATAAATAGCCCCGGCCTTTGGCCGGGGTTAATTGTTTTTGGCTAGCCTCGCCGCTGAAACCAAAGGGCCATCACTTTGAAACCGGGTTGAGACGAGCTTGATATTGGGCGGCCCGTTTGGTCAAATTGTGAATAAATGCCCGACTCTTTTCAGCTGAGGGTCACAAACCGGCCTCCTTTGACCGGTTTTATGATCTGGCCTTAGGTCCGTTTTGAGTTTGGGTGTTGGAGAGTTGAGATGCTGAACAAACGCATGTTTTTGATCAGCGCGGGCACCGTTGCCTGTGCCCTGGGTATTGGTTTTCTGATGCAGCCATCAACCTTTGGCTCCGGCGTTTCGGGTGGCGTTTCGGGTGGTGCTTCGGAGGGGGCCAGCCTGCAGGCGCAGCCAGACCTGCCCCAGGAGCCAGTCGGAACAACAGCGCTGGCGATTGAGAAAATAACCCTGACATCCGCCGCCCCGGACGCTTCTGCTGAACCGCAGGACCTGGCCAGCCCTGAACGCGCCAACCCTTTGGCCAGGTGTGATCTGCAGGCCAGCGGCACGGCGCAGCCCGGTGCCATGGTGGCGCTGCAGGTCTCGGCGCCCTGTCGCAGCCATGAGCGGGTGACCCTGCATCACCAGGGCATGATGGTTACGGAAACGCTGGACGGTGACGGGCAGCTGCAAGTGACCCTTCCGGCCCTGTCCAGCAGTGCAATTTTTATCGTTGAGACTGATCAGTTGGACGCAGAAGCCACCCTTGCGCCTGCGGGCGGCGCTGTGGTGCAGGTTGAGGTTTTGGATTTGGCGCAGGTCGACCGGGTGGTGCTGCAATGGCGTGGCAATAGCGGCTTTGAGGTTCATGCCCGCGAATTTGGCGCTCAATATGGCGAGAACGGCCATGTCTGGCACGGAGCCGAGGCAAAACAGGGCCTTGGCCATCTGCTGCAGCTTGGGGATGCGTCCCAACTGGCACCGCGTCTGGCCGAGGTCTACAGCTTTGAGCGCAGCAGAGACGCAGCGGGCGCTGGGATCATTGAAATCAGCGTCGAGGCCGAAATCACCGCGATCAACTGTGGCCGGGAAATCGCGGCCCAAAGCCTGCGGGCGGTGGGCGGCGCGGTGCAATCGCGGGATTTGGTGCTCAACATGCCAGATTGCAGCGCCGAGGGTGACTTTCTGGTGTTGAATAATCTGGTAGAAAACCTGAAAATCGCTGCCAAGTGATCTGCGATTAATTCAGGACTTCTCATGGGCGATTTTCGTGCGGCGATCTGCGCCGCACTCCTTTTCATTGTTCCGCTTAAACCTGTGCTGGCACAGGATGTCACCCTGTCTTCGCCGGATGGGGCGGTTGAAATTACTGGTAACCTGTTGGGTTTTGACGGTGAGTTCTACCGGGTTGAAACCAAATTTGGCGAGCTGACCCTGGATGGGTCCGGTGTCAGCTGCGAGGGGCCGGGCTGTCCCAGCCTGTCTGATTTTGTCGCTGAAATCACCCTGTCTGGCTCCGCCAATATGGCAGAGGTCCTACTGCCCGCTCTGATCGAAGGCTTTGCCCTGCGCAATGGTTTCAAAACCCGCCGCGAGGCCCTGACGGGAGGCGATTTTGAATATCTGTTGCTGGACCCTGAAGGCGGTGCCGTGGCGCGGTTCTCCTTCTTGCTGGGCTCCACCGATGATGGCTTTGCCGATCTGATCGCGCAGGAGGCCGATATTGTCATGGCGCAGCGCGAAATTCGCGGCGCGGAACGGGATCAGGCGCGGGAAGCGGGCATGGGAGACATGACCTCGGCGGCCCGCAGCCGGATTGTCGCGCTGGATGCCATGGTGCCGGTGGTGTCTCCAGAAAACCCGGTGACGCGGTTGTCACTGCCAGAACTGGCCGCGATCTTCTCGGGTGAGATCAGCAATTGGCAGGACCTGGGCGGGCCGGATGCGCCGATTGCCCTGCATATGCCGGTGCAGGGGTCTGGGTTGACCCAGGGGTTTGAGGATCGGGTGCTGGTGGCACCGGGGGCGCAGTTGTCGCAGGATCTGCGCTACCATGAGCGCGGCACAACCCTGGTGCGGCGGGTGGCGACAGACCCCTTTGCCATTGGCATTACCAGCTTCTCCAATACCGGTACGGCGCGGATGCTGACTCTCAGCGGCGCCTGCGGGTTTTCGCTGCGCGCCAACCGGCGCGGCATCAAGACCGAAGACTATCCGCTGACAGCACCGATGTTCCTTTATCTGCCGCAGCAGCGCCTGCCCAAGGTGGCGCGGGATTTCCTTGGCTATGTGCGCGGACCGGGGGCGCAGATCGTGATCCGCCGCGCCGGCTTTGTGGATCAGGCACCCGAGAAGATCTCGATGAATGCTCAGGGGGACCGGTTGAGCAATGCCATTCTGGCCGCCGGTCCCGAAGTGGATCTGGCAGAGCTGCAACGGCTGGTCAGCGAGTTGACCGGGTTCCGGCGGTTGACCACCTCGTTTCGCTTTGAGGCGGGTTCCTCGCGCCCCGATGCCCAGTCGCGCAGCAATATCGAGCAACTGGCCCGGGCGCTGGAAACCGGGCTCTATGATGGCAAGGTGCTGAGGTTCGTCGGGTTTTCCGATGGCGACGGGGCAGCGGCGGGCAACAAGTCAATTGCCCTGAAACGCGCCACCAGCGTGCGGCAGGCGGTTCTGGACGCGGCAGAGACCGTAAGTCTGGAGCGGTCAGATCTGCAGGTGGGGGCCTTTGGCGAGGCGCTGCCCATGGCCTGCGATGACAGCGACTGGGGCCGACAGGTCAACCGCAGGGTCGAGGTCTGGGTGCAGTAGCCACCTGGACAAGCAACATCTCTGGCGGAGCTGGAAAAGGCAGCTCTCCCGCAGCTTTTGACCTCATCACAGATGAGTCAAAGCGCTTTGGGCCCGGCGCCGCTGGCACGGCGCGGTGGCACACCGTCTTTGGCACCGCGGATCACAACAGACCTTCGGAACGAAAGCTGAGCTCGGCAGCGCTGCCGATGATCAGATGGTCATGCAGGGTGATTCCCAGGGGCTGGAGTGCCAGATTGACCCTTTCGGTCATGTCGATATCGCTGTCCGAGGGTGAGGGATCACCAGAGGGGTGATTATGCACCAGGATGACGGCGCTGGCATTGAGGTCCAGCGCCCGTTTTGCCACCTCGCGCGGGTAGACCGGCACGTGATCCACCGTTCCACGGGCCTGTTCCTCATCCGCGATAAGACAGTTCTTGCGGTCCAGAAACAGCACCCGGAAATGTTCCAGGCTGCGATGGGCCATCACCGTGTGGCAGTAGTCTAGCAAGGCGTCCCAGCTGGAGATCACCTGGCGCTGCATCACTTTTGCGCGCGCCATGCGTTGGGCAGCAGCCTCCAGTATCTTGAGATCGGTGATCAGCGCCTCGCCCACACCTTTGACCTGGGCCAGCCGTTCAGGGCGGGCGCTGATGACGCGGGCAAAATCGCCAAACTGTTTCAGCAATTGATGCGCCAGGGGTTTGACATCCTGCCGGGGGAGGGCGCGAAACAGCACCAGTTCCAACAGTTCATAGTCCGGCATCGCAGCCGCGCCACCCTCACGAAACCGCTGCCGCAGGCGCATACGGTGATCCTTGATATAGGAGGGTAGGCGTCCGGGTTTTAGCCGGGTCGCAGAGGGGACTTCCTGCGCCAGCGCTTCGTTTGGGAACAGCGGCAGGGTGTCAGCGCCGCCCACCCTTCCAGTGCCACCTGACTTACCATGTGCCATCCAGAGCCCCTCTCAAGCCAGTGCAGAGGGAAAAGGCTAGGCGGTCCGGGGATCTGCCACAAAAGAAAAGCGCCCCCAAAAGAGCGCTTTTATGATGATGTTTTGGTTCGAAGGGCATAGGGCGGGGCAGATGCCTGGGGCTCCGCCCGTTCGGCGCGGAATCGATCCACCGGATCGTTTCCAAGACGCGCCTTACCCCTTCATGCCGTCCCAGAAACCTTTGACCGAGGAAAAGAAGCTGCGGGATTCGGGATTGGTATTGTCTTCCGACAAATCCTCGAATTCGCGCAGGATTTCTTTTTGCCGCGCTGTCAGGTTAACCGGTGTTTCCACCGCCAGTTCGATGAACATATCGCCAACGCCGCCGCCACGCAGGGCAGGCATGCCCTTGCTGCGCAGACGCATCTGGCGACCAGACTGGCTGCCTTCGGGGATCTGCACCCGGCCACGGCCACCGTCGATGGTGGGGACTTCGATGGCACCGCCAAGAGAGGCCTTGGCCATAGAAACGGGGACACGGCAATAGAGGTTATTGCCATCGCGCTCAAACAGGTCATGTGGTGCGACCTCGACAAAGATGTAGAGATCCCCAGGAGGGCCACCGCGCAGGCCTGCCTCGCCTTCGCCAGCGAGGCGAATGCGGGTGCCGGTCTCGACGCCTGCCGGGATATTCACCGACAGCGAGCGGTCCTTTTCGATCCGGCCATGACCATGGCAGGACTTACAGGGGTTCTTGATGATCTGGCCTAGGCCCGAACAGGTCGGACAGGTGCGCTCAACGGTAAAGAAACCCTGCTGCGCGCGCACTTTGCCCATGCCGGAACAGGTCGGACAGGTGGTGGGTTCAACACCACCTTCGGCGCCGGTGCCCTCACAGGCGGTACAGGCCACCGAGGTGGGCACCTTGATGGTCTTGTGCAGACCCGCGAAGGCTTCTTCCAGCGACACACGCAGATTGTAGCGCAGGTCTGCCCCGCGAGAGGCGCGCTGGCGCCCGCCGCCGGCCTGACCACGGCCACCCATGAAATCGCCAAAGAGGTCGTCAAAGACATCGGAGAAGGCAGAGGAGAAGTCGCCACCACCGGGATGCCCGCCACGCTGGCCGCCACCGCCGCCCATGCCGTTTTCAAAGGCGGCATGACCAAAGCGGTCATAGGCGGCCTTTTTCTCGGCGTCCTTCAGGACTTCATAGGCCTCGTTGGCCTCTTTGAACTGTGCTTCTGCATCCGGGTTGTCGCTATTGCGGTCGGGATGCAGTTCTTTGGCCTTCTTGCGAAAGCCCTTTTTGATCTCATCGGCGCTGGCGCCTTTGGCCACTCCGAGAGTCTCGTAATAATCGCGTTTCGACATCGGTATACCCCTGCTGCCTCAACGACAACGAGCCGGCCCGTGGTCGGACCGGCCCGTTGCGGCCAAGTGTTCAGATCTTAGCGCTTGTCGCCGTCCAGATCTTCGAATTCGGCATCAACGATGTCGTCTTCACCGGGTGCGGCACCTTCGTCAGCAGCGGAAGGCTCGTCGCCTGCCTCTTCCTGAGCAGCCTTGTAGATGGCTTCACCCAGACGCATGGAGGCCTCGGTGACGTTCTGGACGCCTGCTTTGATCTTCTCGGCAGAGGCACCCTCGTCCTCGAGATCGTCACGCAGCGCGGCCAGAGCCAGTTCGATGGCTTCGACGGTGGAAGGATCCACTTTGTCGCCATGCTCTTCGACGTGCTTTTCGGTCGAGTGGATCAGGCTTTCGGCCTGGTTGCGGGCTTCGATCAGCTCGCGGCGTTCCTTATCCGCTTCGGCGTTGTCCTCGGCGTCCTTGACCATCTGGTCGATGTCGGCATCGGACAGACCACCAGAGGCCTGAATGGTGATGACCTGCTCTTTGCCGGTGCCTTTGTCTTTGGCCGAAACCGAAACAATGCCGTTGGCGTCGATGTCAAAGGTGACTTCGATCTGAGGCAGGCCACGGGGCGCAGGTGGGATCTCTTCGAGGTTGAACTGGCCCAGCATCTTGTTGTCTGCCGCCATTTCGCGCTCACCCTGGAAAACCCGGATGGTCACAGCCGACTGGTTGTCTTCGGCGGTCGAGAAGACCTGAGACTTTTTGGTCGGGATGGTGGTGTTGCGGTCGATCAGGCGAGTGAAGACACCGCCCAGAGTCTCGATGCCCAGGGACAGCGGGGTCACGTCGAGGAGAACAACGTCTTTGACGTCGCCCTGCAGAACACCGGCCTGAATGGCGGCACCCATGGCAACCACTTCGTCAGGGTTCACACCCTTGTGGGGCTCTTTGCCAAAGAATTTGGTGACCTCTTCGATCACTTTTGGCATCCGGGTCATACCACCAACCAGAACGACTTCGTCGATGTCGGAGGCCGACAGGCCGGCGTCTTTCAGAGCGGCAGCACAGGGCTTCATCGAGGCTTTGATCAGGTCGTTGACCAGGCTTTCCAGCTTGGCACGGGTCAGTTTGATGACCATGTGCAGCGGCTGCCCCGAGGAAGGATCCATCGAGATGAAGGGCTGGTTGATTTCTGTCTGGCTGGAAGAAGACAGTTCGATCTTGGCTTTTTCAGCGGCTTCTTTCAGACGCTGCAGGGCCATTTTGTCTTTGGTCAGATCAACGCCGTGCTCTTTTTTGAACTCGCCCGCCAGGTAGTTGACGATACGCATGTCAAAGTCTTCACCGCCGAGGAAAGTGTCGCCGTTGGTCGATTTCACTTCGAACAAACCGTCGTCGATTTCCAGGATGGTCACGTCGAAGGTACCACCACCAAGGTCATAAACCGCGATGGTCTGGGTTTCTTCCTTGTCGAGACCATAGGCCAGGGCAGCGGCTGTTGGCTCGTTGATGATGCGCAGCACTTCGAGGCCAGCAATCTTGCCGGCATCTTTGGTGGCCTGACGCTGGGCGTCGTTAAAATAGGCGGGAACGGTGATCACGGCCTGTGTCACGTCTTCGCCGAGGTAGGACTCAGCGGTTTCTTTCATCTTGCCGAGGATGAAGGCGGAGATCTGCGACGGGGAGTATTTCTCACCCTTGGCTTCGACCCATGCATCGCCATTGCCGCCGCTGATCAGCTCAAACGGCAGGTTCTTTTTGTCTTTTGCCAGATCGGCATCGTCAAACCGGCGACCAATCAGGCGCTTGACGCCAAAGACGGTGTTGTCCGGGTTGGTGACAGCCTGGCGCTTGGCGGCCTGACCGACCAGACGCTCTTCGTCGGTGAAGGCGACAATCGATGGTGTTGTACGTGCGCCTTCGGCGTTTTCAACAACGCGCGGCTGCGAGCCATCCATGATGGCAATACAAGAGTTGGTTGTTCCGAGGTCAATCCCGATAACTTTGCTCATTTTGATCCCTTTACTTACTAAGGCGATTACCCGCGGCCCGAACCCGTTTTGGCATCCTGGCCCCGATTTTGTTGCAGCAGGGTCTGCACCTCACTGCGTCACGGCGTATATAGGGAGCGAAATATGACCCTGCAAGCGCCAGAACGCATCGAGAAATGCGATTCAGTGCGCTTTTTTGCACGGGATATGGTTAACAATGGGCTAATCACCATGAGCATGCTGCGATTGCGCGGGTTTGAGATTCACAAAGGCTATTTGGACCAGGCTCGACAACGGGCCCTGATCGAGGATCTGCGCCCGATTTTACGGTCGGCGCCGCTGTTTTCCCCCACCATACCGGGGGGCGGCAAAATGTCGGTGCGGATGACCTCGGCCGGGGATTTTGGCTGGTTCGCGGATGAAACCGGTTATCGCTATGCCGAGGACCATCCCAAGGGCCGGGGCTGGCCTGCGATCCCTGAGGCAGTATTGGCCATTTGGCGCGATCTTACCGGGCTGGAGCGGCAGCCTGATTCGTGCCTGCTGAACTACTATGGCCAGGATGCCAAAATGGGCCTGCATCAGGACAAGGACGAGGCGGATTTTTCCTTTCCCGTGGTTTCCATCAGTCTGGGCGATGACGGCATGTTTCGCATGGGCGAGGCCCGGCGTGGCGGCAAGACCGATACCATCTGGCTCAACTCTGGCGACGTGGTGGTGATGGGCGGCGCGGCGCGGCTCAATTATCACGGGGTGGACCGGATCCGATTCCAGTCCTCGCGGCTGCTGCCCAAAGGCGGTCGCATCAATCTGACGCTGCGGGTGGTTACATAAAGATCGCCGGTCTCGCGGTTAGCGGCGGGCGTTCCAGCTGATCGAGGCACGGCGTCGGGTGTAGAATTCGCCCATCAGCCCGATCATGATCAGCGACAGGGCCACCCAGGCGGCATATTCCCAGCTGCTGTAATGTGGATTGTAGTTGATAAAGATGTATCCCCGCGCCTGATCGATACAGTGAAACAGCGGATTCCAGTCAAACATCGCCAGCATGAAACTGGGCAGGGTATTGGCCAGAAACATCTTGCCCGAGGCGATCATATTTGCCCGTTGATAGATCGTTGTCAGAATACCCACAAAGCCCGGTGCCCAGGGTTTGAGCACCAGAAACACCAGTCCAACAGCGGCGCCGGTGATCCAGGACAGCAGAACCATGCCGTAGGCCTGAATAGGCTGTTCGATCTCTATTGGCGTAAAGGCGACGTGATAGCCAAAGAGAATCAAAAACAGCGAGATTGTCTGAATATAGAGCGAGCCAAGCGCCGCTGAGAGAATCGCCACCATGGTGTTCATTGGCGCATGCTGCATCATCGGGCTGGCCGGACCCTCGGCCCCGGCGACCGCCCCAACGGTTTTGGTATGGGTCAGAAACAGGAAAATGCCTGACATCACATAGAGCAGGAAATCACCGCGAATAGCCGAGCCACGCAGACCCAGAACCGCAAACATCACGTAGAACAGCGCCACAAACATCACCGCCTGCATGAGGTTCATAGCTAGGGCGATCAGCGCATTGTTGTGTTTGGAGCGGACGCTGCGCACAACGGAGTGAAACACCACCTCCAATAGGGAGATGAAGCTGGTAAACCACGTCTCTTGTGTGCGCACCTGAAACATTTTGCCTGCGATCCGTGCTAGAGCCAAATGAGCTGGCCAATATGCGAATGGACTTCTTGATGATCCATCTGCAAGCCAGCATAAGGGGGCACAGACAAATTTTCAATTAACCCTTTTGGGGTGGGAGTGTTCGTGTGACTTATGAAGAGCTTATTCCGGTGATCCGCCGTCTGGCGATCGAGGCAGGCAACAAGATCATGGACATCTACAATTCCGAGGATTTTGAAGTCAAAGTAAAGTCCGACGACAGCCCGGTGACAGCGGCGGATGAAGCCGCTGATGCGCTGATCTCTGCCGGGCTGCGCAGCGCCTTCCCCGATGTTATGCTGGTGACCGAAGAGCAGTCTGACTCGCATAAGATCAAAGGCGATACCTTCCTGATCGTGGATCCGCTGGATGGCACCAAGGAGTTCATCCACCGACGCGGTGACTTCACCGTCAATATTGCCCTGGTGGAAAAGGGCGCACCAACCCGTGGCGTGGTCTATGCGCCGGCCAAGAACCGGATGTTCTTTACCCTGGCAGATGGCTCTGCCGTCGAAGAGACCGGTGCCTTTGACCCGGCAGTGATCGGTGAGACCCGTCCGATCCGCGTCGCCAACAGCGACAATGCGGCGCTGATGGTGGTGGCGTCAAAATCACACCGCGATCAGGCCACCGAGGATTACATCAACAAATACAGCGTTAAAGACAGCAAAAGCGCCGGCTCTTCTCTGAAGTTCTGCCTGGTGGCCACTGGCGAGGCAGATCTCTACCCGCGGGTTGGTCGCACCATGGAGTGGGACACCGCTGCGGGCCATGCGGTTCTGTCAGGCGCTGGCGGCAAAGTGGTGCGCTTTGATGATCATTCCCCGCTCCTCTACGGCAAAGAAGACTATGCTAACCCTTTCTTTATTGCCTGCGCCCCTGATGTCGCCCTGAAGGAAGCCTGATGTCCGTTCTGATCGTCATTCCCGCCCGCTACGCCTCCACGCGTTATCCCGGTAAGCCACTGGTGGAGTTAACCGGTGCGGAGGGGGGTAAGCGCACATTGATCGAACGCTCCTGGCGCGCGGCCTGCGCCGTGCAGGGCGTGGACCGTGTGGTGGTGGCTACAGATGATGATCGCATTCGCCTGGCTGCCGAAGGTTTTGGCGCCGAGGTGGTGATGACCTCCGAAAGCTGCGCCAACGGAACCGAACGCTGCGCCGAGGCCCATGCGGCGCTGAGCGGCGGCTATGAGGTGGTGGTGAACTTGCAGGGCGATGCGCCGCTGACGCCGCATTGGTTCATCGAGGATCTGGTCTCTGGGCTGCGCGCGGCCCCAGGTATGGGCCTGGCGACACCGGTGCTGCAATGTGATGGCGCCACCCTGAACAGCCTGCTGGCGGATCGTGCCGCGGGCCGGGTTGGCGGCACCACGGCGGTTTTTGGCCGCGATCACGGCGGGCTGTATTTCTCCAAGGAAGTCATTCCTTTTTGTGCCGAACGTTTTGAGGATGCAGCACCGACGCCGGTGTTTCACCATGTCGGGGTCTATGCCTATCGGCCAGAAGCCCTGGCGGATTACCCGAGCTGGCCGGTAGGGCCGCTGGAACAGCTGGAAGGCCTTGAGCAACTGCGCTTCCTTGAGAACAGCCGCAGGATACTCTGTGTTGAGGTCGAAGCGCGTGGTCGGGAGTTCTGGGAGCTGAACAATCCTGAAGATGTGGCGCGTATTGAGGCGATGATGGCCAAGATGGGCGAAAAGTAACCAGCGAGTATCTCGCCAGAGGGTGATGCTGGCCATATCAAGCCACCGGAGTTGAGCTCTGTCATGATGCGGGCATATTCTTTTGTTAGAATGGCGGCAATGAAGTTCGCAGCCCTGCCTGAAGGGTGGGAAAAGAGACTAAAATTCGACATGAGCCAGTGCGGCAGATGTTTTTCGGGACGATATTCGGGCCCGACTGTAAATTGAGTGAGATGATTAATGCGTAAAAAAGTGACCAAAGCGATTTTTCCGGTTGCCGGTCTTGGCACCCGGTTTTTGCCTGCGACCAAATCGGTGCCCAAGGAAATCATGACCCTGGTGGACCGCCCTTTGGTGCAATATGCCATCGACGAGGCGCGCGCCGCCGGGATCAAGGAATTCATCTTTGTCACCTCGCGCGGCAAGGGCGCGCTGGAGGATTAT
>NZ_JBDWPJ010000127.1:0-29942 GCF_039971195.1 Pseudophaeobacter sp.
CATAGCTCTGCCCCTCAGGACGCAGCAGTTGGTTTTCATCGCAGGCCCCAAAGGGGCCGTCGGGATCGTCCCTATCCACATAGTTGCCAAAGGCCAGGGTAGGCAGATCCTGCCCCTGCTCCCAGGTGGCAGAGAATGCCGTGGTCCAACGATCGCCACCGTCAAAGCCTTCGGGTGCAAAGGCTTCAAAGTTGCAGGCCCCAAGACCGCGCAGCAACAGGTTCTCTCCGACCCGCAAAATGGCCAGATCCTGGTGTCCGTCACTGTCGATATCCAGTGGATAGGCCCCGATCACCCCTGTGAGTGACAGCGCCTCTGGCGTGTCAGGCGTGAAGACAAGCTCTCCGCCCGGTTCAGAGCCATTACGCAGCAATTGCGCCGGGTTCTCGCCGCCAGCGGCATAGAGATCAGGCCGGTGATCGCCATCGCAATCAAAGACCGCAAGCCCACCGCCAACATAGTGCTCCCAGCCGCCGTCATAACTATGATCTGGGGCCGGTTCTGGCTGAAACAGCGGCTCAGCACCCGCCAGGGCCGGACAAAGGGCTGAAACCCATAGGACCAGGACCTCAATGCGCACTCAGCTGCCTCCCGGTAATGGCGATTTCAGAAACCTGATCGAGGGCAAAGGCCGCCGCACCGCGCGCCCACATCAGATCGCCCCATTTATGCACCACCACTTCTGGTCCCGGCTTGTCGAGCTGAACCACAGAGCCACGCATCGCCTCGATGACTTCGCTGGCATAAAGATGGTCCGACTGCATCTGTTCCCCGGAAAGGATGATCAGTTCGGGATCAAAGATATTGATAAGATTGGACAGGCCCATGGCAAACATGCGTCCTGCCCGGCCCACGATCACCTTGGCAACGGAGTCTCCCTTGCGCGCCGCCTCAAGCAGATCATCAACCCCGGTAGTGCCCTCATCCGGCCTGGCAATGCTGGCCTCGCGCAGCAGCGCATAATCCGCCACATAGGCTTCCAGGCAGCCACGCTGGCCGCAGCGGCAAAGCGCCCCGTCCAGCTGTACCTTGGTATGGCCAAACTCCGCGCCACAGCCCCGGTTCCCCCGGTACAGTTCATTGTCAATGACAACGCCCATGCCAACACCGCTTTCGATGGTGACGACGATAAAATTGGAATGCCCCTTGCCCAGGCCAAAGGCCCGTTCCGCCACGGCAACAAGATTGGCGTCATTGTCGATGAATACCGGCACGCCGAGATAGGCCCGCAGGATGCGCCCCATCTCAAGGTTGCGCTGGCTGAGCGAGGGCGACCAGTACACCAGCCCGTTCTGCGCATCCACAGTGCCTGCAATGCCCACGCCGATGCCAGAGAGTTCCTCAAGGGTCAGACCGACCTTGGCCGCCAGATCGGTAATTGCCTGTTTGAGCTCCGCAGCCAGTTCTGCCGCCTCAAAGACGCTCTTCTCAAGGTCGATCTCAAGGTCGGCAAGCTGCTTGGCTTCAAAATCATGCAGCACCATGGACAGCGATCTATGGGCAATCTTGATGCCGACAACATAATGCGCGGCGCCGCGTATCTTTAGGTCAACCTTGGGACGGCCGCGGCGGATTTCCTTGCTTGGAGTGGCGTCGCGCACCTCTTCGATCAGACCTTCGCGGATTAGGTCAGCGGTGATTGTGGTGACCGTAGCGCGGCTGATGCCGGTCGATTCGGATAGTTCGATGCGCGGAGCAATCTCGCTGCGGCGAATTTCACTCAACAGTGCCCGGCGGCCATTCTGACGTAGTTCTCCGCTCATAAATCAGTTGTTTTCCATAGCTTAGAAAGACTCAGGCGACATATTTTCAAACCTTTTTGACCGCAACAGCCTGCATCGAAAAGACATGTAACGCCATAGTAGGCGATTTAATTTGATTTGCAAATTTATCCGGGTAACATCAGGTATGCCTCAGTCGTTTCAACGAATTCGACGCAGGGCCGAGAACCTTAGGGAGGAAAACCATGAAATTTCTTACAACTGCTGCCGTGGTCGCCAGTACGTTTTTGGCAGGCGCAGCCTTTGCTGATGATCTTGTCGTCGGCGTCAGCTGGTCGAATTTTCAGGAAGAGCGCTGGAAAACCGACGAAGCCGCGATCAAATCTGCGTTGGAGGCCGCAGGTGCAAAGTATATCTCGGCGGATGCTCAGAGCTCCTCGTCAAAACAGCTGTCGGATGTTGAAAGCCTGATTGCTCAGGGCGCCGATGCGCTTATCATTCTGGCGCAGGATGCCCAGGCCATTGGCCCGGCTGTTCAGGCTGCCGATGACGAAGGTGTGCCGGTGGTTGGCTATGACCGCCTGATCGAAGATCCCCGCGCCTTCTATCTGACCTTTGACAATGTCGAAGTTGGCCGCATGCAGGCCCGTGCCGTGCTCGATGCGATGCCCAAGGGCCGCTATGTCATGATCAAGGGCTCGCCTACCGATCCAAACGCAGATTTCCTGCGCGGCGGCCAGCAAGAGATCATTCAGGCCGCCATTGATTCCGGCGACATTAAAATTGTCGGCGAGGCCTATACAGATGGCTGGCTGCCCGCCAATGCCCAGCGCAACATGGAGCAGATCCTCACGGCTGCAAACAACGAAGTAGACGCGGTTGTTGCCTCCAATGACGGAACCGCAGGCGGTGTTGTTGCAGCGCTGACGGCCCAGGGCATGGAAGGTATTCCGGTCTCTGGCCAGGATGGCGATCACGCCGCGCTGAACCGTGTGGCCAAGGGTCATCAGACCGTGTCGGTTTGGAAAGACGCCCGCGAGCTGGGCAAAGCCGCTGGTGAGATCGCCGTGGCTCTGGCCGGTGGCAGCGCCATGGCCGATGTCGATGGCGCCGCAAGCTGGACCTCACCTGCTGGCACCGCGATGACCGCCAAGTTCCTGGCGCCGATCCCTGTGACCAAGGACAATCTGGCAGCCGTCGTTGACGCCGGTTGGATCAGCCAGGAAGCCCTGTGCCAGGGTGTTTCCAACGGTCCCGCGCCCTGCAAGTAAGCACCTAAAGTCGGCCCGCCACCCGATCCTGATCCGGTCGGCGGGCCTTCACGCCTTTTGACAGATTGTTCTCACATGTCCCAGACAGATCTTGATCTGCCGTCCGCCACCCGGACGCGCAATGTTTTCCAGACTCTGGAAATCGACCTCCGCCTCCTTGGCATGGTTGGCGCCTTTGTCGTGCTGTGCCTTGGCTTTGACCTGGCAACCGGCGGGTTGTTTTTGACCCCGCGCAATATTTTTTATCTGACGGTGCAGACCGTATCGGTGGCCATCATGGCCACTGGCATGGTCTTTGTCATCGTCACCCGCCACATTGACCTGAGCGTTGGCGCCCTGCTGGCGACCTGCTCGGCGGTGATGGCCATGACACAGACACAGGTGCTGCCCCATTGGCTGGGGCTTGGCTTTGATCACCCGCTCACCCCGTGGCTCACCATTCTGGTTGGTCTGCTTGCGGGCACTCTGATCGGCGCTTTCCACGGTTTCCTGATTGGCTATCTGACCATTCCCGCCTTTATCGTCACCCTTGGTGGGTTGCTGGTCTGGCGCAATACCGCCTGGTATCTCACCAGCGGCAAGACCATTGGCCCGCTGGATGCCACCTTTCAGAAATTCGGCGGTATCAACGGCACCCTCGGCTCCACGGGCTCCTGGGTTGTTGGGCTGGTGATGACAGCTGCGGCGCTGTTTGGGCTCTACAGTGCGCGGCGCAACAAGGTGAAACATGGGTTTGCCGTCAAACCACTCTGGGCGGAATATGTGTTGGGTGGCTTTGCCGCCAGCGTTATCCTTGGCTTTGTCGCCACCTTGAACGCCTACCATGTGCCACTGCGGAAACTGCAAAGCCAGTTCAAGGCCCGCGGCGAGACCATGCCGGAAGGGTTCACCCAGGCTTACGGTATTCCGATTTCGGTTCTGGTGCTCATCGCCCTGGCCATTGCCATGACCATTCTGGCGCGGCGCACGCGGTTAGGGCGCTATATCTTTGCCACCGGCGGCAACCCGGACGCGGCTGAACTCTCTGGCATCAACACCCGTATGTTGACGGTGAAGATCTTTGCCCTGATGGGCGGGCTCTGCGCCCTCTCGGCGGTTGTGGCCTCGGCCCGGTTGACCAACCACTCCAATGACATTGGCACCCTGGATGAGCTGCGGGTGATCGCCGCCGCCGTGATTGGCGGCACCGCCCTGGCTGGCGGCGTTGGCACCATCTATGGCGCGATCCTTGGCGCCTTGATCATGCAGTCGCTGCAGTCGGGCATGGCCATGGTGGGCGTTGATGCGCCCCTGCAAAACATCGTTGTCGGCGCGGTACTGGTTCTGGCCGTCCTGATTGACATTCTCTATCGCAAACGGACAGGAAGCGCCTGATGACCACTCCTCTTGTTGAAATGCGCGACGTCTGTATCTCCTTTGGCGGCGTCCATGCCGTGGATCACGTCAGCATCGATCTGCACCCCGGCGAAGTTGTCGGTCTGCTGGGCCATAACGGTGCCGGCAAATCGACCCTGATCAAGATCCTCTCGGGGGCCTATCAGGCAGATAGCGGCGAGATCTTTGTCAATGGCGAGAAGGTTGTGATCAACAACCCGCGCGACGCCCGGGCGCTGCAGATCGAAACCATTTACCAGACCCTGGCGCTTGCCGATAATCTGGATGCCGCCTCCAACCTGTTCCTGGGCCGCGAGCTGGTTACGCCCTTTGGCCTGGTTGATGACGACGCAATGGAGGCGGAAACCCGCAAGATCATGGCGCGGCTCAACCCAAACTTCCAAAAGTTCAGCGATCCGGTTTCGGCACTCTCTGGCGGCCAAAGGCAATCCGTTGCCATCGCCCGGGCAGTCTATTTCAACGCCAAGATCCTGATCATGGATGAACCCACAGCGGCGCTTGGCCCCCATGAAACACAGATGGTTTCAGAGCTTATCGAGCAGCTCAAGGCCGAGGGCATTGGCATCTTTCTGATCAGCCATGACATCCACGATGTCATGCAGCTTTGTGATCGGGCCAGTGTAATGAAAAACGGCAAACTAGTCGGAGTGGTGGATGTTGATGACGTCACCGATGACGACCTGCTGGGGATGATCATCCTTGGCAAAAAACCCGAAGGCGTGGCCTGCTAGGCCATGCTTTTACCCAGGAAAAACGTGACCAAGTGACTTACCTGATTGGAGATATTGGCGGCACCAATACCCGCCTTGCGCTTGCAGATGCCTCTGGCCTGCAGGGTGCATCTCTGCGTCATTTTGAAAATGCCCGGTTCGCGTCCTTTTATGACGTGCTGACGCAGTATCTGACCAGCTTTGATGCCCCCAGGATCACCAGCACCTGCCTGGCGATTGCCGGGCCGGTACATGAGACCCCGCCGCGGCTCACCAATCTGAACTGGGAGTTTGACGAAGGACCAATCAAAGAGATGACAGGGGCACAAAGCCTGGTTCTGGTGAATGATCTGGCGGCGCTCAGCCATGCGCTGCCAGAGCTGTCCCAGTCGCAGTCCCTGACCCGTCTTGGAGGCCCGCAGCCAGTTGCAGCCTCGGGGCAGAGCCTGGTGGTGGGCATTGGCACCGGCTTCAATGTCAGCCTGTCGAAACAACTGGCCGACGGTACAACCATGGCCTTTGAGGCCGAGATGGGCCATGCTCAGCTGCCCCAGGCCGCGCTTGATCTTTTGCGCGCTCACCTTGGCGAACAGGCCACGGGTTCACGTCATGTCGAACACTGGCTCAGCGGCGCGGGGCTGGAACGCATCTACACAGAGTTATCCCACAATCACTTGCCCGGTCGGGATATCATGTCTCGATTTGAAGGGGGAACAGACAGTCACGCCACCGCTGCTGTGACACTGTTTGCCCGTGTTCTGGGCCTATTGTGCCGAGAAATGATCTGCCAATATATGCCCCGCGCTGGTCTGGTCTTTGCCGGCAGCGTCGCCCGAAGCCTGCTCACCTCGCGGGGGCTTGATCTGTTCTCTGACAGTTTTCTGAGCGGCCCACCGACCGTTACCGAGCTAAGCAATATCCCCTGCCTGCTGATCGCAGATGATGCCGCAGCCCTGCAGGGGTGCCTGCAGATCCTGTTGGATCAGAAAGCCCTGCAGGCCCAGCGCGGGTCTTAGCCCCGCAGGATCTGGCCTGCCGGGTCAAAAGGCGGCTCTGACAGGATCACCGCCCGATGCGGGCGTCCCAGCACCATAACCTCGACAGCATCTCCCGGAACAGCATCTTTGACATAGCCCAGCGCCAGCGACATCCCGACCGTGTAGCCATAGGCCCCAGAGGTCACCCGCCCGATGCCCTTGCCACCCTTAAAAATCGGCTCCCCGCCGGTGGCATCAGCATTGGAAGCGGTCACCTCTGTCTCATCAAGATGCAGCAGAACCAGGGTTTCGCGCGGAGCATTCTGCATCACCTCTGCCGCGGCCGCTTTGTTGAGAAAGTCCTTCTGCATCTTGCAAAGCCGGTCCAGCCCGACCTCTTGCGGCCAATATTCCGGGCTGTACTCCCGCGACCAGGAGCCATAGCCTTTTTCGACCCGCAGCGACATCAACGCACGGCTGCCAACCGGTCCGGCGCCAAACTCAGTCCCTGCTGCAAGCAGCGCCTCATAGAGCCGCATCTGGTCTTCCTCTCTGCAATGCAGCTCCCAGCCCAGATCCCCGGTGAATGACACCCGCAGGGCCAGCACCTCGACCCCGGCCAGCTCAATCCGGGCCGAGCGCATGAAGGGGAAATCTGTAGTCGCCAGCGACACATTGGTCAGCCGTTGCAACAGGTCCCGCGATTTAGGGCCCGCTACGTTAAAACCGCAGACCGCCTCGGTCCGGCTTTCAAATGTGGTACCTGTGGGCAGCGGAACCTGTTTGAAAAACCGCTTGTGATAGCGTTCCGCCATCCCTGACCCGATCACCCAGAACTCATCCTCCGCCAGACGGGTCACGGTAAAATCCCCGGCAATGCCACCACGTTTAGAGATCAGTGGGGTGAGGCAGGAGCGCCCCAGGGTTTTGGGCATCGTATTGGCAAAAACCGCATTCAGCCAGGATTCGGCACCTGGCCCCTTACAGCGGTATTTGGCAAAATTGGAGATGTCGATAATACCTGCGCGCTGCCGCAGCATCCGGCATTCCTCGCCAACCGGGTCGAACCAGTTCTGCCGGGTGAAACCATTGGTGTCTGTAGCGCCAGGGGCATCGGCGAACCAGAGAGGGTGCTCCCAACCAGCGTTGAGCCCAAAGACAGCACCAAGCTCGGCTTGGGTCTCATAAATCGGACGGGTGCGGGCTGGCCTGCCGGCGCCGCGTTCTTCGTTGGGGAAATGGATGGCAAAGCGATGGGCATATTGGTCTTTGACCCGCGCCATGGTGAAATCCTTGGTGGCCCAGCTGTCAAACCGCGCCAGATCCCAGGCAAACATGTCGTATTGGGTTTCGCCCTCGATGATCCATTGCGCTGCCATCAACCCCATGCCTCCGGACTGCGAGAAACCTGGAATGATGCCATTGCAACAAAAATAGCCCTCCAGTTCCGGCACCGGCCCCATCAGCACATTGCTGTCGGGCGACCAGATCATCGGCCCGTTGATCACCCGCTTGATCCCGGCCTCGCCAACCGCAGGGACGCGCTCGATGGCGTTCATCATATTGTCTTCGATGCGTTCCAGATCATCGGCAAACAGATCATGGGCAAAATCCAGCGGCGTGCCCTCTTCGGCCCAGAACTTCATGTCTTTTTCATAGGCGCCAACCAGAAGACCCTGCCCCTCCTGGCGCAGATAGTATTCGCCATCCCGGTCACTGACCGAGGGCAGTCGACGCCCGGCCCCCTGCACATCCACCATGGTCTCGGTGACAAAATACTGGTGTTCGGTTGGTTGCAGCGGCAGCTCGATCCCGGCCAGTTTTGCCACTTCACGCCCCCAAAGCCCGGCAGCATTGATCACCCAGGGGGTCTGTATGCTGCCCTTGGGGGTTTCGACGATCCAGGTGCCATCCGGTTGCTGTCGGGTGGCTGTGACTGGGGTAAACCGGTGGATCTGGGCCCCACGCTGGCGCGCCCCTATCGCATAGGCATTGGTCACCCCTGATGGGTCCACATTGCCCCCATCCGGTTCATACATCACACAGCGAATGCCGTCATAATTCACCATCGGGTTCAGCGCTTTGGCCTCTTCGATGCTGACCTCATAAAAGTTCATGCCGTAGAGCTTGGCCTTGGCGGCCTGCAACCTCAGCTGATGCTCCCGCTCTTTGGTCTGCGCCAGATAGAGCGAGCCGGGTTGAAACACGCCGCAGCTTTGCCCGGTCTCTTCTTCCAGCGCCTTGTAGAGCGTCATAGTATAGTGCTGGATGCGGCTGATATTGGTGCTGTCGTGCAGCCCGTGGATATTGGCCGCCGCGTGCCAGGTCGACCCCGAGGTCAGCTCGTCACGTTCCAGCAGGACAACATCTGACCAGCCGAGTTTTGCCAGATGATACAGGATGGAACAGCCGATAACTCCGCCGCCGATAACAACGGCCTGTGCTTCTGTGCGCATGTCTGGATCTTTCTCACGTCGTTTGGGCTGAAATCAAAACTCAAGCAGATGCGCCCGGCCCTGTTCGGCCAGACGGGTGTTCAGAATGGACGCTTCGGGCGCGCCCGCCTCTAGGGCAAAGACAAAGGCATGGGTCAGATAAAAACAAGCGGCATCCCCGTCCGCACGCTGTTCTGCGGCATCTCCCGCAAGGGTATAGAGCCGTACCAGCGCCGCAGAGTCATCTGATGCATGAGCCTTTAGCAGGGCCTGTTCCAACGAAGTCGGGTCCATTTCTCAAGCCTTTGACAGGGCGAAGGCGCGCCCGGAAAACCCGCTCATAAGGTGCGGCCAAGTTCGACCTGACTGGCCACCCAGTGGTGGAAATTATGGGTCGGCCCGTCCATTGCCGGGGAAAAGCGACCGCCATCAAAGAATTCGCCATGGCGGCCCTTTTGCATGCCCTCCACCACAAAGACATCTTCCTCAAAGATAACTTTCCACTGCTGCGCATTGGTAAGGCGCAGGGCCTCGTGTTCCGGTGTCTTCGCTTCACTTTTGGCGTAGTAGAGCGCGATGTGTTCGATGGTTTTGCCGCAGTCTACCGGCTCCAGAATGATCGCATGGCTATGGTCCCGCTGCACTCCGATCAGGGTATTGGGATAGATCGCGATGTATTCAGCCCCCTCATCCCATTGGGCGCCAAGATTGGCAAAATCGGGGAACCTGCTGCCATCCTCTGCCGTAAGCTGACGATAGACCAGGGTACCCTGCCCGGAAAACGCGCCGCGCTCTTCGATATTATAGTGGTCCTCGAGACGGGAATAGCTGTTCAGCCCGGGATGCACCCAGGGAAGGTGGTAGCTTTCGCAGTAGTTCTCCACCGCCAGCTTCCAGTTGGACTTTACCGTCAGCTGGAACGACGAGATCTCGCCGCCGGGGTAAACCGGCTGGTCAAACTCTTTCCAGCGCTCCAGCAGGGTGGCATGGGCCTCTTCAAATTCCGGCGCGGTGCCATCGATGTTGATGAATATCACGTCGCGCCAGACATGGCTGCGGACCCGGAACAGGCCCAGCTCATTCTGGTCCACATCGCTGTGCCGGTTCTGACCCGGCCCGCCCACGTGGGGGGTCGCCTTCAGCGCACCATCCAGCCCGTAGCACCAGCTGTGGTAGGGGCAGCGAATGGCACCGGCGATTTTTTGCGGCTTATCCACCAGGATCATGCCTCGGTGGCGGCAGGTGTTCTGAAACACCCCAACCGCCCCATCCCGGTCCCGTACCACCAATAAGGGCATGCCCAAAAAATCCATCGGCATGGCATCGCCCACCTCTGGCACATCCTTGGCAAAACCCAGGCCCGCCCAATTGGCAAACAGAACCGAGCGCTTTTCTTCGGCAAAGATCTCTGGATCGATGTAATGCGCATTTGGCAGGCCCTTGGCGGTGTTGACTGCCGTCATGACGGGTGAAAGGGGGCTATGTCTGTTCATCAGTGTCGCCTCAAATACGGGGTGGAGCTAGACCCGTAGCCTGAAGCGCATCTCTGCCTGCTCTCAATATCAGAAAACCTCACTCTCAGATGAGCTGATCTAAGTCGAGTGCTCTGGCACCTCGCTCAGGATCCATTTTTTGAAGGTCGCGGCTTTTTCTGACAATTCATCATCTGAATACTCAACAAGGTAGAACTCTCGCGGCGCCGTCAGGACATGGCTGCCCACTACAGAGAGTTGCCCGGCGGTTATCAACGGCTGTACCAAACGCCGCCATCCAAGGACCAGGCCGGCGCCCTTCCCTGCAAGTTGCAGGGCCACGGAATAGTTGGTGACACGGGTGCCCGCCCCCAGATCGCCAGCATGGCCGAGCTGCTTGAACCACTCGCCCCAGGTGGTCCAGTCGCGCCCAGCGCTCTCCAGATGGATCAACCAACGCCCTGCCAGTTCGGGCAGGGAGGCATCGGCCAGATCGCGGGCCATCTCTGGGGTACCCACTGGCACCAGCTCATCCCGGTAAAGCGGCGTCTGGCGCAGCTTGGAGTTGGAATCACGTCCGTATCTTATGACAAAATCGAGATCCACGCGCGGCAGAAACACCGTATCCTGCGTAAGCTGATCAATGCTCAGATTGGGAAACTCCCGCCAGAACCGAATGATCGCAGGGGAGAGCCACAGGGCCGCAACTGCGGTTGTGGACCCAACTGTTATCTTCTCGAGCGCGTCGCTTTGCCGGATGTTTTCCAACCGCTTGGATATGCGCCCAAAGGAGGCAGACAGGGTTTCAAACAAGGCCTGCCCCTCTGCTGTCAAGGCGACGCCGCGATGCTGGCGCTGAAACAGTACTGTGCCCAGCTCGCCCTCAAGCGCCTTGATCTGGTGGCTCACGGCCCCCGGTGTCACCGATAGCTCCTGCGCCGCGTTCTTGAAGCTCAGATGGCGCGCAGCCGCTTCAAAAGCTGACAGAGTCGTCAACGGCGGAAAATTGTAGTGACGTCTGGACATGGCATTCCGGCACAAAAGGGAGGCTGAAGATAGCTCACCTCACCCTAATGCGAGAACGCGCGGGGTGATAGCCCTCCTGATGCCAGCGCAAATTGCCCAGCGCATGGCTACAGGTGTCCTGGCAAGCTGGATGACTGTTACCTGTTATACCCGGTTGGGATAGGCTTCTGGACGGTTTCCCGAAACCGTCTCAGTCCGAAGTCCGGTTCTATAGGCCTTGGGTGTTTGGCCAGACCAGCGTTTGAAAGCGCGGGAAAAGGCGCTTTGTTCAGAAAACCCGGTTAGAAAGGCGATCTCTGAAAATGAATAGCCTGAGCCACTGATCAGCTGCTCCGCCAGTTTTTGCCGCGCCTTATCAACCATCGCCTGAAAGCTCTGACCACGTTCATTCAGCCGCCGTTGGAAGGTCCTGCTGCCGAGCCCCATGGTTTGGGCAACATCAGAGAGCTGCGGCACACCACCGGTCAGCAGCTTGGCAATCTCTTCGATCACCTGCGCTTCAAAGGGTTGGTCTTCCCCCTGTTCTTTGGCCAGCTCCTGATCCAGATGGCTGAACAAAAAGTTCCAAATCCCAGGATCGCCAATGGCACAGGGCCGGTCGACGTCTGCGATATCAAAATACAGCGCATCGGACGGGGCCCCGAACTCTGGCACGCAGCCAAAATGCGCCACAAGCGCCTCAATAGATCCCTGACGTTCATGGGCAAACTGCACGTGGCTGGGCTTCAGATCCTGACAGGTTGTCTCCCGGCACAGCGTCAATGTGGTGCCCATGGCCGCTTCAAAAGACAGATAAGCCCCCAACCTGTCCGCATGAGGTGTCGTGCGTGACCAGCAAAACTGGTCGCCCTCCTGTTGTGCTGAAAACGCCGACACCCGGTTGTGCAATCGAATGTAGCGCCAGATCCGTTGAAACCCCTGACGTAGGGTAGGGGCCGATTTTTGCGCCAGACCAAAGAGACCAAATTCATCGCAGCGCATGCTGCGGCAGGTTTTCATGTGGAATTCGACATTCGGCAGCTCGGTCTCGGCGATCGCCTCCATCAGGCTATAATAGTCAAGTTCCGACACTGTGGCCGAAGGGTCCTGAATGTTTTCTGGTGTCAGGCCAATAAGGTCAAACAGCCAGCCTTTGTCAGCAACTCGCTCCGCATGTTCGATCTGTTTTCTTGCGTAGATTGCAGAAAGGGTGGGCAAGATGTCACTCCAAAGCAGGCAGTTTTCAAAAGCTGGAGCACTTGAAATACCGGTAACCAATTCGTGACCAAGGGTTCCGCCTTTGGCATTAGCTGTCAAGTCTTTGGCACCTAAGGTCAATATTTAGGCATCTGCAATGGCGTAGTCATCACGGCATCCGAGGGAGGTTTGATCTCACACCTCCTGGAGTTTCACCCAAGGTACGCAACCGATGCAGCCTTTGCCAGAAAGACGCCAGACATGACCTCTTCCATCCTTCCCCTGCTCAAATTCCTCGCTCTTGCCCTGCTCGGTGGCAGCGCCACAATAACCGCCGCCAGCCTGGTTCTGGGGCTCGGCCCCGCCGCAGTCAGCGCCCAGGGGCATATCCCCACCGGTGCAATCTCTGTGAGGCCCCCTGAGGTCACCAAGACCATCTGAGGCGGGAGCAAGTTTGGAGCGGGTTGCCCGGACGTCGCTCCAAAAGGGCGGCCAAGTTCTTTTCGCGCCTCAGGAAAGCCTACCCCCCTTGGTCGCCTATCCCGGCCCCAACTGCGCCGCACTGGGGTCGGGATTTTGCGGGTTCTTCCCTGCGCCGCGTTGTTGACGCAACCGCCCCGGCGGCAGGCCATAGACCCGTTTAAAGGCCCGGCTAAAGGCGGGCTCTGACTGATAGCCCAGGCCCTGTGCGATTGCGGCCAGCGACTGGCCACCGTCAAGCAGCTGCGCACGCGCCAGTTGCATGCGCCATCCGGTCAAATACTGCATCGCAGGCTGTCCCATCAGCGCGGTGAAGCGGGCAGAAAAAGCCGACCGGGACATGCCTGCCACCCCCGCCAGATCCGCCACGGTCCAATCCTGGGCCGGAGTGCGATGCATTTCCCGGATAGCCCGGCCGATCTGCGCATCCCGAAGCCCCAGCAGCCAGCCCGCCTGTGCCTCGGGCGCGGAACTGATCCAATTGCGGATTGTCTCGATGACAATGATATCCGCCAGCCGGGTGATCATGGTCTCGCCACCGGGGCGCAATGCGCGGGCCTCGCAGGCGATAAACCGCAGGGTGCTTTGCAGCCAGTCGCTGAACTGCGCCCCCCAACTGGCGACGTGCAGTGGTTTTGGCAGCAGCGACACCAGCCGCTGCCCGGCAGCGTGATCAAAACGGACGATCCCATACATGGCGCGGGTCAGCGCCCCGCCGCCGCCAAATTGCAATGTCTCATAGGCTTCACTCACCTGATGCACAGGCAGCTGGGCGAGCTCAACAGAACTGCCGCCCGGTGTGCTCAGCAATCGGTGTTTTGGACCACAGGTCAGCAGGATGAGATCTCCGGCCCCCACCGCCAGCGGCTCCTCCCCGGCGAGCTCCAGCCAGCACTGCCCCTCCGTGACCACCAGAATGGCCATGGCCCCCTGCAGAGGCGGGATGTCGATCCCCCAGGGGGCTGTCAAGTCTGACTGGCAGTAAAAGGTTCCGGTCAGTTTCAGCAGATGCAGGATCTCCCCCAAGGGGTCGCCAAGGGGATGGGCAACCTTGGCCGGGTCCGGGATATGGGCATCGCTGCTTCGCATCTTGCGGGCCAGCCTAGAGCTGGATTTCCCCCAAAGTCCAGTCATTCTGGACGATGGGATAGCAATGCCGGACAAACTAACATTGTTCATCTCTCCCCAGCGGCTATCTCAGTGCCTTCACACCACAGCAATCACTGGACACCGACAGGAGATTCTCATGCTCAGAATGACCCTTACCAAAGCCACCCTGGGCCTTAGCGGCCTGATCGCCCTGGCAGTCAGCATTGGCGTGCTGTTTCTCCCGCATGAGTTTCACGCCACTGCGGGCATTCAGCTTGGCACGGATGTGAACCTGCTGAATGAAATGCGGGCCTCGGGCGGGATGCTGTTGATCTCTGCCCTGTTCATCCTGGTCGGAGCCTTCCGGGCGCAGCTGACAGACCTGGCTCTGATCGTGTCAGCCACGCTTTACCTCTCCTATGGGCTTTCGCGCCTGGTGAGCCTGGTGGCGGATGGCATGCCGGGTGCCGGGCTTTTGCAAATCCTAGTCCTGGAACTGGCCATCGGGGGGCTTTGTGCCGTCCTGTTGGTCACTTCCCCAGCCTCGCGACGCAACGCAACGCGGATCGCGCAGGCCTAATCCGGCGGTCCTTTCGGGCCAGATACCAGTCAGGCCAGGCCTCTGACGGGACGATCATTCTCGATATTGAAGGTCATCCCGTCCAGCAACTCTTCGAGATCAGGACGTGCAGCCGGGCCATTGGAGATATCCACCAGCATCAGGGTCCCGTCCGGACGCAGACCAAAGGCACCCGGCTCGGCAAACAGACCCGAGGTTTCCGCCTCTGACAGGGGTTCCGTCACATAGAGCCCAAGTGAGCGCATCTGCGGAACGGTCAGCCCGTAGCAGAGGTCAAAATCCCAGTTGAACTCAGCCTTGTCGGCCAGCGCCTTTTCCTGACTGTCAGAAGAGACAACCACCACATCCAGCACCCTGGTCCAGTCCGCCAGAACCGCGTTCAGCTTATTGAGGAAGCGTTTGCAGCGCGGGCAATGGCGGCCCCGGTAGACAAAGACCATGGTCCAGCGTGTCTTTGATTGCCCGATTGTCAGCGCCTCACCTGTGACCGTCTGAAGGGACATTTGCTCGATAGGTTCGCCGACCCGTGGTTTATGATCCGTCATCTTACGCCCTGTCATCATCGCTTGAAAATTGAAGGGGCAATGCCCCGGCACTGGGCATTGCAGCATGCCCAGTACAGGTTCAAAACATCACAGGCCGTTAGCGGACAAAGCCCTGCAGATCCTGAAAGCAAACCAGCCGCAACCAGCGCTGGATCGCCATGGTGCCAACAGATGTGGTGCCAAAGGTGGTCGAGGCGGGATAGGGGCCGCCATGCATCATCGCATCGCAGACCTCGACACCCGTAGGGAAGCCATTGGCCAACAGCCGTCCGGCTTTGCGCTCCAGAATTGGCAGAAGCGCCGATATGTCCCCGTGGTCAGCGTCATCGCCATGCAGGGAGCAGGTCAGCTGGCCTTTAAGGGCCTTGGCGACCGCCTGCATCTCTGCCATGTCGGCAACCCGCACGATGATGCCCAGCGGGCCAAAGACCTCTTCGGACAGATCGTCATTGGCCAGCCAATCTTCGCCGGAAGCGACAAAAATCGCCGGGGTGGCTGAACGATCATCCGGAGCGTCAGAGCTCAACAGGGTGGTCACCCCATGGCCCGCAGCGATCTCTTCGCGCCCCTGCGCATAGGCCGCGGCGATGCCCTTTGTCAGCATGGTCTGCGCGCCCTGCGCCTGCAGGGCCTGTAAGGCATCGGCCTGGAACTGGTCGGCCTCGGGCCCATCCAGCAGGATCACCACGCCGGGGTTGGTGCAGAACTGCCCCGCCCCCATGGTCAGCGACCCCGCCCAGCCCTTGGCTATATCGGTACCGCGTGCAGAGAGAGCCGCAGGCAACAGGAACATTGGGTTGATCGAGCCCAGTTCGCCAAAGAATGGGATGGGGTCCGGGCGTCGCGCGCAGAGGTCAAATAGCGCCCGGCCACCGCGCAAAGACCCGGTAAAGCCAACCGCATTGATCAGCGGATGCTGGACCAGCGCCTCGCCGACCTCAAACCCGCCGCCCTGGATCAGGGAAAACACCCCAGGATGCAGGCCACAGCTGGCAATGGCGGCGTCAATCGCCTGGGCGATGATTTCGCCGGTGCCGGGATGGGCGGAATGGCCACGCAGCACCACAGGACAGCCCGCCGCCAGCGCCGAGGCGGTATCGCCACCTGCGGTGGAAAAGGCGAGAGGGAAATTTGACGCGCCAAAAACCGCAACCGGCCCTATAGGCCGTTTGACCAATTGCAGATCAGAGCGAGGCAAGGGCGCGCGATCCGGCAGCGCCGCATCATGGCGCCGGTCCTGATAACTGCCGTCGAGAATGTGGGCGGCAAACATCCGCAGCTGGCCAGTTGTGCGGCCACGTTCACCCTGCAAACGCGCCTCAGGCAGTCCGGTTTCCGCCGAGCCGATCTGGGTAATCGCCTCGGCGCGGGCTTCGATCTCATCCGCAATGGCATTCAGAAAGGCGGCACGCTCTGCATCACTGCTGTAGCCGTAGCTCCAAAAGGCGTCCTCGGCCGCCAATACGGCCTGATCAACCAGATCCACGGTCCCGACCGAGAAGCTCTGCGCTTCTCCCTGAGCCGGATCGGAGAGGAACTGTTCCTCTGTCCCAATCCATTTTCCTGCTATCAGGTGCTTGCCACTTAGTTTCATCTGTCGCCCTTCTCAGGAGTAAAGGGCGCGCCCGGAGGGACGCGCCTGCTAGACATGTTGTGCCGTTACGAGAACAGCGTGCCGCCATTAATATCCACGTTGGTGCCGGTCACAAATGCGGCATCATCCGAGGCCAGGAAGGCCGCCAGTTTGGCGACCTCTTCCGAGGTGCCTTCGCGCTTCAGAGGCGTGATATTGGCCACATGGCTGCGCACTTCGGGTTTAGTGAAGATATTGTGGAAATCGGTGTCGATCATGCCGGGACACAGCGAGTTGACCCGGATCTTTGGACCCAGCTCTTTGGCGAGACCACGCGTCAGGGTCATCAGCGCCCCTTTGGAGGCCCCATAGGCAGAGGCGCCGGGGCCACCACCATCACGGCCAGCCTGCGAAGCCAGACCCACGATCGACGATCCTTCGGGCATATGAGGCAGGCATTCGCGCACCGCCAGCACAAAAGAGGTCAGGTTGACGTCCATCACAGCCTGCCAGTGATCAAGGGTCATTTCTGCCATTGGAACCCGCGCCAGAATGCCACCGGTGACATGGATCAGTGAATCCACCTGACCGAAGGTTTCAACAGTCTTTGTCACCAGGGCCTGGACCTCGGCTTCCTTGGTCAGGTCGCCTTTCAGGGCGAAAGCCTGGCCGCCTGTGGCGGTGATTTCTTCAACTGCGCTCTCCGCCCCTTCGGCGCTGGCATGGTAATTGATCGCTACATTGGCGCCACGGCGGGCCAGCTCCATCACACAGGCGCGGCCAATGTCACGGCCACCACCGGTTACGATTGCTGTTTTACCTTTAAGATCCATTTTCTTCCCCTGCATGTCATTCATATATCGTCGAGGCAGCTCACCCATCAGCGATCACTGCCCCATTCAAAATTGATAAAACCCGCGCTCGGCCTCTCGCCGCAGAATGCCCCAGACCAAAGCCAGGGATCACAGGTAGCTCTTATCGTCTGTAGCCAAAAACCCGCACCCCAGCAATACAAATTATTACAAATAAATACAACTACTGAACCTCCAAACCCTTCCCACCCAAAGGCGGCATGGCTGCCACCAATCTGACAATCCATCCTGCCTTCCGTAGACTAAAGCTCCATAATATGAACGAAAATTACCGCTAGCTCTCAAAACCCGTAGGATCAACTCGCTGCGGCAAAAGCCTTCACATCTGGCCGACCCCCAAAATCGCAGATTGACAGATCGCGAAAAAATTAACAAAAAAGGACAAATACTCCCTTCCCTATTTCTAACAAGGTAGACCGCGACAATGATCGTCCACTCCGACACCCCCAAGGCCTGGCTGCCCTCTGGGCCCGGCGCACAGCGGCGCATTTTATGCCAGGACGAAACTCTGATGATGGTCGAGTTTCGGTTTGAACAGGGCGGCGAAGGCCTGCCGCATTCGCATCCCCATGTGCAGACCACCTACGTCAGCTCCGGTGCGTTTCAGTTCACCGTTGCCGGTGTCACCAAGGACCTGAAACCAGGTGACGCAATGATCATCCCCTCCAACGCCGTGCATTCCTGCATCTGCCTGGAAGAAGGCGCCCTGTTGGATTCCTTCTCCCCGCGTCGCGACGATTTTATGGCGGCCCATGGTCTGCCCCTCGACTAGAGGGGCAAGGCCCTAGCCTTCAAAGACACGCTTGCGGGCGCTTTCAACATGAAGGCGCATCGCAGTGCGGGCTGCCTCGGCATCCCCCGCCTTGATCGCATCAAAGATCTGGTAATGCTCACGCTGAACCAATTCCAGCCGTTCCTGCGGTTTGGTCAGCGACAGGTTGCGGGTCAGCTTCAGGCCGGTCAGAATATTGGTCTTCATCGAGGTCCGCGCCACGGTGAAATACTGGTTCCCCGAGGCCGTACAGATCGCCTCATGAAAGGCCTCATCGGTCTCGACCCCCAGCTCACCCTCACTGATGCAGCGGTCCAGCTCTTCGAGCTGCGCTTGCATCCTGGCCAGATCCGCATCGGTGCGACGCTGCGCGGCCAAAAAGGCAGCTTCACCCTCGATGGCGGCGCGAAACTCAAAGGTCCGCTGAATATCTGCGATCGACCCCACCGGGGCAAAATCCAGCACCGCCTCGTCGGGGCGACGCTGCACAAAGGAGCCGGAGCCCTGGCGCGACACAATAACGCCATCCTCGCGCAGCTGCTTGAGTGCCTGGCGCAGGACAGGGCGCGACACTTCCAGCTGTTCGCTCAGCACATGTTCGGTTGGCAGCTTGGCACCAACAGGCGTCTCGCCACTGGCGATCAAGGCCAGGATCTTTTCGTAGACACGATCAGACAGAGTACGGTCACGCCCGGTTTTAGCTGCACCGGGCGCGGGTTTTACTGCCGTCGCCACTACCTGTTGTTTTCCTGCCGCCATAGCTTAAATCTGTCCATCGTTTCAGGGTCGGTGGGTGGATACAGGCCAAAGATCGAGGCCCCTTTCTGTACCATCTCCAAGACGTAATCTTCAAAGACAGTCATCTCTTCAGCTTCCTCGGCGACTTCTGCCACCAGGTGCAAGGGTATGCAAACCACGCCCTCGTTGTCGCCAACCAGAATGTCGCCAGGAAAGACCGATACCCCACCACATGCAATAGGATCATTGATCGCAACGGCGTGGTGTTTTGTCAAATTTGTTGGGGCACTTGGGCGGGAATGATAAGCAGGCATCTCAAGAGCCGAGATCTCCGGCGTGTCGCGGAAACCGCCATCGGTCACGATACCCTTGCAACCGCGTTCTTGCAACCGGGTGACCAGGATGCAGCCCGCCGAAGCGGCGGTGGCATCCTGGCGGGAATCAATCACAAAAACCGCGCCTTCCGGGCATTCTTCCACGCCTTTGCGCTGCGGGTTTTCACGATCGGCAAAAGAATCGAGCCCATCCAGATCTTCGCGCGCAGGAATGTAGCGCAGCGTATAGGCAGGCCCCACCATATTGGGCCCAGGGTTCATCCGCTGTGGACCCTGAATATAGATATTGCGAAACCCGCGCCGGAACAGGGCCGTTGTTAGGGTTGCAGTACTGACGGCTGCCAGTTTTTCGAGAGTCTCATGCGATAGGTTCGTCATTTTCGACACCTTGTTATTTTAGTCTTACGTTTCGGGTTGCGGCTGGGCTGACTGGGAGGTCCAGACCGCCGCAACCCGATGGGCCAGAGTCTGCGCACCGTCAGCGCTTACTCGAGCAGGGAGGGCAGGAAGAGTGAAACAGCCGGCACATAGGTAATCAGGATGAGCGCCGTCAAAATGGCCAGATAGAAGGGCCATATGGTCTTAAGCGTCTCTTCGATCCTGATCTTGCCAACAGCACAGCCAACAAACAGGCAGGTCCCCACCGGCGGGGTACACAGACCCAGGCCAAGATTGACCAAAAGCATGATGCCAAACTGCGTCGGGTCCATGCCGAGATCCTTGACGATCGGCAGGAAGATCGGCGTGCAGATCAGGATCAGCGCCGCCATATCCATGATCATACCCAGAACCAGCAGCATCACGTTGATCATCAAGAGCACAAAGATCTTCTCTTCCGAGATCCCCAGCATAAAGCTGCTGAGCTTGCCGGGCACCTGATAGAGCGCCAACAGATAGGCAAAGGAGCTGGCAAAGCCGATCAGCACCATGACCATCGCCGTGGTCCGAACCGCCGAAAGCACCGAGGTCTTGAACCCCTCCCAATCGAGGCTGCGGTAGACAAAGAAGGTCAGAAGCAGCGCATAGATTGCGCCAAAGGCACCGGATTCCGTGACGGTGAAGACACCAGACAGCACCCCGCCCACGATAATCACCGCGGTTACAAGGCCGGGAATGGCGGCCAGTGACGCGGTCCAGACAGCCGCCCAGCCGGGGAACTTTTCAGCCGGGTAGTTGTGTTTGACGGCGATGAAATAAGCGGCAACCGCCAGGCAAAGGCACATCAGGATGCCGGGAACCACACCTGCCAGGAACAGTTTGGAGATCGAGATGCCACCACCTGCTGCCACCGCAAAGATGATCATGTTGTGGCTCGGTGGGATCACAATCCCGGCAATCGATGAGGTCACGGTCACATTGACCGCATAATCGGCGCGATAGCCACGCTCCTTCATCACCGGGATCAGGATCGAGCCCAGAGCGGAGATATCCGCCACCGCAGAGCCCGAGATACCGCCAAACAACATGCTGGAGAAGATATTTACCGAGGCCAGACCACCGCGAATATGCCCCACAAGCGCCGAAGCAAAGCGCACCAGGCGCATGGCGATACCGCCATGCAGCATCAGCTCACCGGCAAAGACAAAAAAGGGAATTGCCAGCAACGAGAACACCGAGATACCGGATACTGACCTCTGAAAGGTGATCAGCAGCGGGAAACCCTCATACCAAAAGGCGGATGCGGCAGCGATTCCCATCGCAAAGGCAACTGGCACGCCAAGCACCACGCAGCCTCCAAAAATACCGAGCAAAATAGCCAAGCCCATAGTTATACTGCGCCTTTTTCTGTGTAGTTGCGTCCCTGGGCCAAGCAGATGATGCGGAAGACAGCGCGTGAGCCGGTAAAGACAAACACAAGACCGCCGCAGAGCAGTGCAGATAGCGTTCGGAAGCTTTCTGGGATGTCGAGCATGGGCAACATTGTGCTCCAGCCAAAATTAAACAGTTCGATGCAGGCGATGACCATAATCAGCCCAAAGGCGGCCAGAACGATATCAATCACCAGCTTCAGGACCGAGCTGATCCGGGCACCCAGAGCATCGCGGAACAGGGTCACGCCAAGGTGGGTGTTTTCATGAATGCCTGCAGCGGCACCCAGGTAGGTGATGTAGCAGACAAGTAGAAGCGCCAGTTGCTCGACCCAGGTGGGTGTTGCATTCAAAACGTAGCGGCCAAAGACCAGCCAGCCAAAAGTAGCGACCAAGATTACAAGAGCGATTGAGGCAGCCAGCATGCAGAGGGCACTTAGACCATCTAATCCGCGTTCTGTGCGCTCCATCCAACGAGGTTTCTGCTCCATGAGCCATATCCTTCGAATTGAGCGGGATGCGCCCCGTCAAGGCGGAGCGCATCTTGTTTGTTTTCTGTCAGTTAGTCCGCGTTGCGGAACAGGTTGACCAGTTCTGTCATCTCGGGGTTTGCCGCGAGATAGTTTTCATAGACCGGCGCCATGGCCGCCTGGAAAGCAGATTTGTCAGCGATTTCGTTCACGGTGACACCGCCATCCAGAACGATCTTCATCGAGGCCGCTTCGCGTTCCTGCCACAGCTTGCGCTGCAACTCGGTCGAGGCACGGCCCGCATCACGGACGATCTGCTGCTGCTCAGCCGACAGCGCGTCAAAGGTCTTTTTGCTCATGCAGAGGCACTCTGGAATGATCAGGTGCTGCGACATGGAGTAGTACTGCGCGACCTCAAAATGGCTGGTCGATTCATAGGATGGGGGGTTGTTTTCCGCACCATCGACAACGCCGGTTTTGATAGACTGATAGACCTCAGCAAAGGCCATCGGTGTGGCGTTGCCGCCCATGGATTCGATCATCCCAACAAACAGGTCGTTGTTCATGACGCGCACTTTCATGCCCTCAACGTCAGCCGGAGTATTGATCGGCTTGATCGAGTTGTAGAAAGACCGTGCGCCGGCATCGTAGTAGCCCAGGGCAACGATACCCTTGGCTTCCAGTGCCTCGCCAAGAGCTTCACCAGGTGCGCCATCCATCAGACGATACATCTGCGGAACGCTTTTGAAGATGAAGGGCAGCGAGACAACATTGGTCTCTGGCACGGCCTGACCCATTGGCCCAAGGCTGAAGACACCAAAGTCCAGGATGCCGAGGCGCAGCTGCTCAATTGCGTCAGGCTGCGAGCCCAGAACGCCGGCGTGAAAGACTTCACCCTTAACAGCGCCATCAGTTTTCTCTTGGACTTCCGCCATAAAGGCTTCCATGCCGTGCGAAACCGGATAATCCACAACGTGGATGTTCCAACCGCGCCAGTCTTTGGCTTCAGCACCCAAGGGGGCCATGGCCAAAGTCGCCGCTGCGGCAAGGGCAAATGCCCCGCGTCCGATCAAGTTGTTCAACATCATTTTGTCTCCTCCTCCAGACAATTTGTCACAAATCATTCTCAGAAATTACAAATATTTACAACTCTCAATTTTGAGAGTTCCCGTAAATTTCCGTTGCTCACCTCCGCAGACTCCCGTCAAGAACCTGTTAACCTTTTGTTATTGTGTATTATATTCTGTGTGGAGAAATTTCTTTCCCGCTCACAAAAGCCAGGTGATATTCGGCATTCATGCCTGAACTTCCTCCAAGTTGTTCAGTCACTGACCAATCTGTTCGGATGAAAATCAGGCCTGCCTCCCCGCCATTGCCGTTCAGAATCACGCCGCGCTACTGGCTCTACTTGCTATCAGAGCAGCCGCAGATCAGTCGTCCTCAAAATGGCCCGCGGCCGCAAAGGCGCCGCCCTGGTAGACAACTGCCGGATCCGTGGGGTCGGTCACCTCTTCAATGATCACCGGGTCATTGGCGAACTGAGCCGAACTATCCTGAGGCTGCCAGCCGAGATAGGCAGTCTCACTATTGTCCCACCAGCTCTCTTCATTGTCAGAGGCGCCGTAGACCACAGCAAAGCCAACGCGATCCGCATCGACCACCCGCTTCACCAGGCGTGTCAGATCGTCAAAGCTGAGCCAGGTCGCCATCATCCGGCGATTGCGCGGCTTCTCAAAGCTCGATCCGATGCGCACACAGGCGGTCTCGATGCCGTATTTGTCAAAATAGTAGCGCGCCAGCAGCTCACCAAACCCTTTGGAGACCCCATACATACTGTCAGGGCGCAGCGCAGCCGAGGCATCCAGCCGGGTTTCCCGCTTGTGAAAACCAATCGCATGGTTGGAACTGGCAAAGAGAACCCGGCCAACCCCCTGCTTTCGGGCGGCCTCATAGATATTATAGGTGCCGCAGATATTGGCATTGAGGATGGTGTCAAAACTGTTCTCGACCGACATGCCCCCAAGATGCACGATCGCATCGCACCCTTCGGCCAAGGCCATGACAGCCTCGGCATCCGCAAGGTCACATTGCACTACTTCCTCGCCTGCCTGCGCAGGATCAAGTTCGACCAGATCCGACAGCCGCAGCAGCTCATAGCTGCCTGCAAGCTTCTGGCGTAGGACCTTGCCCAAGCCTCCTCCGGCACCGGTCAATAATATGCGTGTCATCCACTCCCCCTCCCTCGGGTCTGGCTGGCGTCTTTGGCAATTTGATTGCACATGTAATTGCGGCCTGTCAAATTTTTATCATACAAATTTTTCAGCCCTATGATAACTGACCTCTGGACCTGCCCGCCGCGACAGGGGATTATGGGGCAGAAATCCAGCCCCGATGAAAGATCAAATGAGCCAATCTCCAAAACGTGCAGCGCAGCAGCAGGGGCAGAACCTGACCCAATTTCTGGCCGGCCAGTTGAAACAACGCATCCTGTCGGGTGATCTGAAACCCGGCAACAAGCTGCCAACCGAACAGCAGCTGGCCCAGGAGTTCGAGGTGAGTCGCACCGTGGTGCGCGAAGCGATCTCTGGCCTCAAACAAAGCGGCTTGCTGACCTCGCGACAGGGGTCCGGCGTCTTTGTACTGGAGCCAAGCCAGACTGGTGAAACCCTCACCTTTCTGAGCAACAACCCCCGGACAATCGCCAGCGTCATCGAATCCCTGGAGCTCCGAACCGCCGTAGAAATAGGGGCCGCAGAGCTTGCCGCCCAGCGTTGTTCTCCGGCGCAAGAGGCGCGAATCTTTGAATGCTACAGCGCCTTCAAAGCCCGCGTCGAAGCTAGAGAGCCTTCGGAAAAGGAAGACTACGCCTTCCATCTGGCTGTAGCCGAGGCTTCAAACAACAAGAAGTTTGTTGAGTTCCTCACCCTACTGGGGCGCGATACCATTCCCCGCTCTGAGCTGCGCAAAAAGGCGAATCTACGGTCAGATCCGGAGCTTGAATTGCGGATCCTGAAAGAACACCGCGATATTTTGGATGCTATAGCGGGCCAAGATTCGACAGAGGCCGGACAAGCCATGCGCCGCCATCTGGAGCAGGGCGCGGATCGTTACCGCAGCCTCGCACGGGCTGCGCAATTGTCGTAACACCCGACAATTCATCATACCAATCTTGACAGTATCGCCGCAATTGGGTTTAAGCACTCAGGATCGCGCCAGCAGGGGATCGCCCCCACCCCCATAGCGCGCACCATTTCAGCTCGACCCTTTGGAAGGCCAGCACATGACCCCACAAGATCTCAAAGTAAAAATCGGCACCGGCCTTTTGTCCTTTCCGGTCACGCATTTTGATGGCGCGCTGGATTTTGACAAATCCGCCTATCAGGAGCATGTTGGCTGGCTGTCACAATTTGATGCCGCCGCACTGTTTGCCGCTGGCGGAACGGGAGAGCTGTTCTCGCTCACCCCCGGTGAAATTACCGAGGTGGTCAGGGCCGCCAAAGAGGCTGCTGGCGACACGCCAATCATTTCGGGCTGCGGCTATGGCACCAAAATGGCGGTTGATATCGCCAAAGAGGTTCAAAACTGCGGTGCCGATGGCGTACTGCTGCTGCCCCACTATTTGATCGGCGCCAGCCAGGAGGGGTTGTTCACCCATATCAAAACGGTTTGCGATGCGGTCGATATCGGCGTGATCATCTATAACCGGGCCAATTCCGTGGCCTCCGCTGACACCGTCGCCCGACTGGCAGAGGCCTGCCCAAATCTGGTGGGCTTCAAGGATGGCACCGGCGACATCAATCTGGTGCGCGAAGTGGTCTCCAAATGCGGCGACCGGCTGAGCTATATTGGCGGTATGCCCACCCATGAAGTCTTTGCCGAAGCCTATGAAGCCATGGGCGTTACCACCTATTCTTCCGCCGTGTTCAACTTTGTGCCCGAACTGGCGCTCAGTTTTTTCCAGGCCATCCGGTCCAAGGATCAGGCCACTATCGACAGGTTGCTGCAGGATTTCTACTATCCTTTCCTGGCGGTCCGGGACCGGGTGCCGGGCTACGCCGTCTCCGCCATCAAGGGCGGGCTCAGCGCAATTGGCCACGCCTCCGGCCCGGTCAGACCACCACTCACGGACCTGAGCGCAAAAGAGATCGCCATGCTCACCCAGATCATCGAGGATACCAAACCGTGAAGATAGCAAAGGTTCAGACACATATTCTGCACCATGATCTGGCGCAGCCTTTTCAGTCCTCCTTTTCGACCTTTCGCGCCCGGCGGCATCTGCTGGTCGAGATTGAAACTGAAAGCGGGTTGATTGGCTGGGGGGAATGTCTGGGGCCAGCGGATATCAATGCTGCCGTGGTCACAGCAATGACGCCCATGCTGATCGGGCGCTCGGCCCATGACATCGAACCGATCTGGCTGGATCTTTATAATCAATTCCGCGATCAAGGTCAGCGCGGCGTCATTCATACCGCGCTCAGCGGTATTGATATCGCCCTGTGGGATCTGGCGGGCAAGTATTTCGACGCTCCGATCCATCAGCTGATGGGCGGCGCCTGGCGTCGGGTCATTCCCGCCTATGCCACTGGCGGGTTCCGCCCCGAAGGCGGCGATCACGCGGCGGCCTGCGCTGCCGAGATGGCGCAATACGTGGGTGAAGGCTTTGAGGCGGTCAAGATCAAGATCGGCTACGGGATAGAGAGCGATCTGAAAACAATCGCTGCCACCCGTCAGGCCATCGGGCCAAATACAGAACTGATGATTGATGCCAATCACGGTTATGACGCGGTCGATGCCATCGAAGTTGGGCGCCGCGCCAGCCAGTATGACATTCACTGGTTCGAAGAACCGGTGGTGCCCGAAGCCCTGCGCGCCTATCAGCAAGTCCGACAGGGCCAGCCCATCCCACTAGCAGGCGGCGAAACCTGGCATGGCCGCTGGGCCATTGACGAGGCCCTGCAGCAAAACACCGTGCAGATCCTGCAGCCGGATGTCTGTGGCGTTGGCGGGCTGAGCGAGGCGCGCAAGATCATCACCCTGGCGGATATTCACCAGGTTCGGCTGGTGCCGCATGTCTGGGGCACAGCCGTGGCGCTGGCCGCCGGCTTGCAGTTTCACGCCATCCTGCCGCCCAACCCGCCCAGCCACGAACAACGCTCGCCGCGGCTGGAGTTTGACCGGACCTATAATCCCTTCCGCCAGGACATCGTCGAGGCTCCAATCGAGCATAAAAACGGCCAGGTCGCAGTGCCGCAGGGACCGGGTCTCGGGATTTCGATCAACCGTGACGCCCTGCTGGCCTATCGTGCCGCCTGACTGCCCTGCCTGACTGGCCACCCAACTAAGAGATTGGAACAAACAGATGTTCAGGACCCTCACTGGCCGCCAGCCAGCCACCGCTCTGCCGCCGCAGGCAACCGATTGCCATATCCACCTGTTTGACAGTCAGAACTACAAAGATCCGCCCAAAGGCCCGCCTGCACCAATGGATGCGACCATCGCGCATTATGAGTCGGTGCAAAAATGGCTCGGGCTAGAACGGGTGGTTGTGGTCCAGGGCAATGCCTATCACACAGACAACAGCTATCTGTTGGATGCGCTGGATCATTTTGGCCCGGCAGCCCGCGGCGTGGTTGCGATTGAGCCCGACATCAGCGACGAAACGCTTGAGGCAATGACCGCGCGGGGCGTACGCGGCGCCCGCATCATGGATCTCTTGCAGGGTGCCGTTGGGTTGGACCGGCTGCTGCAGATCAACGCGCGGGTACAGCCCTTTGGCTGGTCGCTGGTCGTGCAGTTCGACGGCAGGGATATCCGCGAGCATGTAGCAAAGTTGGAGCAGATTCAGGGCGATTATGTCATTGACCACACCGGCAAGTTCCTGACTCCGGTCGCAGCGGACAGCGCCGAGTTTGCGGCCCTGTTGCGGCTGATCGACCGCGGCAATTGCTATGTTAAACTGGCCGGTTGCTATGAGACGTCTCAGGTGGGCTATCCAGGCTTTGACGATCTGGCCGTGCTCTCTAAGGCGCTGATCCAACATGCTCCGGATCGGATCATCTGGGGTACAAACTGGCCGCACAATATGTCGACCAGCCGCGAGACCTACCCGGATGATGTTCATCTGCTCGATCTGGTGATGGATTGGGCAGGTTCACCTGAAAACATGCAAAAGATCTTTGTCGAGGCACCGGCCCGGCTCTATGGGTTTGATCTGGGCTAGCCCCAGCCCGCGCCAACGCCCATTCCCAGTTGCCTCTTGCCGTTTTCGTCAACCTGTATTACAGGTGCACAGGTAGCGCATTGCTGGAGCAATGCTGGCAAGGGAGCGTCATGACAACAGATCTGGAAAATCTGGACCGTCGCCCGCTCTATACGCGGGTGGCTGACAGCATTCTGGCGATGATCGCGGATGCCGGACTGCGCCCCGGTGATGATCTGCCGTCAGAGGCCGCCCTGGGCGAACGCGCCGGGGTCAGCCGTGTGGTGATCCGTGGCGCTCTGGCGCATCTGGCCGGTGCCGGGCACATCAAGATCTCCAATGGCCGCAAGGCGCAGGTCAATGCCATCAACCCTGACATCCTGGCCAATACCTTTAGCCACGGGCTAGCGACCTCTCAGTTTTCCGTCGCCAAGGTGCTGGAGGTGCGTCAGGGCATCGAGACCACAACCGCCGCCCTGGCAGCCCTGAACCGGACCGAGGAAGAACTGCAAAAGCTGGAAGACCTCTGCAGCCAGATGGAACAGTCCATTGGCGACCCAGAGGCCTTTGCCGATCTGGACTATCTGTTTCACCTCTGCATTGCCGAGGCCACGCAAAACCCGCTCTACGTCTATATCGTCAAACCCCTGCGCGAGATCATCAAGCATTCCATCACCGCCGGCCGGTTGGCCCAGCCCTCTTCGAGCGAGCAAAACCGGATCCTCACCGATCATCGAATCATTCTGACAGAAATCACCAAAGGGGACGCCAGCGCGGCCTCTGAGGCGATGAAAGATCATTTTTCTGCAGCCAGTCAGGCGGTGCACCGCACCGAGGCAGAACCCCCAACAGGACCAACACCATGACACCCGCAAACAGCCAGCCGCTGGACGTTCTTTGCTTTGGCGAACCCATGTTCGAATTCTCCTGGTTGGAGAAAGATACCATCCGGCCCGGCATTGGTGGCGATGTTTCGAACACCGCCGTGGCCGCGCGCCGCGCTGGGGCCCGCGCTGGAATGTTGACCCACCTGGGCCGCGATAACTTTGGCGATCACATTCTGCAGCTCTATGCCGATGAAGGCATCGAAGCCTCGCGGATTGAACGAAAAGAAAACGCGCCAACGGGGCTGTATTTTATCGACTACGGTGCCGAAGGGCACCAATTCTCCTATCGCCGCGCCGGGTCTGCCGCCAGCCAGATCACCCCAGAGGATCTCACACCCGAGATGTTCGATCAGATCGGTGTGCTGCATATCAGCGGCATCACTCAGGCGATCTCTGACAGCTCCTGCGCCGCCTCTATCAAGGCCGCGGAACTGGCCCGCCAAGCCGGGGCTAAGGTCTCTTTTGATACGAATCTGCGGCTCAATCTCTGGAGCGCGGCCCAGGCCCGCGATGCCATGGCAAAGATCCTGCCACTGGTGGACATCGTCTTTCCCAGCATCGAAGATTCCGAAGCGCTGTTTGGCACAACCGACGTGGCAGAGATCTGCGATAGCTTTCTGCAAACAGGTGTTGGCATGGTGGTGCTGACACTGGCCGAAAAGGGCGCTATCGTTGCCACCTCTGAGGGACGCCAAACCATCGATGCCTTTGCAGCCAATCTGAGCGATGCCACAGGCGCCGGTGATACCTTTGACGGGGCCTTTCTGGCTGAATTCTGCCGCACTGGCAATACGCTGGATGCGGCGCGATTTGCCTGTGCTGCGGCTTCAGTTTCGGTTGAAACTATTGGCGCCGTCGCCTCCATTCCGAAACGCGACAGTATTCTTGCCCGCATGCAACAAGGTGACCCGAAATGAGAACCAATCCTGAAACCGCGCAAAAGGTAACCCGTGAGGTCTGCACCCTGGCACCAATCATGCCAGTGCTTGTGGTGCGCGATGCCGCCCATGCCGCGCCGCTGGCCAAGGCGCTGATTTCTGGCGGTCTGCCGGCCCTAGAGGTCACCCTGCGCACGCCGGCCGCTTTGGAGGTCATAGCGGAGATGGCCAAGGTGCCCGGTGGTACCGTGGGCGCTGGAACTCTGGTCACGCCGCAGGATGTGCGCAACGCCAAGGAAGCAGGGGCCACGTTTGGCGTATCCCCTGGCGCAACGGATGCCTTGATCGACGCCTGTATTGAGGAAGGCCTGCCCTTGCTGCCCGGTGCGGCCAGCGCGAGCGAGGCGATGCGCTTGCTGGAGCGCGGGTATGCTATGCAAAAATTCTTCCCGGCCGAAGCCGCAGGCGGAGCCCCGGCCCTCAAAGCCATTGGCGCACCGCTGCCCCAGATCAGTTTCTGCCCCACCGGTGGC
>NZ_JBDWPJ010000128.1:0-15200 GCF_039971195.1 Pseudophaeobacter sp.
TGGAAAAGCATCGGCAGCACGGAAGTTCTGATCTCGGACGAGACCTCGGTTGCCTATTCCACCCGCGGGCTTTTCAAACGCTATGTGGTGCTGCCCTCGGCGCTACTGACCCAGTCCGATGACCTGAAACTCACCCTGGCGCATGAGCTGCAGCATTTCCGCCAGCGCGATATAGAATGCGAATTCCTGCTGGAACTGCTGCGGCCCCTGCTGTTCTGGAATCCCGCCTTTTACCTCTGGCGCCGCGAAGTCCGCCATCTGCGCGAATTTGCCTGCGATCAGGCGCTGATGGCTCGTCCGGGTCTGGATATCCGCGCCTATTGCGAATGCCTGATCCGCGCCTGCGCTCAGGCCGCTCAGGAACGGGTTTTCTTTACCCGCCGCAGCCCCGCCGTAGCGCTGGTCGACCGGCGTGAAACCCGCAGCAACTCGACCCTGCAGCAACGTATCATCGCCGTTACCGCACAGGCACCCCACGGGGAAACCGGCTTTGGCTGGGTGCTGGTCTCGGGATTGATGGTGACCTCTGTTCTGGCCACCGCCATGCTGATGCAGCGCCCTGGAGACTGGAGCCATGACCGGTTGATGCTCTCGACCATCGTCAATCTGGAGCGTATGGCCAGCCGCAACGCCGCCCCCACCAGCACCGCTGCCACCTCGGCCAATGCGATCCTACAGGGCAGCTTCATGCCCGCCGCCTCGCAATAGGGCAACTACTTCCCGCTGCTCTGTCGCCTCACCGCGTGGGGGCGTCAGCCCTGTTGGGCCTGATCCCAATCTGCGTCTTGGCTTTCGCCCCAATCCGCCCCCCCTGAGCTCTCTGGAACCGCTTGGCCAAGCTGGAAGCGCGATACGATACCAGACAGGCTGGTGGATTCCTGTTGCAACAACTGGCTGGAAGCCGAAGCCTCCTCGGCCATGGCCGCATTCTGCTGGGTGACACTGTCCAGGGTGCTCATCGAGCCATTGATATCTTCCAGCCCTTTGGACTGCCTGCGTACCCCCTCGGCGATCTCGCTAACCAGGCCGGAAACTCCGCTCACCTGCGCGATAATGTCAGAGAAGGCTGTGCCTGCGCGCCCCACCATGGCCACCCCATTGGCGACATGTTCCTCACTGGCCGAGGTCAGCCCCTTGATCTCCCCGGCTGCAGTCGAGGCGCGCAGGGCCAGGGCCCGCACCTCGGAGGCGACAACCGCAAATCCGGCGCCGGCAGAACCCGCCCGTGCGGCCTCCACCCCGGCGTTGAGCGCCAGCAGATTGGTCTGGAAGGCGATGTCGTCGATCATGTTGATAATCTTGGCGATCTCGCTTGAGGTCTCCTGAATCTGATCCATCGCCTGCACCGCAGAGGTCACCACCCCGGTGCTGCCTTCCGCCTCTTCGCGGGTCTTGCCCATAGCGGCATCCATCTGCACCGCCTGTTCGGCAGTGGTACGAATACCATCTGTGAGCTCGCGCAGGGCAGAAGCGGTTTTCTCCAGCGTCGAGGCCTGGCTTTCGGTACGATGCGCCATTTCATCGGCGGCCGAGCTTTGTTCCTGCGAGAACCGGCCCACATTTTCAGAGGCCCCGACAACCTCTCCCATGGAGTCGCGCAGATTGACCAGGCTGTGATTGAAGTTCTCGCGCAGGGCCTCATAGTGTTCCGCAAAGGGCTGCTGAATATCGCAGGCAAGGTTACCGCCTTGCAATTGCGACAGTGCACCACTCATTTCCTCAACCACCGCAGCGGTTTGACGGGCCACCTGCACTTCGCGCGCGGCGGCGGCATCCGCCTGTTGCAGCTTTTCGCGCAGACTGTCGAGGCTGCGCGCCAATTCCCCCAATTCATCACCCCGCGCCTTGCCGGTGATATCGACCTCATAGTCCTCCTCTGCCATGGCATTTGTGACCTGTCGCAGAGCCTGAATCGGCCCGGTCACCCGGCGGGCTGCGGTAAACCCGACCAAAGAGGCCACCAGGAGCAGCCCCGCGATGATGCCCATCCCCGTCAGCCGGATCTGGTTCAGCTCGGCAAAGGCCGTTACCTCATCCGTTTCCAGAACCAATGTCCAGCTGAAACCGGGTAGATCGAGCGGCAGGATCAGAGCGCTGGCCGTGCCGCCTGCCAGGGCGGGCACCCCGTCAAGGCGTCCGGCTTCGCGAGCGCGGGCTGCAAGGGTCTGCGGCCTCTCTGGCAAAGCGTCCAGCACGCCAAACTGGTCCCCAACCGACGAGGGGCTGCGGGCCAACCCGTCTTCGCTAACCAGATAGATGTTTTGATGCGCCGTATCTTCCAGGTTTTTGGTCAGAGCCTGCACCACACCGGCACTGCCAAGTCGCACTGCAATCACCCCAACAATTTTCTGCCGCTTGTTGACCACCGGCGTCGCCAAAAAGGCCGAGGGCACCGCGCCTGCGGGTCCATAAATGGTGAAATCCGAATGCACCACATGGCCGGGCTCTGCCACCAGCGCCTCGGCAAACAACTGGCCCAGACCGGTTTCAGCCAGTTCGCCGGTGGCAAAGCTATTGGCAAAGTCATTCAGTTTGTTGACCGAATAGATCAGCAGTCCCGCTTCATCAAAAAGATAGAGATCCTCATAGCCATTCAGCTCCACTGTGCGCTGAAAGGTCGGATGATAGCTGTTATGAGACTGACTGTAATAGGACCCATCACCGGGATCGACCAACAGGGCACGTTGATCAAGCGGATTGGGGTTTTCGCTGCCATAAACCCGTTTCAGGTAGGCAATGGGGTCGGGCTCTTCGATCATGCCAATGACGCGGGTAAAATTACTGACCGCGCGAAACACGGTTGGCTGGGCGGCCTGGCTGGCCAGGTTTGAATGCGCCGAAGAGATCAGAAACTCCAACGCCTGAGCGCCGGCTTTGGCTTCGATCTCATGGGCGGAATAGATGTTCTTGCGGATGCTTTTTTCCGCCATGGAATAGATCATAAAGGCCACGGTCACCATAAGGGTCGCGGTCAAGGCCACCATCATGATTGGCAGCTTTGCCTTTAGTGGCAGCGTAGAGAGTTTGAACATCATCAGATCCTAGCCATTGCATCGCCCGCACCTTCAAAGAGAAGGACGGACCCTAGGTCAAATGCCAGAAAAGCCCTGCCAAAAGATTGATTTGTGCGATTTCCGCTCAGAACGATCCTAGGAAGACCGGAAAAGACAATACCAAACCCCGGATACTGGCTTGAATTATGAAGACAAATCTTTACGCCTAATTTTTGACCACCCTAGAACCGCTGCGGAGAAAATGGATCCAATATCAACTCTGGAGCCTGTTCAAGAACCAGATCCGCCACCAATTCGGCCGTCGCAGCCGATTGTGTCAGCCCCAAATGACCATGGCCAAAGGCATAGATCACAGCCTCAGAGGTGTGGGATCTGCCGATCACCGGCAGGCTGTCCGGCATCGAGGGGCGAAAACCCATCCACTGGCTGCCTCCAGCAGTATCCAGCCCCGGCATAAACCCTGTGGCCTTTTTCAACAGCACTTCGGCGCGTTTGAAATTCGGGGGCAGCTCCAGCCCGCCAAGCTCGACCGCGCCGCCAATGCGCACCCCGCCATTGATCCGGCTGGCTACAAACCCATGCGCCCCAAAGGTCACATGGGTGCGCAGATCAAAAGCCCTGGCGGGCAGGGTGGTATTGTAACCGCGTTCGGTCTCCAGTGGCAGCTGATCCCCAAGATCTCGCGCCAACTGGTGTGACCAGGCCCCGGCGGCCAGCACCACCCGGTCCGGGGTCACCCGGTAGCTCGCCAGTTCCAACGCGGCCGAGTTGCGATCCGCCACAAGGGAATTAACCTCCTGCACTTCGACGCGACCGCCCCGTGCCAGGAACTGCCCGGCCAAGAATTCACACCAGGCTTTGGGATCGGTGGTATTGATCCAATCCGGGGTAAAACCCGCATGGGTAAACTGGCTACTCAATCCAGGTTGGATTTCGGCGATTTCCTCAGGGCTCTGCAACAGATCATAACGCGTTCCAACGGCGCCGCGCGCCTCCCAGCCCGGTAGGCTGGCGCGATACTCTGCTTCGCCTTCGAACAGCAACAACTGACCATCGCGCTGGATCAGGTGCTCCCCATCGGTGTCGTGGATCTGTCGTTCCAGCGCGACACGTGCAAGCCCCATCAATGCAGCCTGGGCCTTTAGTGAAGCCTCGTAGCGATCCCGCTGGCTGGCCCGCCAGAAGCGCAGGAGCCAGGGGGCGAGCCGCAGCGCATAGCGCGGTGGAATCGACAAAGGCCCCATCGGGTCCAGCAGCCATTTTGGTGCCTTGCGCATCATCCCCGGTGTAGCCAGGGGGATGATCTCACTAAAGGCAAAGGCCCCGGCATTGCCCGCCGAGGCCTCAGCGGCCAGGCCTTTGCGATCATAGATGGTCACCTGATGGCCCAGGCTTTGCAGACGCAAAGCGGCACTGACCCCAATGATACCGCCGCCAATAACGGCGATGGTCATACCCGCCTTTGTTGTCGGGTTTTGTGTCGCCAACTTGCCCATTGTGGACCTCATTCTGCCAGTCATCCATCGGAGGCGATTCCACGCCTCCGATGGATGTTATGGTCCGAACTCATGGCAGCGTATAGGCTGTCTTTACTCGGGTGTAGAACTCTGCCGCATAGGAGCCCTGCTCGCGGGCACCATAGCTTGATCCCTTGGTGCCGCCGAAGGGCACATGATAGTCTACCCCCGCCGTGGGCAGGTTGACCATCACCATGCCGGCCTCGGCATTGGCTTTGAAATGGCTTGCCCGTTTCAGCGAGGTGGTGCAGATCCCGGCGCTGAGGCCAAAGTCGCTGTCATTGGCCAGGCTCAAGGCCTCTTCATAATCGCGGGCGCGCAGCACCGAGGCCACCGGGCCGAAGACCTCCTCTTGGTTGATGCGCATCTCATTGCTGGTCTCAGTCACCAGCGCGGGGGCCATATAGAACCCTTCTTGCTCCAGAGACAGGCGCTCGCCACCAATAACCTTTCCACCCTCCTGCGCCGCGACCTGCAGATAAGAGAGGTTCTGATCCAGTTGGTGCCCGTCCACCACCGGCCCCATCTGAATGCCGCTCTCCAGCGCATTGCCCACGCGCAGGCCCTGCATCGCTGCCGTCAGCACCGCGACAAAGCGATCGTGGACACCCTCGGTGACGATGAGCCGCGACGAGGCCGTGCAGCGCTGACCCGTGGAATAGAAGGCACCATTCAGGCAGGCTTCCACCGCCAAATCCAGATCCGCATCATCCAGCACCACCATGGGGTTTTTGCCGCCCATCTCCAGCTGCACCTTTTTCATCGACTGGGCACAGGAGACTGCAATGCCGCGCCCCGTTGGAACCGAGCCGGTAAAGGAGATTGCATCGACATCGCTGTGCTCCACCAGATGCTGGCCCACCACCGAACCCTGACCAAAGATCAGATTGAACACCCCCTCTGGCAACCCCGAACGCGAGATGATTTCGGCCAGGGCCCAGGCACATCCGGGGGTGAGTTCAGCCGGTTTCAGCACCACTGCATTGCCATAGGCCAAGGCCGGGGCGATTTTCCAGGCCGGGATGGCAATGGGGAAGTTCCAGGGGGTGATCAGCCCGACCACGCCAACCGGCGCCCGGGTCACATCGACCTCGACACCGGGCCGTACCGAGGCCAGGCGATCACCGGTCTGACGCAGGCATTCACCAGCAAAGAACTTGAAGATCTGACCTGCGCGGGCGGCCTCGCCAATGCCTTCGGGCAGGGTCTTGCCCTCTTCGCGTGATAACAATTGTCCCAGCTCTGCCTTGCGGGCCAGGATCTCGCTGCCAATGAAGTCCAGCACATCAAACCGCGCTTGTGGCGTTGCCCCGGCCCAACCGGGAGCAGCTGCCTTGGCGCTAGAAATGGCGCGGTCCATATCCGCCGTGCCGCCCAAAGCGGCCTGCCCCAATATGTCGCCGGTATCCGAGGGGTTCACGTTGGGGCGGGCCTCTGTGGTCGCTTCCCAGCTGCCTGCGATCAGGTTTTTGTAGTCCATTATCTTCTCTTCCTTTTGCCGGTTCAGGTCTGTTTTCAGGCCCGAATACCGCTGCGATAGGGGTCGTTTGGTGCAAAAATCAGGGTTGTTTCTGCAGTGACATGGGCCTCGCCTTCGATCCGGGGGACCACGCGGCCTTGTGCATCGCGGTGATAGGTCAGATGATAGGTGCTGCCGATGATGCTTTCCTGGATCCACAGGGTATCAGGATCGAGCATCCTATCCTCGGCGAGGCAGGCCAGTTTGGCGGAACAGCCGGTGCCGCAGGGGGAGCGGTCATAGGCCCCACCGGGACAGAGCACAAAGTTTCGGGCATTCGCCTGTGCAGACTGCGGCCCCGCAATGAACTCGACATGGTCGATCTCGGCGCCCCTGTCTCCGGTGACCCCCTGTGCCTGCAAAGCCGCCCGAATATCCAGCGCCGCAGCCGTGAGCCTGGGGATATTTTCAAGGTCCAGATCCGCCGGGCAGTCCGGCGTCAGAAAGAACCAATTCCCGCCCCAGGCGACATCGCCCATGATCTGCCCCTGCCCTGGCACCTCTAGGGTCAGCCCCTTTGATTTGCGGTAGCTAGGCACGTTCTCCACCACGGCCCGGTTGGGCGACAGCAGCTCCACCTCGACCACCCCGACCGGGGTTTCAAGCCGGTGGGTGCCAAGCCCCACCCGTCCCAGATGGAACAGGGTGACGATGGTGCCAATAGTAGCATGTCCACACATGCCAAGCGCCCCAACCGGGTTGAAATAGATCACCGACGCCGCACAGCTGGGGTCCTCTGGCGGCAGCAACAGAGCGCCCACCATGGCGTCATGGCCACGCGGCTCTAGCAGGGCCGCGGTACAGAAATCCGCGTGCTCTGTCGTGAGCCGTGCGGCACGATCCGCAAGCGCGCCAGAACCAAGATCCGGCGCGCCGCTCAGGATCAGCCGTGTAGGTTCCCCGCCGGTATGGCTGTCGATGACCCGCATTGTCAGGCTGTGCCTGACTGGGCGACCCAGCCCGCATACCAGGTTTTGAACAGCGTATATTGTGCCTCAACATAGTGGCGCTGACTGTCAGACAGGGCGTCGCTCTGGTTGAAGTGCAGGCTGTATTCCGCATCGCCGTTCAACACCATCAGGTGCTTGTAATAGAGTACCAGATCCGGCCCCTCATCAAAGGAGGACAACACCGCCAGCGCCTCTTCCAGCTCTTTGGCCCGGTGGCGCGCTGCCACATCACCAGCGGCGGCCTGTTTGCACAGGTCTACCAGATGCAGAACCTCACGTGGCAAGGCATTGCCTATCCCGGTGATGGCCCCAGTAGCACCACAGTTCACAAAGCCATGAAACACCGTGGTGTCGACGCCAATCATCAGGGTGACACTGTCATCGCGTGAGGTGATGTTTTCAGCCGCGTAGCGCAGATCCTGAGCGCCGCCAAATTCCTTAAAACCAATCAGGTTGGGATGGTCGCCGCGCAGCTCAAAGAACAGATCCGCGCGGGTGGCAAAGCCGTAATAGGGACTGTTGTAGATCACCGCTGGCAGGTCGGGGGCGGCAGAGAGTACAGCCTTGAAATGCGCCTTCTGGGCGGTGCTGGACGGCCCACGCGACAACACGCGTGGGATGACCATCAGCCCTTGAGCGCCGACCTCGGCCGCATGGGCGGCATGGGCCGCCGCAAGCCGGGAGTTCACCGCACCTGTGCCAACAATGGTCGGCACGCCTGCCTCGACCAGACGGGCGACGCCTTCCATCCGCTCTGCATCGGTGAGCAGCGGCCAGTCCCCCATGGAGCCACAATAGACCACCGCCGACATGCCCGCCGCGATCAACTCCTGCCCCTTGCGCACCAGGGCGTCAAAATCCGGGCGGCGGTCTGCGGTGCAGGGGGTCATCAGGGCCGGGATACAGCCTGCGAAAATGTCTGAAGTCATAAGAAGATCCTTACAGGGCCAGCCGCTCTGGCCGGGGGTGACGAAACCAATCCAACGCCCCTCGCCGTCTCATCTGTGAGAACTGTCCGGGGTTGCGCCAAATCGATGGGCTTGGCCCCTTCTATTTCATATTGGATCCAATTTACAATATATTTTCTCACCAAGCTTTCCTTGGCAGTCAAACACCGTTATGAACAGGGCTGAAGGAGTCCCTTATGAAGTTGAATTCTGTTGATATTTCAAAGACCGCCTCGGCGTCTTCGATCGTATTCGAGGCGCTGCGCAAGGCGATCATTGAGGGGGATGTGCAGGAAGGCGAGCCGCTGCGTCAGGACGAAATTGCCAAACTGTTCAACACCAGCCGAATCCCGGTCCGCGAGGCCATTTCCCGGCTCGAAGAACAGGGACTGGTCAAAACCCAGCGCTACAAGGGCGCCGTGGTGTCGGGCCTGTCACCGGATGAAGCCGAGGAAATCTTTGACTTTCGCGCCCTGATCGAACCCGAGGTGATCCGCCGGGCGGTGCCTTTGATGTCGCCAGAAACCCTGGAAACCGCCCGCGCCTCCTGGGCCGCCTTTTCAGCCTCTGCCGACCCGATGAGCTGGGGGGATCTGAACCGGGATTTTCACTCTACTCTCTACCGGGCCAGCGGATTGCAATACCATCTCGACGTGATCGACAACGCTATGGACCGGATTGATCGCTATCTGCGCGCCCAGCTGATCCTGTCAAACGGGATGGAGCGCGCCAATGAAGAGCATATTGCGATCTGGGAGGCCTGCCTGGCCGGCAATGCGGCACAGGCCGCAGAGCTGACCCGACTACATATCACCGGCGCGCGGGAATCTTTGCTGCAAAACATCAGCAACCTGCGCTAACCCAAAAAAACGCGGCGCCAGCCTCCAGGAACCGCGTTTCAAATTCGTCTCAACAGTGGCGCGTTCAGAGCAGCGCCAGGTTGACAGCGGCCTCACGACCGTCGCGGCCGGGCTCGATGTCAAAGCTCACCTTTTGGTCGTCTGCCAGACCGGTGAGGCCAGAGCGTTCAACAGCAGAAATATGCACAAACACGTCCTTGCTGCCGCCGTCAGGCGCGATGAAGCCGAAGCCCTTTGTAGAGTTGAACCATTTTACGGTGCCAGTGGCCATTTCCGTAATCTCCCTTAGAAACGCTGCCCGCAGGGTGCGGCAGCCCGGCGTTGTTAAGTCTGGATCGAAGACTGAACGCCATTAAACGGAGACAGCAGGTCGACATAGATATACAAGCCCCAAAAATATGCGGCTGCTTGGTCAACCTTTCAAGAGGGTTGCGCAGTTTTCCCGCCTCAGGCGAAAATTCGCCCCCTTGCTCGAAAGACCGAGCCTATGACCTTTTTTCTGGGACCCAGTAGAGAGCGAGGCCAAAGCCTCAGAGTACTGCAAGTAAACCATGGTTTAGGTACTGAGATGTAGGCCTTTTCGGCCTGCCAGCAGTTCACTCTCTTACAGATCAGATACCTCGGCTGACGCAGCAATCGGCATATGCGTCACACCAAGTTCAAAACACGATCAATCACATAGTCGGTTTGCTCTGGCGTTTGCGCGGGACACATTGGCAAGCTGATCACTTCATCGGCCATTTGCTCTGAGATTGCAAAGTGGCCTTTGCCGTAGCCCAACTCAGTATAGGCCTGCTGCAAATGCGGCGGGATTGGATAATGTATCACCGTTGCAATACCAGCTTTTTGCAACCTTTCCTGAAACGCATCTCGCTGCGGGTGACGCAAGACATAAAGATGCCAAACAGGTTCAGCCCACTCTGGCACATGCGGCGTTAAAAGGCCTGCCTTTTCGAAAGCCTGCGTGTATCGAGATGCCACGTCACGACGCCTGGCATTCCACTGATCCAGCTGCGTTAGTTTCACTGACAAAATCGCGGCCTGCAAAGTGTCCAGACGACTATTTACCCCTTTGATATCATTTACATACTTCACCTCAGACCCATAGTTCCTCATCAATGCGACATGGGCAGCAATGCTGGGGTCGTCTGTTGTCAGCGCGCCCCCATCTCCAAGCGCACCGAGGTTCTTGGTGGGGTAGAAGCTGAACGTTGCAGTGCCGGAAGATCCGATGCGTTGCGATTTGTACCGCGCTCCGTGGGCCTGGGCAGCATCCTCGAGAATGGGGATATTATGCGCCTGTGCCACCTGTCGCAGCGCATCCATATCCGCAGGCTGACCATAGAGGTGAACGACCAGAATGGCCTTTGTCTTTGCAGTAATCGCCGCAGCCACCCGGAGCGGATCAATGTTAAAAGTCGCGACATCCGGCTCCACCGGCACAGGTGTGGCGCCGCATTGGCTCACGGCCAGCCAGGTCGCAATATAGGTGTTTGCCGGTACAATCACCTCATCGCCCGGACCAACGCCCATACTGGCAAGCCCTAGCCGTAGCGCATCCAAGCCATTTGCAACACCAATACAATTGGCAGCCTGTGAATAGGTGGCAAATTCACTTTCGAACCGCGCGAGCGGCGAGCCGAAGATGTAAGTTCCGGAATGCGCTACTTCTAACATGGCAGCATCCATCTGAGGTCGAATTTCAGATGTCGCCTTCAACAGATCTAGAAACGGGACCCTCATGAGCGTCCCACCGCTTTGAGATAGTCCTGCCGACTGCGGATATAATCCGCCTCGTCATAGGTTTCGGAGGCCAAAACCATGCATACGGATCCAGAAGAAAAGTTGTCGAGATAGCGCCACATCATCGGACAAATGTAGAGACCGTAATACGAACGGTTCATGTGAAAACGTTTCTGTTCCGACCCGTCATCCAGAAGAATGTCAAAACTGCCCGACATACAGATGACAAACTGATGCAGGTTTTTATGTGCGTGCTCTCCCCGATCACTGCCGCCTGGCACATCGTAGAGATAGTAGACACGCTTGACGTCAAAGGGGATATGGGTGCCCCCCTCGATGAAGGTCAGATTACCACGGACATCTGATATTTTGGGCAACTCAATGATATGGCAGTCTTTTAGGGGCACGGGAAATTACTCGCTTTCATCTTTCAACTGTCTTATATACGTTTTGCACGAAATCGAAACACTGCTCTACAGTGCAATTTTAAGGTGGATTATGCCACAACACTTGCTGATCATAGGGGCTGGCGAGTTCGCAGACATCGCCTATGAGTATTTTACAGTCGACAGTAACTACACTGTGGTGGGCTTTGCGGTAGAACGTGAGTTTCTCGGTGAAACAGAGAAATTCGGCTTGCCAGTGGTCGCACTGGAAGATGCACCGGACCAATTCGATGCCAGCAAAGTCTCAGCGCATGTGGCCGTGACATCCACCCAACTCAATCGAGTGAGAGCGCGGCTGATTGATGCCGCAAAATCCCAAGGTTACAGGCTTGCGAACTTCATCAGCCCTCACGCTATGGTTTGGCGTACCGCAGAGTTGGGAGATAATGTTTTCATATTTGAAAACAATGTCATACAGCATGGCGTTGCAATTGAAGACGGCTGTGTTTTATGGTCAGGGAACCATGTGGGGCATCAGACCCGAATTCGAGAGAACTGCTTTGTGTCGTCTCATGTGGTCATCTCAGGCTATTGCGATATCGGAGCACGCAGTTTTGTGGGCGTTAACGCGTCTTTTGCAGACAAGGTAAGTACCCCAGAGGATTGCCTTGTGGGCATGGCTGCCGTGGTAACCAAAAGCTTTGACACTCCCGGTTTGATCTTGAACGGAAACCCCGCCGAAGCATCGCGTGTCAGCGCGTATCGGTATTACAAGATAAAGCCCTGAAATGGCCTGGATCAAACGAGGATTAATCCACTGCCCAGACGGTCAGAACGGCTGGGATCAGCATTCGTTCATGACACCCTGCCCCTGGCAGAAAGACGCAGAAACTCTCCGTCTTTTTGGTGGCGTGCGCGATGCTCAGGGGATCAGCCGGATCGGATGGGTTGATGTGGATGCCGCAAACCCGGCGCGGGTAAAGGCCAGCTCTGAAGTGCCTGCCCTCGACCTGGGGGCAGCGGGTATGTTTGACGACAACGGCGTGATCCTAGGCGATGTCATAGAGACCCCTGAGCGTATATTGCGCCTGTACTATGTGGGGTTTCAACTGGTAGAGAAGGCCAAATTCCTAGCCTTTACCGGAGTGGCTGAGAGCCGGGATCAGGGCCAGTCCTTCGAGCGCCTGCAACCCACTCCGATCATTGACCGCTGCCCCGAAGGGCCCTTTATTGGCGCCCTGCATTCAATTGCTCCCCTGCCCGAAGGCGGCTTTCGTGCCTGGATTGCACGAGGGCAGGGCTGGGAAGACATCGAAGGCCGGCTTTTTCCACGTTATGACTGCTGGACCCTGACAAGCGCTGACGGTGTGACCTTTGACAATGCTTCTGCTCAGCAGATCATCACACCGGGTCCCGATGAGTACCGTATCGGGCGTCCACGTGCCACGGCGCTGGCGGATGGCACATGGGAACTGCGCGCGACATCAGATACCCGCGCCAAACAATATGCGCATTTCCGCTTTACCTCTGCTGATGGGGTGCAGTTTACCCGCACAGAAGACGAGGAACTGCCACGCGGTGAAGCCGGTGAGTGGGACAATGAAATGACCTGCTATCCAGCCGCACTCACCACAACCAAGGGGCGTCGCTTTCTGTTCTACAACGGGAACGACATGGGCCGTTCCGGTGTGGGATATGCTGAATGGGTCGCGTGATGGGAGCAGATATGGATCTCACGATACGCCGTTATACCCCCGAAGACGCAGAGACCTGGGCGGGTTTTATTCGCACCGCCAGCAATGCAACCTTTCTGCATGAACGTGGGTTCATGGACTACCACGCAGATCGCTTCACAGATCATTCTCTGATTTTTGAAAACGACGGAAAGACCTTAGCACTGCTGCCTGCCAATGCAGTGGGTAAAACACTGCATTCTCATAGCGGGCTGACCTATGGTGGTTTCCTGGTGGCCCCAGCGACCACGGCCGCGGCCATGGTTGAGATCGTCTCTGCTTTGCGCCCCTATCTGCGGGCGCAGGGGTTTGAAGTCCTGTCCTACAAGCCCAGTCCTCACATCTTTCACACTCAACCCTCGGAAGCTGACCTTTATGCCTTGATCTCTAACGGGGCCCGGCTGGTGCGCAGTGATTTGGCGGCGGCCATCCCCTTGGCTCAGCGACTTCCCTTTAGTTCGGGGCGCAAATATGGTGCTAAAAAAGCGCTTAAGGCACGCCTACACATCGCAGAGAGTGCCGATTTGCCTAGCTACTGGGGTATCCTTGCGGAGGCTCTCTTAAACCAGCACGATGCGCAGCCCACACACAGTTTGGACGAGATCACTCTGCTGCAAGCGCGGTTTCCCGATAAAATTCGCCTCTTTGGTACTTTTGACGGTGACACTATGCTGGCGGGCACCCTGATCTTTGATTGCGGGCAAGCCGTGCACACCCAATATATCGCCACGTCTCAGGTCGGGCGGGAGCATGGTGCCTTGGATCTGTTGATGCAGCATTTGATCGGCGAGGTGTTTGCCAAACGCAGCTGGTTCAGTTTTGGCATCTCAACAACCAATGGGGGACAGGACCTGAACGTTGGTTTGTCGCGCCAAAAGGAAATGTTTGGTGGACGCAGCCTGACCTTCAATCACTACCTTTGGAACCTGGTATGATCCGACTGGAAAGCCAATCAGATTTGATGGCGGATCTTGGGGGACTATCTGTCATGTTGCGTACGGCAGCCCTTCAGGCCACAACACTCAACGATGCCCTGCGATTTGCTAAGCTCTATGGCCGCCTGCACTGGGATAATATTTCAGGTCATTTTGGCGATGAAGCGCTGGAAGACGCTCTCCATAAACGATGGGCAGGTGCTTTTCCTGCGACGAAGCAACCTGCTTTGGAAGGGATCACCCATTTACATGTGGCAAGCCGCGTCTATGGTCAGGGTGGCCATAGTAGGCTTTTGCGCTATGTGTCCAAGGGCCTGGCCCCATATGGGCGCCAAGCTTTGGTTTTGACCGATTCACGCAAGACAAATGATCTTTCCGGCATGCCGAGCAGCATTTTGAAGCTGTCAGGTGACCCAGCTGCACGCGTGAGTGCCCTGGTGGCCGCTGCAGCGCAGGCCGAGGCGGTATTGCTGCATATCCACCCAGACGACATCGGAGCAGCCCTGGCTGCGAGAATTCTGCGCTCGCAGGGGAAGAAAATTCTCTTCGTCAACCACGCCGATCATGTCTTCAGCTTTGGAGCTGGAGCAGCTTCCGCTGTTTTGGAAATCTGTGCGACAGGCTGGAAGACCACCAAGACCCGGCGTCAGGCTGTAGCACAAAGCTTCATGGGAATTCCGATTGTCGAAAACAGCCGGAAACCCGAACAATGGACCGGAAATCGAACAGGGGCCATCGTCTCGATGGGCGGCGGAGGCAAATTCCAACCCAGTGATAAACTCAGTTTCCCCAAGCTTTTGGCCGAGCTTTTGCCCCGTGTTCCCAACAAGGTCGTGTTGATTGGGCCTTCTGCTAAAGATCCCTGGTGGAGAGCGGTTGCAGAGGCATTTCCGGACCGGATTGAACTGCGGGGTGTCTTACCCTTTCAGGAAGTTGAAGAGATTTTGAAGGGTTGCGCTTGTTATGTGGACAGTTTCCCGCTGGATGGTGGCACTGCCTATCCGCAGACTGCAGCTCTAGGCGTGCCTTGTTTTGGCTTGAACGCTGCCGAGGCCCCGGGTGTCAGTCCAACGGATCGCTTAAGGTTCCAGTCGCAAGAGCAACTGGAGGAGGGCCTGGTGGCATATCTCACAGGCGGGGACTATCCCTTTGACCAAGATGGGGTGATCTCCACTATCCTTCAGGACTTTTCTGCCGAGGCCGTTTCCAAGCGGGTTCTATCAGCACTGCGCGGAGACTGTATCGGATTGCCGAATTATCTGGGTTTTCTGGGACAGCGCAGTTCTGATTACAACGCCAAGCGCTGGATCGACGAAAAGACACTTCATCTGCCAAAACGTATTTGGAAGGGACTTTCTTTCGCGTCCAGGAAGAAGCTATTGTCAAAAATTTCAAAGTCTGACCTGTCTGCTTTGGTCAAAAAGAAGCTGCGCCAGCGTATTTTCTTGACTTGGTAGCGCGAGCGAGGCGATGCGCTTGCTGGAGCGCGGGTATGCTATGCAAAAATTCTTCCCGGCCGAAGCCGCAGGCGGAGCCCCGGCCCTCAAAGCCATTGGCGCACCGCTGCCCCAGATCAGTTTCTGCCCCACCGGTGGC
>NZ_JBDWPJ010000129.1:0-5654 GCF_039971195.1 Pseudophaeobacter sp.
GGCAGCCATGGCTGCAGCGCACATAACCTCATGCGGCAGGCGATTTTGGGCGCGACGCTGGAATTGATTGAGCGAAGGGCCGTTGTGTTGTGGTGGCAGGGAAAGCTGCCTGCCTCGCGGCTGCCGGAAGATCTTCTGGCCAGCCTGAAAGTCACCAGTTTGCTGGATGCGGCGCGGGCAGGGGCCAAGGAATGTCGCGACACCACATTGTTTTACTTGAATTACCCTGGGCCTGTTTTGGTCGTCGCGGCCAGTTCCTGTGACCAGGAGGGGTCTCAAATTGCCTTGGCCTTTGCAGCAGGGCTGGAGCTGGCGGCGACGGCACAGCGGGCCGTTTTGGAGGTGCTCTCTGTTGAGGTCGAAACCACGGATCTGGCCTATGCCCGGCACAGCGGAGCAGCGGTCGAACGTCAGTCTCGCCGTGGATTGGTGGCCGCCCGTCAGCGGGCGTTTGAAACCAGTCACCGGGATCTGTTGCCGTCAAAGCCCGACGGGAGTTTGGGCTCTTTTGACCCGAAGATTTCAATTGCGGATCTGCTCGGTTCTTATGCGGCGCGCGGCGAAACCATCCTGCTAGCAGATCTCACCCGGGCGGACATTGGGCTGCCGACCTGCCGGGCGTTTTTTGAGAACAGGGATCTTCAGCCGCATTTTCCAGGAGAGTTTGACCTGTCGCCGCTCTGATTTCTAGTTTCACGTTCAGTTCACGTGGCGGTGAATACACCAAATGAAAAAGGGGAGAGAAAGAAATGGCTCACGAGATTGGATTTGATCCGGGGAGTCCTGCGCATTTGTCAGGGCTTTCCGGCGAGAACTTGATCCAAGCAGAACAGCAAGGCCAGGTGCAAAACTGCGACGATTGCATAAGCCTCGACGGTAAGATGATGGAGCATTTGGATAGGCTGAGCCAGGTGCTGCACAGTTACAAATGGCGCAGGCATTGCCGGGAAAACATCAGGCCGGGCGCCGGCATTCCAGCCGGGACCACCTATCTCTCCCAGTTTTTGGCGCATGACTCTTCATTTACTCTGGCGCGATCGGATCTGTTTGAACCCAGTGATAGCGGCAAGACAACGCAGAATATTCTCCAGACGCCCTTGCTCTTGTCGACGCTTTATGGGCGGGGGATTCATGGCGATAAGCCCTTATATGCCGCGCCATGGTTCAGAGTGGGTGAGGATCAATTGCCTCTTTTCTTGGTTAGTGCTGGGGCCGAGGGAGTGTACAGTAGCGCGCCAAGCATGGCGCTGCTGGCAGATCGACGCAATGACGATTCACCAATCCTGCTCTGCATCACCAGCTCCTTTATGCATTTTCACAACTGGGTGGTGGACAGAATAAAAACCTGCTGCTCGGAAATTCCAGCGGAACAAAGGTTCATGATCGCTCGGGCGCTGGTTGTCCGAACCTGGCACCGGATAATTGAGACCGATATTCTGAGCAGGACCTGTCGCAGCAAAGCAGACTGTCCCGCCATGGCAGAGCTTGATTGTGACGAAGAAGAGTTTGATCAGGACGAGGACGAACTTGACCAAGACGAAAAGCAAGAAGGTTCTGCGCTTATGGCCCATGCGGCCCTCAGGTGTTTTCACTCGCTGGTTTTGCAAGGCTATCGCATCCGGCCAGAGCTGGACCGGTTTTCGATCCAATCGGCTCTGGGAAATCTGGCAAGGGGGCAAAAGCTTGAGAGCAAGCGTCTTTCCAAGATCTCAGATTGGGCAGAGAAATGGCAACCGGATTGGGCGGTGTTCTTTGACGAAACGCACCGGCGCGTAAACCTGACGGGGTTTACCCCAAGCTTTGCCTTTCGGGTAGGCGAGGTGGACATTGCCAAACGTGATTTCATCGCCGGAATTGTTCATGGGACGCCAACCGCCGGGGGGCTGGAGGTGCCGCGCGAAGCGATGGATCGTTTGTACCGCGCATTGGATATCGTCGTCGCAGATCCTTCGTTTTCCTGGGAGAGCTGGGGTAAAAAAATGCCAACCCCTGCGATGTTGGGGCTTCTCGCTGACGGTTTTTTTGAGTCAGAAATCGATGCAGACGGCCAGCCTCAAGAACCATTCGACCCAAGGCTTGGCCCAATTGCCTCGGCCCTGGTGCGCCAAAACATCCAGGCCAATATCGACGAGGCCGAGAGCAAGGTCAGGCTGACTCTGGCGCATGCCGGGGTTGAAGAAACCATGCTTCAGAAGGTTTGGAGCAATGTGCCCCCGGTCGCTCCTCCCGATAGCTTTATGGAAATGGTGCAATTAGCCAAAGGAGAGAGAAAATGAGTGATGCCATCGTTAGAATTGCGGAAGAGGGCCAAAACTCCGACCTTTTGCCAATTGGCACAGCCCTGTATTTTCTGAGCCAGAACCAAGGCACAATTGCCGGTGGAGGTCCGCCTGTGTTCTCCTCCGACATTCCCGACAACCACACCACTTGGCCGGGGCCGATGCAGCAGAAAGTCGGGGAAATCTACAATAGCCTGGCAGTCACGGTCTTTGATGGCGCGGGCGGGCATACGATCATTCCCAGTGGTGATCCGACCCAGATCAAGGCTCATTTAAAGCTGAAGTTCGTCTTCGAAAAAGAAGGGGAAATGGTGGTTCCGATCCCCCATCTCAATGCTTTGGAACGCGGTAAGTCCAATGCACCCTTGAACTTTAGGGTGGATTACAACTCCTATATACGGGCCAGTGTTTTTGACGAGGTGGAAGAGGATTTTGCCGCAGCCCTGCGGGAGTCCTCTTTGACGGCGGCGCAGTTCACCGAGGTCATGAAGATCTATGACGAGATCGAAAACAGCGGAAATCTGGAGGGGGAAGTCCCTGGCGAAGACGAGGAAACCTTTCACACCCAGCTGGGAGAATACTCTGTCCGTCAGTGTCAGTGAGCTGAGCCGTCTCAGGCGGGGGGCTACTGCACGCGTAGAGCTGCTGCGACCCCCTGGCGGAGTCGGTTGGACTGGGCGACCTGGCGCAGAGGGAAGCACTGGATAAACCAGTTGACGATCTCTGTGTCAGAGGCAGGCGTTTCCGCGCTCCAGGAGTCGCGAACGCATTGGGCAAATTCGCGACCCGCCAGGCCCGCCGCCTCTGTGTCGCCCAATTCCCAAAGTGCCGCCGCCTGCCAGCCCTGCAGATTGGTAATGGAATGCCCGGCCAAAGCGCCGGCCCGGATTGCCTTGTCCAGTTGGTTGTCCAGATAGTAGATATTGAGCAAATAGCCCCACAAAAAGGGCGGTAGGCTGCGGGCAAGCTCCTGCGCATTTTCCGCAATTTCGACCGCAAGTTTGACATCACCTAGGAAGCCATACCCCAGCGCACAGGACATTCTGGTCAGAATGCTATTGGGGTTCAGATCAATGGTCTGATCAAAATGAAACCGGCTGACTTCGAACTCCTGGTTCATTGCGTAGCTCCAGGCCGCAGCCAGATGGGCCCGCGAGTCCATTGGGTCGATTTCTATCGCCAAACGCGCATGATACAGGCTGGTTTCGATGCCTGCTTTGGGGCGGTGACACCCCGGATAGAGGATCGGGCGGATGTTTTCGGTCGTTGACAACCAGGTATGGGCCGGCCCAAAGCGAGGGGCCTCTTGAGTGATCTCTTTTAGGATGCTCAGGCCTTGATTTGTCTGCTCGGGGCGCCATTCCAACAAAAGCGACTGCGCGAGCACCCATTTGTCAAATACGGTTTGATCTTCAAGCCCGCTGGACAGGCAACGGCTCAACCTATTTGCGCTGACCCCGCTATTGATGGCGACTGACAGTTGCTGCGCCATACGGTGTTGAACATGCTGCCAATCCTCAAAATTGATCTGAAATCGCTCGCTCCAGATAACGCGATTGTCGGCTTCCTGTTTGAGAGTGGCAATCAGAACAACGTCTTTGCCTGCCAGGTTGAAGATGCCTTCCAGCCGATAGCAGTTGTCTCGGGCGGGTTCGATGTCATAGATCCGCCACTCCCGGAATGAGGTGAGATTGGCCAGCAGCTCATAGCGAAACACCCGCCCGACATCCGCGAGATGGCGCGAGTCTGTGCCAAATTCAAAAGCACAAACAAAAATCTCGGGCGTTGCAGTCGCGGGCGGAGGGGCAGTGGTCTGGGCGGCAGGCAGAGGCGCAATCTGGTCTGGAACGGGCTTGGCTGATTTAACTTCCCCCAGTTTGACCAGTGCCACTAGTTCGATGGTTTCCTCACTGGGTTCGACGTCAAATTCATCCCCCAAAAATGCATAGAGATCGTTATAGATCCGCAGAGCCGCGCCTGGGTTTCCCGCCTCTGCATTTGCCCGCATTAAGAACCTGCAAGAGGGTTCATGTGCGGGATCCAGTTGCAAAAGCGCCTGTGCCGCCCGGATCCTTTGGTCAAGGGGTCTGTCACGGAACTCAAAGGCGGCGGCGAGAGTGTCGCGCAGATTTGTTTCGATCCGATTGCGTGTTATTGAAATCCAGCTGTCCATGGCATTGCTGAGCCCAGAGCAGTCTGCCAAAAACTCATCCAGGTCAATTGCGGCAGGTGAAGAGGTGCCGGACGACAGGTCGGCGCCCAGGTCGCGCTGAAAAGCATGGAGATCCAGATCAATCTGGGAATGATGCACTACGATTTGATTCCGGTCCACCTTGAACACTTCGTCGAGACCGGGGCATTTTTGTTTTATCCGCCGAAGTAGTTGGCGCAGCGAGCCACGAGAATGCTGTGCATCGGCTTCCTGCCACAGCAGGCAGGCCAGACTTTCGCGTGAATGTACGGTTTCGGAACTAAGGCAGAGGTAGTAGATAAGCGCATCAGCCCGGCGTGATTTTAGATGCACCTGGTCCCCCGCCAGCAAAAAGCGAGATGGCTTTTGCAGTATGTTCACTGTTAAAGGCAAATCCCACTCTCCACAAACGAGTTTTAGTTTCTTCAAATAGGCTCGGTAAGGAAAACCTTAGCAGGGAAAAATAAAAAGGCATCCAAATTTCGAAGTTTTCTGTTGTTGAAGGTCTCGGTTGGGGCTCGAAGACCTGGTGAAATCACCTCGCGGATGCAAAAAGGAGCACTCACCCAGGGGTAAGGTGTCATTGGCGGTGTGGTCAGCAATTAGATCAATGTCTGAGCAAGGCGTTGACGAAAGGGATTTCAAGGAATGACCATTGGTGGTTGGTACATACCAAAAGGAGCACCTCGGAGGTCATCCGGGCGCTCCTGTTTTGAGTGGGGGAGATTGGATTGTGCTTAGAAATCTTGCCAGCCATCGCTCCCGGTTTTAAGTCTGGGCTCTTGGTGTTCTTCTTCTATCGCAGGCTCAGACGTGTCAGCCATGCTCTGCTGGGCGGTCGCTGCTGTGGGCGCGGGTTTTGCAGGGGCGGTTCCGGAGATCGAGAATTGCGACACCAGGTTCGCCATCTTGGCCGCATCCGCATGCAGCATGTGGCCGGCGGCTGTGGCTTCCTCTACCATGGCGGCATTCTGCTGGGTCACCCGGTCCAATTGGACAACACCTGTGTTGATTTCCCCAAGCCCAGTGGCCTGTTCGGTTGCGCCCGAGGCGATCTCTGTCACCGAGTCGGAAATCTCATTGACCCTGCTGACAATGCTGGTCAGGGCGTCGCCGGCCTTGCCAACCAGTGTCACGCCGCGTTCGACCTGTTTGGAACTGTCTTCGATCAGCGATTTGATCTC
>NZ_JBDWPJ010000130.1:0-26105 GCF_039971195.1 Pseudophaeobacter sp.
AGCAGTTATGACTTTGACCTTGCGGGTGAAGCCCATCGCTGGGGCGACTACCAAGTGGGCGAGACCATCAATCACGTAGATGGCGTCACCATTGAGGAAGCCGAGCATATGCTGGCTACCCGCCTGTGGCAGAACACCGCCAAGGTGCATTTTGACACCACCGCCCGCCCGGATGGCACCCGGTTGATCTATGGCGGCCATGTGATCTCCATGGCGCGGGCGCTGTCCTTCAACGGGCTGGCCAATGCGCAGATGATTGTGGGCCTCAATGGCGGCGCCCATGCCAACCCCTGTCTGTCGGGCACCACAATCCGCGCCTGGTCCGAGGTGCTGGACAAGGCGGATACCGATGCGCCGGGAGTGGGTGCCATTCGCCTGCGTCTGGTGGCCACCAAGGGCGGCGAGCCCTTTGTGCTGAAAGGCGAAGATGATAAATATCTGCCGGATGTTTTGCTGGATCTGGACTACTGGGCCTTGATGCCAAAATAGATCAGTCGGGTTAGGATGGATCCCCAAGGCCGTACAGCTCAGCTGTGCGGCCTGTTTTCTTTCCGCTTCACGGCTCTGTGTCCGCGCGGACAAGAGGGGTGACGGAATTGGGTATTCCCGCATAGAGTTTTCCCATGAGGATCAAAGCCCGCCTGTTTGCCGCTGTTGTCTCAGCCCTGCCACTGCCGGGCTGGGCCTGTGATCTGGCGCTGGTGCTGGCGGTGGATGTTTCGGGCTCGGTGGATGCGACCGAGTACCGGATCCAGATGGACGGGCTGGCGGCGGGGCTGCGCGACGGGGTGGTGTCAGAGTCGCTGGTGCGGGCCCAGGCGCAGGTCATGCTGATCCAGTGGTCGGGCCGCGCCCGGCAAGAGGTCTCTATCCCCTGGACCTCAACCCGGACCTTTGACGAGGTCGAAGCCCTGGCCCGCGCGGTTGAAACCGTGCCCAGGCCCTGGCGCAATTACTCCACAGCCCTGGGGGAGGCGCTGCTGCTTGGGCTCAATCAGATCACCGAGGGGCCAAAGTGCAAACGCCGGGTGATTGACGTTTCAGGCGATGGCCCGTCAAACGAAGGCGTCGAGCCTGCCAGCCTGAAGCCTTTGTTGCGGCTGGCGGATGTCACCGTGAACGCCATTGCCATCGAGCAAAGCGAGCCGGAACTTACCGCCTATTTTTACGAACAGGTCATTCGCGGCGAGGGCGCCTTTGTTGAGACCGCAGGGGATTTTCGCGCCTACCCGGAAAAAATCCGCCGCAAACTGGTGCGGGAAGTGGCGCAGAAAACGGCTGCAATTGCGCCCGATGCCGTGATGCCAGTCCCGCCGGTGCAGGGGGTGTTTGCGGGACAGGTGCAAAATACCGCAGTGGGGGGAGCTGATTCTGCAACAAATTCTGAATAAGACAGTTTTGTGATCACTGGGCCATTGCCTGTGATCACGAAACACCTTTTTTTACCAAACAGGTCAAATTACCGCAGAAATTTACCCGCTGTTTGCGTGACAGGACGTAAAAATCCGCTAAAACGTCGTCAGCTAACTGGAAAGGAGCCAACATGGCCGATGTAAATCGGGGCAATCGCCCGCTTTCGCCACATTTGTCGATCTATCGCCCGCAGATGACCTCTATGTCCTCGATCCTCACCCGGATCACCGGCAATGCGTTGATCATCTCGGTGATGCTGATCGTTTGGTGGCTCCTCGCGGCGGCGACCTCGCCTGCCTATTTTGATCTGGCCAATGGGGTTCTGACCTCCTGGTTTGGAGATATCGTGCTGGTGCTCTCTACACTGGGCATCTGGTATCACTTCCTCGCTGGTCTGCGTCATCTGTATTTTGATGCCGGTCACGGGCTGGACATCGAAACCGCCGAGAAACTCGGCTGGGGCATGATGATCGGCTCGGTTGTCCTCACCGTTATCACCGTGATCGTGGTTTAAGGAGCTAGACATGCGTTATCTGACCGCTCGTAAACGCGCCGTTGGCAAAGGGGCTTCTGGCACCGGAACCGAACATCACTGGTACATGCAGGTGAGCGCCGTGGCGCTGGCCTTTCTGGTGCCAACTTTCATCTATATCGTCGGCTCGGCCATTGGTGGCACGCAGGAAGAGGTCTTGGCCACTTTTGCACGCCCCTTCCCGGCCATCCTGACGGGGATCACGCTGTTTGTCGGCGTGATGCATTTCAACAAGGGCGCGCAAATGATGATCGAAGATTATGCGCGTGGCTCTATGCGTAAGATCCTGATCATGTTTGTCATCGGTCTGAGCTACGCCACAATCGCCACCGGGGTTTTTGCCCTGGGCAAGATCGCGCTGTAAGGGACAAAAGAAATGGCTGCATACGAATACGAGACGCATGACTATGACGTCGTGGTCGTGGGTGCCGGCGGAGCCGGTCTGCGCGCAACGCTTGGCATGGCCGAACAGGGTCTGCGCACTGCCTGTGTGACCAAGGTTTTCCCAACCCGCTCCCATACCGTGGCGGCGCAGGGCGGAATTGCTGCTTCGCTGAGCAACATGGGTCCTGACAACTGGCAGTGGCATATGTATGACACCGTCAAAGGCTCTGACTGGCTGGGCGATACCGATGCGATGGAATATCTCGCCCGCGAAGCCCCCAAGGCGGTTTATGAGCTGGAGCACTATGGTGTGCCCTTTTCCCGCACCGAAGAGGGCAAGATCTATCAGCGTCCCTTTGGTGGCCATACCACCGAATTTGGCGAAGGCCCCCCTGTACAGCGAACCTGTGCCGCAGCGGACCGGACCGGCCACGCCATCCTGCACACGCTCTATGGTCAGTCGCTGAAGAACAACGCTGAATTCTACATCGAATATTTTGCCATCGACCTGATCATGTCGGATGAGGGTGAATGCCAGGGTGTTGTCTGCTGGAAGCTTGATGACGGCACCATGCATGTCTTCAACGCCAAGATGGTTGTTCTGGCCACCGGCGGCTATGGTCGTGCCTTCTTCTCGGCGACTTCGGCCCATACCTGCACCGGCGACGGCGGCGGCATGGTGGCCCGTGCCGGTCTGGCGCTGCAGGATATGGAATTTGTCCAGTTCCACCCCACTGGTATCTACGGCTCTGGCTGTCTGATCACCGAGGGTGCGCGCGGCGAAGGCGGCTATTTGACCAACTCTGAAGGCGAGCGGTTCATGGAGCGCTACGCGCCCCAGTACAAAGACCTCGCCCCGCGCGATTACGTCTCGCGTTCAATGACCATGGAGATCCGTGAAGGCCGTGGTGTTGGCGCCGATGGCGACCATATCCACCTGAACCTCAGCCACCTGCCGCCTGAGGCTCTGGCGGAGCGTCTGCCGGGTATCTCTGAGAGCGCCAAGATTTTTGCCGGTGTTGACGTCACCAAAGAACCGATCCCGGTTCTGCCAACGGTGCATTACAACATGGGCGGCATTCCAACCAACTATTGGGGCGAAGTGCTGAACCCAACTGCGGACAACCCAACCGGTGTTGTGCCTGGCCTGATGGCCGTGGGTGAAGCGGGCTGTGCCTCGGTGCATGGGGCCAACCGTCTTGGCTCCAACTCGCTGATTGACCTCGTGGTCTTTGGCCGCGCCTCTGCCATCCGTGCAGGTAAGGTGGTTGACGCCGAAGCGCCCAACCCGACCCTGAACCAGGCGTCGGTAGACAAGGCCTTTGATCGCTTTGATGGGCTGCGCAACGCCAATGGTGGCATTGCCACTGCGGATCTGCGTCTGGAAATGCAGCGCACCATGCAGTCGGATGCGGCGGTGTTCCGCACAGATAAATCGCTGAAAGAGGGCGTCGAGAAGATGACCACGATTGCGGGCAAGATGGATGATCTCAAGGTCACCGATCGCTCGCTGGTCTGGAACTCGGATCTGATGGAGACACTGGAGCTGGCCAACCTGATGCCAAACGCGCTGGCCACGATCCACGGGGCCGAAGCCCGTCGCGAAAGCCGCGGTGCCCATGCCCACGAGGATTATTCCACCCGCGATGATGAGAACTGGCGCGTGCATACCGTCAGCCGGGTCGAGGGCGAAAAAGTCGATCTGACCTATCGTCCGGTGATCCTGGATCGTCTGACCACCGAAGAAGAAGGTGGCATCAGCCTGGCGAAGATCGCACCAAAAGCGCGGACCTTTTAAAATGCGCGGGCACCGGGAAATTACACTGGGACTGCTGGGCCTTGCGGCCCTGCTGCTTGCGGCCTGTGCCAAAGGTCCGGTGTCTCAGGTGCCCACGCCATGGGACTACCCCTTGATGCCCGGTGACGCGGCATTGTGGGAGACCCTGACCGTTGAACAGCAGCAGCGGGCGCTGGCCTTCCTGTCGGATGGCTCCACCATCCGCTCCTCTCTGGCCGGGGACGAGTAACGTGGCCGCGGCCTTGGATACCCCTATGCCCGCCGAATGGCAGGCGCTTGGGCTGACGCCAGGGCTGAGTCTGCGGGTCTTTGGCATGCGCCGGTCCGGCAATCATGCCATCTTGTCTTGGTTGCAGCGCAATGCGCCTGGCGGGCGTTCGGTGTTTTTGAACAACTGCAAACCCGGCACCGATCCTTTGCGCAATTCACGCGGGATCGAGGTCAACGGGGCCCATGCCTCGCAGAACAAGGCAAAGCGCAATATGCCTGCGGTGACGCAGGATGCCGGTGATGGAGCCCTGTTTCTGGTCTCTTATGAGGATACCAGCCCGGCAGAATTTGACCTGTCGCGGCAGGCGTCTGGTAGCTTTGATGAGGTGCTGTTCTCACATAATGTTCTGATCTATCGCAGCTTTCTGAATTGGTCTGCCTCGCTTTTGAAAAAGATGCAGGCCAATGAGGGCTATTCCCTGGTGCGGCGCAACGGTATCGTGTTGCGCACCATCGACAGCTATACTCGGCTGCTTGATCTGGTACGTCAGGCCCGCGATCTGGGGCTGGTGGCGATTTGCTATGACCGCTGGGTTGCCAGTGCGGACTACCGCGCGAACCTGTTGCAGGATCTCGGCCTGCAGGCGCGGGACAACAGCCTGGGCGCGGTGCAATCCTATGGTGGCGGATCGTCTTTTCAAAAGCAGGCGAGCTCTGCTGCGGAGCTGCAGACCGACAAGCGCTGGCAGCAGATGCGCGATGACGCGGAGTATCAGGCGCTATTGCATCTGGCGGCGCGGGACAGGGCCTTGCTTGACGAACTTGAAGGTCTGTTTCCAGAGGATACGGCTTTTCTGAAGACCGTTGCCAAGACCCAGCCATTGCCAGCAGGAGACAGCACATGACCACCTCCTTCTGCACTGCATACCAAACATCTGCCGCAGCTGCGGCACTATTTGAGTTTCGGAGGGGCCTTTGGGCTCAGCCGGTCCATCCGATCTCCTGCCGGTCCGGGGTCTATGCCCGTGATCTGGTAGGCAGCTAAGCAAGGAGAACGATCTATGGTCGAATTCGCACTTCCGAAAAATTCCAAGATCACCACGGGGAAGACGTGGCCCAAGCCGACTGGCGCAACCAATGTGCGCAAGTTCAAGATCTATCGCTGGAACCCGGACGACGGCAAAAACCCCCAGGTGGATACCTATTTCCTCGATATGGACAAATGTGGTCCGATGATCCTGGATGCGCTGATCAAGATCAAAAACGAGATTGATCCCACCCTGACCTTCCGCCGCTCCTGCCGCGAAGGCATCTGTGGGTCCTGTGCGATGAATGTCGATGGCATCAACACCCTGGCCTGTATTTACGGGTTGGACGAGGTCAAGGGAGACGTCAAAATCTACCCGCTGCCGCATATGTCCGTGGTCAAGGATCTGATCCCAGATCTGACCCATTTCTACGCCCAGCATGCGTCTATTATGCCCTGGTTGGAAACCAAGACCAACGCCCCTGCAAAGGAATGGCGTCAGTCCATTGAGGATCGCAAGAAACTCGACGGTCTTTATGAATGTGTGATGTGCGCCAGCTGCTCGACCTCCTGCCCGAGCTACTGGTGGAATGGCGACAAATACCTCGGGCCAGCGGCGCTGCTGCATGCCTATCGCTGGATCATCGACAGCCGTGATGAAGCTACGCCTGAACGCCTGGATCAGCTGGAAGATCCCTTCAAGCTTTATCGCTGCCACACCATCATGAACTGCACCAAGACTTGCCCCAAGGGTCTGAACCCTGCCGAGGCGATCGCGCATATCAAACACATGATGGTTGATCGGGCTGTGTGATCCGATCTTTTACAGATCATCGGGGAATTAAAGATGCCCCCGAACAGCAGCTGTTCGGGGGCATTTTTCTTTCTGCTTAAAGGGCCGGTGGCCGCCGCTCTGCAGGATTTGCATGGCGCATCTGCAAAAGCGAGTGGTACTCCTAATCCGGCGGCAACCTATCTTGGTGGCAAGGGAGAAGCACCATAGCCATCAGGACCAAATCGATGAATAGCGTAGACGATCTGCAAAACATCCTGGCCACCCAAAAAGCCAAAGCCATGCTACAGGATCTGGAACAGGCCTGGGCCTATTTCTCCCCAGAAGCCCACCCGGCGCCCCTTCTGACCCCAGTGCCGGTTGAGAGCGAGGCTCCGCTGTCGAAGGGATTTATCCCCTATTGCGACGCAGCCTGATTGCGGGCCCCGCCCATGACAGATGCCCCCGGTACCTTCCCTCGGTTCGGGGGTTTTTGTTTGAGCAAAACTCAAAGGCGCGGTAAGGGCAGGGATGCCCCTTTTGATCCTTCTGCTGGTGACAGGCGTCTTTGCCTATTTTACCTATCGTCGCATGACCACCACCCTGACCCGGGATTGCCGCTGGCGTCAGGAGCGGGCGCAGGGCCAATGGCGCTGTGGAAATTGTGATGCGGTGAAACCTGGATTGGCCGAACCTCGTGATTGCCTGCGGCGCCGTTGAGGTGCTCGTTGAGGCATTGCGCGACGGCCTGTTTGTCACCCCGGCAAAAAACCTCTTGAACAACTCGCGGCTTTGCCTGATATGGCGGCGCAAGACGCCAACGCACGCGCCTCTGTCCCAAGGGTTTCAACCCCCATGGTTACGTAGCGACGGTAACGTCTCTGATGGGATTAAGCGGTCCTGACGGGCCGGGTCTTTTGGAGATGACCATGACCGCTTCTGTAACCGGAGCTGCTGCGGCAGCGGATCCGTCTGATTGTGCAACATCCTTTGCGATCAGTGGGCGCCACCTTGACTATATTGCCAAGCATAGATTTGAGCGCCCAACTCTGGTGCTCGATCTGGAGGCCGTGGCGGCACAGTACCGGGCGCTGGCCCGGGGGCTGGGGCGGGCGCGTATTCACTATGCGGTCAAGGCCAACCCGCATCCGGCCATCCTGCGGCGGTTGCTGGCTGAGGGGGCGCATTTTGATGCCGCCAGCCGGGCCGAGATCGAGTTCTGTCTGGAGGCGGGTGCGCGTGGCGATCAGATCAGCTTTGGCAATACCATCAAACGGGGCGCGGATATTGCCTTTGCCCATGCGCAAGGGATCACCCTGTTTGCTGCCGATGCCCGCGAGGAGCTGGACAAGTTGGCAGAACATGCGCCCAGGGCAGAGGTCTGCTTGCGCCTGATCGTGGAGAACAGCGCCGCTGATTGGCCGCTCAGCCGCAAGTTTGGCTGCACCGCGGACAAGGCGCTGATGCTGATGGGCTATGCGCAGGAGCGCGGCCTGCAGGTGGCAGGGCTGTCTTTTCACGTCGGCTCGCAGACCCGTGCGCCCTGGATGTGGGAGGAGACCCTGGATCAGGTTGCTGCCCTGTGGCAAAGCGCCATTGCGGCGGGCCATGGCTTGCGCCTTTTGAACATCGGTGGCGGCTTTCCGGCGCGCTATGACGCAACAGAGCTTCTGAGTGCAGAAGCCTATGCCGCCGAAGTCATGGCGCGGGTTGAGGCGCGATTTGGCGGTGTGCCAAAGATCATGGCGGAACCGGGCCGCGGGCTGGTGGCTGAGGCCGGCGCCATTGCTGCCGAAGTCCTGCTGGTCTCCAAGAAGCATGAAAACGACTTGCACCGCTGGGTCTACCTCGATATCGGCAAATTCTCTGGCCTGGCCGAAACCATGGATGAGGCAATCCGCTACCCAATCACCACGGCCCGTGATCTCGAGGTGACAGGCCCCTGTGTGCTGGCTGGCCCTTCTTGTGACAGCGCCGATGTACTGTATGAAAAACAGCCGGTGCAACTGCCGCTGGGGCTGCGGTCTGGAGACCCTGTGGTGATCCATGCCTGCGGGGCCTATACATCGACCTATGCCTCGGTGGGGTTCAACGGTTTTGCGCCGCTTGACGTGGTCGTGATCTAGAACCGACCAGGGTGGCTGCCTATCTGGCTTGCAGAACGCGCGAGAAACAGGCCTAGTCTGAGGAAACAACAGGAAGGTTTTCCCATGGCGCATTCCGACCAATCTCACTCCCATCAGCCCCATCCGATCCCGGCGGATGCCGCTGCCCGACGGGCAGTCCAACCGGTGATCTGCTACCCGAACGAGACCCTGCCAGTGCCGGATCTGGCGCTGTACCGCGCGGCCCGCACAGGTGCAAACAAGGTCACTGAAGTTTTGGCAGAACCGCGTGAGGCTGCCTGTTTTGAAGTGCCTGCCGGGCATTTTTTTCGCATCACCTCAGTCGAGGGGCCGCAGGTTGGCGATTTGAACCTGTGGAACCGGGATGATCTGAGCGAGCGCTTCTATTCCGGCAAGACCCGCGCCCTACATGGCACGCATATCACCTCCGGCGAGCGCATGTGGAGCAGCTTTCCCTATTTGCGCCCCATGGTAACCGTGGTTGACGATACACTCGGCTGGTATGGCATCGATGAATTTGGCGGCTCGGTGCATGATGTCATTGGCACCCGTTGTGATCCCTATACCGGCAATCTGCTGGCGGGCAGTCAGTATCACCATTGTTGCCATTCCAATCTGACCCGAGCTTTGGCTGATCACACCGGCATGAGCCTGAAAGAGGCGGAGCCCCATGTGCATGATGTGCTCAATGTCTTTATGTGCACTGGTTTCACCCGTGATACCGGCCAGTATTTCATGAAGCAAAGCCCGGTGCGGCCCGGGGATTATCTGGAGTTCTTTGCCGAGATCCCTTTGCTGGGCGCCCTGAGCGCCTGCCCGGGCGGGGATTGTTCGGCAGAGCATTCCAGCGACAGCGCGGCCTGTTTTCCGCTGTTGATCGAGGTTTTTGCCCCAGCTGAGGGCAGGTTGCAGGATTGGCAAAGCCCAAAACCGAACGGCTATGATCAAAGCCACGGGCGCTAGATTGCAGATCTTTGCCTGAACTTAGCAAGGGAGCTCTCCCGCGCAGCACTCGGCGCATCTGACGATGCGGCGGCGCCCCTTGGGCCCGGCAGCGCGCCGCCCAAGGGGCGCCGCGCTGCGGTCTCGTAAAACACTGGTGTTGCACCTGCTGGCTGGCTGTGGTGGCAAAGAAAAAGGCAGCCAATGGGCCGCCTTTTGGTCAATACACTTAAGGTTCAGAAGGAGGCCAGATGGGGGTCTTAGGCAAAGGCGGCTTCTAGGGCGATTTCCACCATATCGCCAAAGCTGCGCTCGCGCTGATCCGAGGGCAGGGCTTCTCCGGTTCCCAGATGGTCAGAAACCGTCAGCACTGCCAGAGCACGGCACTGGTAGCGCGCAGCAAGCGTGTAAAGCTCGGCGGCTTCCATTTCGACGCCGAGGATACCATGGCGCACCATCTGTTCGTTCAGGTCGGGGCGTTCGTCATAGAAGGTGTCGGAGGAATAGATACCCCCCACATGGGTGCCGATGTCGCGCGTCCGCGCCGCCTGAGCTGCCGCTTGCAGCAAAGACCAATCCGCGACAGGGGAAAAGTTCACCTCTTTGAAGATGCTTTGCGACGGGGAAGCAAGGGTTGTGGCGGTCATTGCCAGAATAACATCGCGCAGTTTCACCTGTGGCTGCATTCCGCCACAGGAGCCAATTCTGATCAGCGTTTTTGCGCCAAAATCGCGGATCAATTCATTGGCGTAGATAGAAAGAGAGGGCATTCCCATGCCGCTCCCTTGAATTGTAACACGATGGCCATTCCAATTGCCGGTATATCCCAGCATTCCGCGCACTTCATTTACCAGTTGAGCATCTTGCAAAAACGTCTCTGCTGCCCATTTGGCCCGGTACGGGTCGCCAGGCATAAGAACGGTTTCTGCAATCTCACCCTTTTGGGCGCCGATATGAATGGTCATTGTCTCTCTCCTGTCCGGATTTAGATTTCCAGGTCAGAGATATCCATACCAGAGGTGATGGCGGAATGCACCCAATGTGGTTTGCGACCACGGCCACTCCAAGTTTCCTCTGGGTTGTGCGGGTTACGGTATTTCGCAGCGGCTTTTTGCTTCTTGCCGGCACCCCGTGCCTGGCCTGCAATCTCATCCAGAGAGAAGCCAAATTTAGCAGCAGCCTCTTCAGCTGCTTTAATGGCTTCCTTGCGCTCGCGCTGTTCGGCTTCTTTCAAGGCATCTTCAATGCCGGTTTTTAGTTCCAGAAGCTCTTTTCGGGACATTGCCGAAAGATCAAAGCTCATTTTGATACTCCAAGTTGATATATCGCACACCCAAATCAGCGCGATATATCTTCTTGCCAAAACCAAAAACATTTTCCACCCCAAAAATGAAATTTCGGGAAAGATTTTTAACAATAAGGTGGTGTATTAACCCTAGGAGGGCTGAGACAACTTAATAATATCCGCCATGATTGTGTTAAGTTCAAAATCCTTTGGTGTGTAGACGCGGGCCACGCCCATCTGTTCGAGCTTGTCTGCATCTTCGTCCGGAATGATGCCACCAACCACAACGGGAATGTGGCCGAGGTCGGCGTTCCGCATACGTTGCATCAGCTCTTCGACAAGCGGCAGGTGGCTGCCCGACAGGATCGAGAGACCCACCACATGGGCATCGTCATCCTGGGCCTGGGCGACCAGTTCTTCGGGGGTCATGCGGATGCCATCATAGGTGATGTCCATGCCGCAATCGCGGGCGCGAAAGGCGATTTGCTCGGCCCCGTTCGAATGGCCATCAAGGCCCGGCTTGCCGACAACAAACTTCAACCGTCGGCCGAGTTGGTCAGAGGCCGCATTCACCGCCTCGCGCAGGTCTTCCAAACCTTCGGTTTTATTGGAGGGCGAGCCGGAGACACCGGTTGGGCCGCGATAGGTCCCATGGACTATGCGCATCTCTTCGGCCCATTCGCCGGTGGTGACACCCGCCTTGGCGGCGGCAATGGAGGGCAGCATGATATTGCTGCCATCGCGGGCGGCGGAGCGCAGGTCTGCCAGGGCCGCTGCGACGGCTTCATTGTCGCGCCCAGCCCGCCAGGCATCAAGTCGAGAGATCTGTTCCTGTTCCACCGCAGGGTCCACCACCATGATGCCGCCATCTTCGGTCTGCAGCGGCGAAGGTTCGCCTTCGGTCCAACGGTTGACCCCGACCACAACGGTTTCATTGCGCTCAATCCGGTTCAGCCGTTCGGCGTTGGAATCCACCAGACGGGATTTCATGTATTCAATCGAGGCAACAGCGCCGCCCATGGATTGCAGGTTGGCCAGTTCGGCGCGGGCGCCTTCCTTCAGGGCTTCGACCTTTTTGTCGACGGCGGGGTTGCCCTCGAACAGATCCTCATATTCCAAAAGATCGGTTTCATAGGCGAGGATTTGCTGCATCCGCATCGACCATTGCTGGTCCCAGGGGCGGGGCAGGCCAAGGGCCTCGTTCCAGGCCGGCAGCTGCACCGCGCGGGCGCGGGCCTTTTTCGATAGGGTCACGGCCAGCATCTCGATCAGGATGCGGTAGACGTTGTTTTCTGGCTGCTGCTCGGTCAGGCCAAGCGAGTTCACCTGCACGCCGTAGCGGAAGCGGCGGAACTTGGGGTCCTCGACGCCATAACGGTCGCGGCAAATCTCATCCCAGAGATCGACAAAGGCGCGCATCTTGCACATCTCGGTGACAAAGCGGATGCCGGCATTCACAAAGAAGGAAATTCGCCCCACAAGCGCCGGGAAGTCCTCGGGGGCAATCCGGGGCTTCAGCTCATCCAGAACCGCCTGGCCGGTGGCCAGAGCAAAGGCGAGCTCCTGCTCGGGTGTCGCCCCGGCCTCTTGCAGGTGGTAGGAGCAGACGTTCATGGGGTTCCACTTGGGAACATTGGTGTAACAATACTCAGCCACGTCGGCGATCATTTTGAGGCTGGGCTTTGGCGGGCAGATGTAAGTGCCGCGGCTCAGGTATTCCTTGATCAGGTCATTTTGCACCGTGCCCTGGAGTTTGCTGACATCTGCGCCCTGCTCTTCGGCGGCGGCAATATAGAGCGACAACAGCCAGGGCGCTGTGGCATTGATGGTCATCGAGGTGTTCATCTGCTCTAGCGGAATTTGATCGAACAGGCTGCGCATATCGCCCAGATGGCTGACGGGCACGCCAACCTTGCCGACTTCGCCACGGGCCAGAATATGGTCGCTGTCGTAGCCGGTCTGGGTGGGCAGATCAAAAGCCACCGACAGACCGGTTTGACCCTTGGCGAGGTTAGAGCGGTACAGCGCGTTTGAGGCCTCGGCAGTGGAGTGACCGGCATAGGTCCGGATCAGCCAGGGACGATCAGTTTTGCGGTCATTCTGCATCTGCGACATGGTGAGCCTCGCGCTGTCTAGTCGGTAATTATATTTCGTCGTGGAGATCTAGACTGCAATTTTCGACCTATGTCAATTCGCTGCGTTGCGGCAATTCGGGCGCAGGCACAAAAAAACATGCTCCGGCCATCGCGAGAGCATGTTCTCAATTGCCGCGATCCGGGGCTGTGCCCGGTCGCGGTCGTGTCAATTGACCGGCTTAGTTATAGGTATAGGTACCGATCTTGCAGATATTGATGTCATTGGCGATCAGCACGTCATCGTCATCAAAGATCGCTTTGAAGTCGAATTTGCAATACCCCGTGCCATCATCAAAATCGATGCGCACGGATTGGCCAGGACGCAGGACGTCACGCCCAAGGATATCCTCTTCCCAGGAATCGGTGCCTTTGTTGGAACCGTAAAACTGCATGATGGTGTAATTGGTATTGTTTACGATGGTGACCCGTCGGTCCAATGCAGCAGCAGGAAGCGCAATTGCGGTGGCAAAAACGGCTGCCAATGCGGATGTCAAAAAAGTTCTTCGGTACATAACAATCATTTCCCTCTTGTTGTCTGGAACATGGATCCTGGGATTTTGGACCTCTCACAAACCTATCACAAAGTGGTGAGACAGAAGACGGGAGATGCGTTTTTTTGGAAGGTGTGACTTCAGAGGCAGTTTCCATTTACCTAGGATGGATTTGCTGTAGGTGTTATAGGCATGACCCGCACCATTGAACTTCCGCTTTGGCTCTTGGTTCTGATCCTGCTTTTTGCGGCGGTCACCTTTGCCTCGCATTTTCTGTTTCCCTCGGTGCGTTGGTTCTTTCGTCGCCGGTTTGAACGCGCGGTAGAGCGGTTGAACAGGCGGCTGGAACGCCCGATTGAGCCGTTCAAACTAACCCGGCGTTATGACATGATTCAGCGGCTGATCTATGACCCGGAAGTGGCCCGTGCCATCGTGCGCCACGCCGAGGCAGAAGCCATTCCTGAAAACGTTGCCTTTGAACAGGCCCGTCGGTATGCCCGCGAAATTGTGCCGACCTTTTCGGCCTTTGCCTATTTTGGCTTTGCGATTCGGGCAGCGCGATGGCTGTCGAATGCGATCTACCGGGTTCGGTTGGGCTATCAGGATGAGGCGGCGCTGCGGCAGCTCAACCCTAATTCTACATTGATCTTTGTGATGAATCACCGCTCCAATATGGACTATGTCTTAGTCACCTATCTGGCGGCACGGCGTTCGGCCCTATCCTATGCGGTCGGGGAATGGGCGCGTGTCTGGCCGCTGTCGCGTCTGATCCGCGCCATGGGCGCCTATTTTATCCGACGCAAGTCGCGCAATGACCTCTATCGGCGGGTGCTGGCGACCTATATGCGGCTGGCTACCCAGGGCGGTGCAACCCAGGCTATGTTCCCCGAAGGCGGACTGAGCCTGGATGGCGCCCTGGCCGAACCCCGGCTGGGGTTGCTGAAATACATTGTTGAGGCTGGCGATCCCTACGGCAAGGACCCGCTGGGGCGCGATGTGGTCTTTGTGCCGGTGGCGCTGAACTATGATTGGGTGCTCGAAGATACAATCCTTACCTCGGCGGCGCGGGCGGGGGAGCGCAGGTTCAGGGCCCGCATCGGAGTTGTTATGGCTCGTATCCTGCGCCAGTTCTGGTTGTGGATCACCGGGCGATATCATCGATTTGGCTATGCGGCAGTGAATTTTGGCCGCCCGCTGAGTCTCCGCGATTTTGCTGAACTCAGGGCGAGGAAGAGTGAATCTCACGGGACGGATTCGGGCAGCGAGAGGGCAGAAACACCTACCAAGAGTCTTGCGGAAGATCCGCTAGCCGATTCGGCGGCCCTCGACCTGACTTCCGATCTGGCAACGGAGCTGCTGAACCGTATCGGAGCCGCCGTTCCGGTCCTGCCGGTGCCCGTGGCAGCCTGGTTGCTGCTGCACCACGGACCTATGCGTGCCGATACTCTGGAGCACCGTATGACGGTGCTGCGCAAACAGATGGCGCCGGTCATCGTGCATCACCACAGTGTCAGCCTCAGCACAGCGGGAGAAGCTGCCATTCGCATTCTCCTGCTGCGCGGGTTGGTGGAGCGTAAAGACGGCCTGCTGGTGCCGGTACGCGCGAAACGGGACCTGTTGATCTATTACGCCAACTCCATTGCGCATTTGGTTCCTGAGGGTCCACTGGGCCTCCAGGCGGCCGGAGATGCTGCGACCGCAAAATGAGTTTCTGCAGTCGCGAGGTCATAAAATTACAAAATGACCCCAGGAAGGGGTTGCAATGTTACCCGGCTGTTTTTATCCATCAGAGAGCAGCCGCGATTCTGCATCGCAGCAATGACCTTTGAAAAAGGAGGCCACCATGGCTTTGGACACACAAACCGGACCGCTGTCTTACGAGGCTCCCGAAAAAGACCTTTATGAGGTCGGTGAGATGCCTCCAATGGGCTATGTTCCCAAGAACATGTATGCATGGACCATTCGCAAGGAGCGTCATGGTGAGCCAGATTCTGCCATGCTGCAGGAAGTGGTCGAAGTTCCTGAGCTGGACAGCCATGATGTTTTGGTTTTGGTCATGGCGGCAGGCGTCAACTACAATGGAGTCTGGGCTTCGCTCGGCAAGCCGATTTCGCCTTTTGATGGCCACAAGGCTCCTTATCACATTGCCGGTTCCGATGCTTCGGGTATCGTTTGGGCCGTAGGTGACAAGGTCAAGCGCTGGAAGGTCGGCGATGAGGTTGTGATCCATTGCAACCAGGATGATGGCGACGATGAAGAGTGCAACGGTGGCGATCCAATGTACTCCCCCAGCCAGAGGATCTGGGGTTATGAGACACCTGATGGGTCTTTTGCCCAGTTCACCAATGTGCAGGCGCAGCAGCTGATGCCGCGCCCCAAGCACCTGTCCTGGGAAGAAAGCGCCTGCTACACCCTGACACTGGCAACCGCCTACCGGATGCTGTTTGGCCATGAACCCCATGACCTGAAGCCTGGCCAAAATGTTCTGGTCTGGGGCGCCTCGGGCGGCCTGGGGTCTTATGCGATCCAGCTGATCAATACCGCCGGCGCCAATGCCATCGGGGTGATTTCAGACGAGAGTAAGCGTGACTTTGTCATGGGGCTGGGCGCCAAGGGCGTGTTGAACCGCAAGGATTTCAACTGCTGGGGTCAGATGCCCACGGTGAACACACCGGAATATGCCGCTTGGTTCAAAGAGGCGCGCAAATTTGGCGCTGCAATCTGGGAAATCACCGGCAAGGGCAACAATGTCGACATGGTGTTTGAACATCCCGGCGAGGCAACCTTCCCGGTTTCGACCTTTGTTTGTAAAAAGGGTGGCATGGTTGTGATCTGCGCCGGCACCTCCGGTTTCAACCTGACCTTTGACGTGCGCTACATGTGGATGCACCAGAAACGTCTGCAGGGTTCTCACTTTGCCCACCTGAAGCAGGCCGCCGCCGCCAACAAGCTGATGGTTGAGCGTCGTTTGGACCCCTGCATGTCCGAGGTCTTCTCTTGGGCGGATCTGCCAGATGCGCATATGAAGATGCTGCGCAATGAGCATAAACCAGGCAATATGTCGGTTCTGGTGCAGGCACCAAAAACCGGGCTGCGAACGCTCGAAGATGTGCTGGAAGCCGGCAAGTAAGCAACCACTTCTTCCTGGCAGATAGGCTGGGATCAGAAAAAATGAGCGGGCGTCGCATGTCCTCCTGAATTCGGGGAGGACGGCGGCGCCCTTTTTCTGTGCATGAGATCACGTGTGCGAGGATGTGATATTCGAAAAATGGTATCTATATTCTGTCATGCACCAGTCATTTTGAGAGCTTAGAGATGAACTCGCTACCAATTCTTGGTGGCTGTAGGTGAGGTGTGGCGGAGTTCCTCATGATTTCCGTGACTGAATGGGCGGATTGCGAACGTTTCCATTGACCTCATCCGCATTTATACCGAAAAAGAAGCCCGAAAAGGGAAGGCTCGGCGAAAACTGCCGTTTTGGATTGTACAGCACTGCTATTTGGCTTCCTGAAATGAGTGGCGATCGGACCTATGGTAAGAAAAACCGGGCTGGACAAGATGCTGGTGGCACTGGAGGCCACCAAATCCCTTGGGGGATTGCAGGATGTTGTCAACGAAATCTGCCAGGTCTTTGTCGTTGACAATGCTATTTACCACTGGGCCGACACTGCGGGGGATCCGTATTGCTTTGGGACCTATTCCGAGGCCTGGACCCGGCAGTACCAGGACAAGCATTACGCCCGCATCGATCCGGTGGTGATTGGCTGCTATCAGCGCTTTGATCCAGTTGATTGGCGTCACCTCGATAGATCGATAAAGCCCACACATGGGTTTTTCCAGGATGCCCAAGAACATGGGGTGGGCAGTCAGGGCTACTCGGTTCCCATTCGTGGACCCAATGGCCAATTTGCTTTGTTTTCCGTGAGCCACACTTGTGACGATGCCGCCTGGGACAAATTCATCCGCGACAATAGCCGCGATCTGATCCTGTTGGGGCATTTCCTCAACCAAAAGGCCCTGGAGTTTGAGCCCGACCGCGCGCCGGAGCAGGCGCAGAGACTGTCGCCGCGTGAGTTGGATGCGCTGAACCTGTTGGGGATTGGCTACAGCCGGGCGCAGGTCGCTAAAACATTGTCGATTTCCGAGCACACGCTACGGGTCTATATTGAGAGTGCGCGTTCCAAACTTGGGGCGCTGAACACTACCCATGCCATCGCCCGCGCGGTGAGCAATGGGCTGATCATCATCTGACACTTGATGCCTCTGGCCCTTGGCTGGGCGGAGTTCGGGGGCGTGTAAGGGGCATCTAAGATGCGGCCCGAGGTCCGGTTGCTCTGGTGCCGCCGTGCCCATGGCTATAGGGTCGCGCCATGACAGATTTGACCGTAAAATTCTCTGATGATCAGGCCATGGCCTTTGACAGTGTCGCTGGTTTTCTGCGCCAGGCGGGGGTCGATATGGACGATGGTCTGCTGCAGCCTCCCATGGGCGAATCCGGGGTGATGGCGGTGATCGGCAAGGCGGGCTCTGGTAAGACATTGCTGTTGGCCGAACTGTACAAAACGCTCGAAGCTGCCGGGGTCGAAGTTGTCTCGGGCGATTATGAAAGCCGCAAAAAGACCGGGCGGCGGTCGCTGGCTATTCTGGCCCCGACAAACAAAGCCGCCAGTGTTCTGCGGTTGCGCGGCGTGCCTGCAACCACCATTCACCGTATCCTCTACACGCCGGTCTATGATCCGGAATACGAACGCATTGCCGAATGGCTGGCCGGCAATGGCGAGCAGCCCGAAATCGAAGGCCTGACCGAAGAGGCCCTGGCGCGGGCTGCGGCCTTTTATGAGACCAACAAATCCATTCCTGGTGCTCTGGCGGTGGCGGGGTTGCGGGGGTCGGACTTTATCACCGGCTGGAAGCGCCGCGAGGATCCGCTGGATGTCGGCTTTGTTGATGAGGCCTCGATGCTGGATGACCGCCAGTTTGAGGATTTGAAAGAGATCTTTCCCAATCTGGTGCTCTTTGGCGACCCGGCCCAGTTGGCGCCGGTCAATCAATCCGGCGCCATGGTGTTTGAAACCCTGCCAGAGCCGCGTCAATTGGTGCTGCACCGGGTGCATCGTCAGGATGCGGGCAATCCTATTCTGGATCTGGCCCATGCTCTGGCCGATCCCGCCCTTGGGTTTGAGGATTTTGAGCGGATGATCGAAGAGACCGCCCGGCGCGATGAACGGGTGGTCTGGGGGCAGCGGGTCGAGGTGGATCTGATGGCGCGCAGCCCGGTGCTGGTCTGGCGCAACGCCACCCGGATCCGGCTGATCAATGCCTTTCGTCACGTACATGGCGCCCCTGAGGATGCGCTGGCCGAGGGCGAGCCGCTGATCTGTGACGGTATTGAACTGCCGATGAAACACCGCAAAAAACGTCTGGATCTTGAGGCCCGCGGGCTGATCAAGGGCGCGCAGGTGATCTACCTCGGGCCGGGGCGCAAACCGGGGTTTTCGCGGCTGCATGTCATGGGGGCGATGGACCCACAGGTTTCAGCAGCCTCGATTGTGAAGATCGAAAAACCCGACGAGGAAGAACCCTTTATTCCCTATGCCGCCCGCATGGGGGCGACCTTTTTGCACGGGGCGGCGGTGACAATTCACAAGGCCCAGGGGTCGCAATGGGAGACGGCACAGGTCTTTGCTCCGGATATCTATGCGGCCGCGCGCATGGGGCGGGTCGAGGCCGGGCAACCGCTGTGGAAACGGTTGGCCTATGTGGCCATCACCCGCGCCCAGGAGCGGCTGATCTGGGTGGTGCGCAACCGCCTGGCCAAGCCAACCGGCCCGCTGCGGGTGGATGACCTGAAGGCCGCCCCGGCGGCGGCGCTGACATTGGAAATGCAAGAGGAGGCATAGCTGCTATGACGGAGCATGGGGCAAAATCGATCCTGATCACCGGAGCCAGTTCCGGCATTGGCCGGGCTGTGGCAGAACTGGCCCTGGACAGGGGCTGGCAGGTCGGGCTTTTGGCCCGCCGCCAAGAGGCGCTGGAAGAGGTGGCCATGGGCCATGTCAACGCCCATGTGTTACCTGCGGATGTCACCGATGCCAGTGCCATGGATCATGCGGTCAATCAGCTTGTCATGGCCACTGGGCGGCTGGATGTCTTGTTCAACAACGCGGGTGTGTTTACGCCCGGTGGAACTATTGATGAGATCGCCCTGGAGGACTGGTATGCCTCGGTCAATGTGAATCTCAACGGCATGTTTCTATCGGCGCGTGCTGCTTTTCGCCAGATGCGCCGCCAGAGCCCGCAGGGCGGTCGTATCATCAACAATGGGTCGATTTCGGCTCATGTCCCCCGTCCGGGATCGGCGCCCTATTCCGCTACCAAATCGGCCATCACCGGTTTGACCCGCAGCCTGTCGCTGGATGGGCGGGCCTTTGATATCGCCTGTGGCCAGATTGACATTGGCAACGCGCGTACGCCAATGGTCGAAGACCTGAGCGCCCGGCAGGCAGAGGCGACGCCGGAAGCGGCTCCGATGTTGAGTTTTGCGGTGGAGGATGCCGCCAAGTCGGTGCTGCATATGGCGGAGTTGCCGCCAGAGGCCAATGTGCAATTTATGACAGTCATGGCCACCAAGATGCCCTTTATCGGCCGGGGATGATCTGCGAGGGAGCTCTCCCGCCGGCAAGAGACGCGCTGGCGCGCATCCTTTCCAGTTGGGCCCGGCACCGCGCTGACGCGCGGCGCAACAAAAGATCTGCTGAGAGGCTCTGATCGGGCAATCTGCCCAATCAGAGCCTGTTCCAGTGTTTATGATTTGAACCAGCCTCAAGGGTAAACCGCGCCGGGGCGCGGCCACCCAAGGGTGGCCCTTGACCCAGTTTCAAACAGGGTGCGTTCAAACAGGGTGCGTTCAAGCCGGTGGAAGTTCCAACAGGCGGGAGCTTCAACAGGGGCGTAAAATCAGTTGTTGCGTAGCAGCCGGAAGGCTGCTGAGGCGCCCCAACCAGCTGCAATGGCGATGGCCAGTGACATCAAACCATAGAGGAAGGGCTGTTCGCGTGACAGGCTGTAGAGGAATCTTTCGAGCCCGACTTTACGTACGTCAATATCGGTTTCAAAACTGGACACCACCAGACCGGAACGGGTGAGGAAGATGCGGGCCTTGTACTGGCCTTCGGTCAGATCGGCGGGCATGTCGATGGCACTGCGGAACAGGGTCTGTTGATCCACAGCCACGGTGTTTTCGCGCAGGGAGTAGAGTTCTTCGCTTTCGCGGATGCGCACTACGGCATCGGCAAAATCCTGGGCATCGCTGATATTCATCGCAGCCCCAACCGAGCGGATGGCGCGGGCGATGGAGACGCGGTAGCGCAGATCTTCGGTATCGGTGATCACCTCGTTGAAGGGCGCGCTGGTGGCGATGGCGTAAAAGCTGGGGGCGGAGTCGACAATGACGCTGTCGGTATTGACCCAAATCCCCATGCGTTTTTCCTTGCGGCGCACTGTGACTGCAGAATTGGGGCCCGAGACCGCAACGATGACCTGCAGGGGCGGACCTTCGGGAATGGCAGTTTCGCGTTTCACTGCGCCAAAGATCAAGATTTCAGAGCCGTCAAAATCGGCCGTGATGGCAACGCGGTCCTGGCTGAGGCCCAGAACCACCTCTTCCTGCCCGGCCTGACCTGGGGCAGAGATGAGGGAGGCAAGTAGCAGCGTGATGGTGAGAAGGGATTTGCGGAACATGCTCAATGCCCTCCCGGCGCGCCAAGCGAGTAGAGCTCATCCGGCATCAGCAACAGATCAAGACCCAGTTTGACGCAGACCAGCATGACCATCAGAGCAAGCAGGATACGCAGCTGTTCCGCCTTGAGGTAGACGCCGATGCGGGTACCGATCTGGGCGCCGATAACGCCGCCTACCAGCAGCAGCACGGCCAATACAATATCCACGGTATAGTTGGTGGTGGCATGTAGCATAGTGGTAAAGGCGGTCACCAGGATGATCTGGAACAGCGAGGTGCCGACAACCACTTTGGTGGGCATGCCTAGGATATAGATCATCGCCGGCACCATGATAAAGCCGCCGCCAACCCCCATGATTGCGGCCAGAATACCAACGACGACGCCGACCATGATGGGCGGGATCACCGAGATATAAAGCCCGGAGGTGCGAAAGCGCATCTTGAAGGGCAGAGCATGGACCCAGCCGCGCTGCCGCCGCGGCGCCGGTGCGCCACCGGCGCGTTTTGATTTGAAAATAGCGTTCAGGCTCTCGATGAACATCAAGGTGCCGACAACGCCCAGAAACACCACGTAGCAGAGGGTGACCAGAAGATCGACCTGACCGAGGCTTTTGAGGTAGTTGAACACCACCACGCCAAGGGCCGCGCCGATCAGGCCACCGACCTGCAGCACCATGCCCATTTTGATGTCGACCGTGCGCCTTCGAAAATGAGCCAGAACGCCTGAAAAAGAAGAAGCGACAATCTGGTTGGCCTCGGTGGCGACCGCCACCACGGGTGGGATGCCAATAAAGAACAACAATGGCGTCATCAAAAAGCCGCCGCCGACCCCGAACATACCGGAAAGAATACCAACGATCCCTCCCAGGCCCAACAGGAGGAAGGCATTGACCGAGACTTCGGCGATGGGGAGATACACTTGCATAGATCTGTTAGAGCGCAGCATTGCGATAAAATCAACTGAGGATGCCGCTCTGCAGCACGCAGGACTGATTGAGGTGGCAAACTGGACTCATCTCTGTGTCGCATGTTTTTGAGCGTGTTTTATCGTAGGCTTTCGCCATAGGGGAAAAGCAAAGGCCCGCGCAACCTTAGTTGTGCGGGCCTTGTGATGAATAGGGATCTGCCGGGTGGCTCAGCGCTCTTTCACATAGGGGTCGCCGCCGGCGCGGGGTGGGACGGCCTTGCCGACAAAACCTGCCAGGATCACCACGGTCAGAATATAGGGCAGGGCATCCATGACCTGCACCGGCATTACGATGGGGCCAAGCTCGATATTCTGGAACCTGAGGGCCACGGCCTGCAGCAGGCCAAAGAGCAGGCAGGCGCCCATGGCGTGCCAGGGCCGCCATTTGGCAAAGATCAACGCTGCAAGCGCGATAAATCCACGCCCGGCGGTCATGTCTTTGACAAAACCAGCTTGGAGCGCTGTGGCCAGATAGGCGCCGGCTATACCGCAGAGCAACCCACAGATGGCTACAGCGGCGAAACGCAGCCCCACAACCGAGACACCGGCAGTATCCACCGCCGCCGGGTTTTCACCCACAGCGCGCAGACGCAGGCCAAACCTTGTGCGGTAGAGGATCCACCAGGTCGCAGGCACCGCCAGAAAGGCAAGATAGACCAGGATCGAATGGCCGGAGATCAGCTCGGAGTAGACCTGTTGCACCGGGTTGGCGTCCTTCATCAGCTGCGATACCGGCCTGCCAGCTTCTGCCGCATCCTGCGGGCCGATGGCAAAGGGCCATTCCAACCCTTCAAAACGCCCATCCGTCAGCAGCGACGGCGTGCGTCCGCCCTGTTTGAACCAGTCTTGCGCGATCAGCACGGTGAGGCCTGCCGCCAGAAAATTGATGGCAACGCCCGAGATCAGCTGATTGCCGCGGAAGGTGATCGAGGCAAGTCCGTGCAGCGCCGCGAGGACCAGCGAAGAGGCGATGCCTGCTAAAAGGCCGAGCCAGACATTGCCGGTCACGGCTGCAATCGCTGCCGAAAAGAAGGCCGCCATCAGCATCTTGCCTTCCAGGCCGATGTCGAAAATCCCGGCGCGTTCCGAATAGAGCCCGGCCAGACAGGCCAAGAGCAGCGGTGTCGCCAGGCGCACGGTGCTGTCCAGCACCTGGATCAGAGTGAGGAAATCCATCAGTTTGCCTCCTTGCGGAAGGCGAGGAAGATCTTCTCGAGCGGGATCCGCACCATATTGTCCAGCGCCCCAGTAAAGAGGATTACCAGCGCCTGAATGACCACGATGAGTTCACGCGGAATCTTGGTCCAGAGCGCCAGTTCGGCGCCGCCTTGATAGAGGAAGCCAAAGAGGATCGCCGCCAGAAACACGCCAAAGGGGTGGTTGCGTCCCATCAAGGCCACGGCGATACCGATGAAACCAGCGCCCTCGGTGGCGTTCAGCACCAGGCGCTCGGCCTCGCCCATGACATTGTTGATTGCCATCATACCGGCCAGCGCGCCAGAGATCATCATCGCAATGATGGTGATTTTCACCGGTGAAATACCGGCATAGCGGGCGCCAGCTTCGGATTTGCCAAAGGCGCGGATTTCAAAGCCAAGCGAGGTGCGCCAGATCAGCAGCCAGACCGCCAGACAGGCTGTGATTGCCACCAGCAGGCTGACATTGGCGGGTGCCGATTTGGAAAAAGCAATGCCAAGCGGCGCCAGCAGCTCATGCAGCGAGGGCAGATGCACCGTCTCGCTGAACCGGGCCGAGGCCGGGTCCATCGAGCTGGCAGGTTTTAGAACATTGACCAGCACATAGTTCAGCACCGCCGCGGCGATAAAGTTGAACATGATGGTGGTGATGACAATATGGCTACCGCGTTTGGCCTGCAGATAGGCCGGAATGGCGGCCCAGGCCGCCCCAAACAGCCCTGCGCCAAGGATGGCAAACAGCAGCGCCAGTGACCAATGAGGCCAGGGGATGAACAGGCAGATGACAGCAACGCCAAGGCCGCCGAGCATGGCCTGACCTTCACCGCCGATATTGAACAGCCCGGCATGGGCGGCAACCGCCACGGCCAGGCCAGTGAACATGAAATTGGTGGCATAATAGAGCGTATAGCCCCATCCATAGCTGGAGCCCAAAGCCCCATCCACCATGAGTTTGACAGCAGCAACGGGGTCTTCGCCAATGGCAAGGATCACCAGCGCCGAGAGGCCAGCCGCAAGCGCGAGGCTGATCAGAGGGATCAGCACCACATCGGCCCATTTAGGCATTTTTTCCATCTACGCGGCCTCTAGTTCTAGATTCGGGACTGGGGTGCGTAGCAGCCCGGTCAGCGCCCGACCGCCCCCATGGGCGGGCGCTTTGCTTCCGCCCGCGGAGGGGCACTGACCTATTGGATCGGAGTGTATAGTTTGGGTCATCTACGCGGCCTCCCCCGCGACGCCGGCCATCATCAGGCCCAGCTCTTTTTCATCTGTCTGATCAACGGCACGTTCGCCCATGATCACACCGTCAAACATCACTGCCACGCGGTCGGCCAATGACAGGATTTCCTCCAGCTCAACCGAGACAAGCAGAATGGCTTTGCCTTGGTCGCGCAGGTCGACGATTTGTTTGTGAATGAATTCAATGGCGCCAATATCGACACCCCGGGTGGGCTGGCCGATCAGCAGCAAATCCGGGTTGCGCTCGATCTCGCGGGCCACGACGATTTTCTGCTGATTGCCACCCGAAAAATTCTTCGCGGCGAGCCATGGATCCGGCGGGCGCACGTCGAATTTCTGCATTTTGGCCTCGGTATCGGCGCGGATGGCTGCATTATCCATCAGCATCCCCTTTTGATACTCGGGCGCGTGGTGATAGCCAAAGGCAGTGTTTTCCCATGCGTGGAAATCCATGATCAGACCTTCGCGCTGGCGGTCCTCTGGCACATGGGCCACATGGGAGGCACGTCTGGCGCGGGCATCAGATCCCGCACCGCGCAGGGGCAGGTCAGTTCCGTTGAGCCGAATGGCCCCGGTTCCGCTGCGCATGCCGCCGAGAACTTCCAAAAGCTCGGATTGACCGTTGCCTGCAACCCCGGCAATGCCGAGGATCTCTCCTGCGCGTACGCTGAGGTCGATGCCCTTGACGCGTTCCACGCCAGCCTCATCCACCACCCGCAAGCCTTCGATTTCCAGCACCGGCTTGCCGGGCTTGGCAGGGAGTTTGTCTACCTGCAGCAGGACTTTGCGCCCCACCATCAGCTCAGCCAGATGTGCAGGGCTGGTCTCGGCGGTTTTTACCGTGGCGGTCATCTCGCCACGCCGCATCACAGACACCGTATCAGTGGCCTCCATGATCTCGCGCAGTTTATGGGTGATCAGGATGATGGTCTTGCCCTCGGCGCGCAGCCGATCAAGGATCCGGAACAGCTGATCCGCCTCGGCCGGGGTCAACACCCCGGTGGGTTCATCCAGGATCAGGATATCCGCCTGTCGATAAAGCGCTTTGAGGATCTCCACCCGCTGCTGCATGCCAACGCCAATCTCATCGATCCGCTTGTCGGGGTCGACGTTCAGCTCATATTCAGCCGCGAGCTCCTTAAGGATCTTGCGGGCCTTGGTGAGCGAGGGCATCAGCAGGCCGCCGTCTTCGGCACCAAGCACGATGTTCTCCAGCACGGTGAAATTCTCCACCAGTTTAAAGTGCTGAAACACCATACCGATACCGGCGGCAATGGCGGCCTGGCTGTCTGGGATCTCGGTCTTGGAACCGTTGATCCAGACCTCGCCTTTGTCGGCCTTGTAGAAGCCGTAAAGGATGCTCATCAGAGTGGATTTGCCAGCGCCGTTCTCACCAATGATACCATGGATGGTACCGGGGGCGACGCTGATCGAGATGTCTTTGTTTGCTTGAACCGGGCCAAAGGATTTTGAAATGCCTTTGAGTTCAATGGCGGGGGCGGTCAATCGGGCTCTCCCATGCCTGTAAATCCGATCACGCGTTGTAGCCTGCCGTCTGACATATCAGCAAAATACTGCCCGCGCGCCATGCGCTGGCCGTCCTTTGCAAAATCAACAGTGGCCCGCAGATGCCCGTGGTGTTCGCTTATCGCGACCACTTCGGCGGTGGCGCCTGGCATCATGGCTGAAAACTGGGCGATGTAATCCAGATAGGCCTCACGGCTCTGGATTGGCTCTGCAGCGTTTGGATCAGAATAGTAGAAATTGGGCCCGATAGCGGCATCCGTTTTGGCAGCACGCGCGTCGGGCGATGGGTCGCCCCAGGCCGAGAACAAGGTATGAAGACACGT
>NZ_JBDWPJ010000131.1:0-2298 GCF_039971195.1 Pseudophaeobacter sp.
GCCCTTTGCTAAGATTGGTTGCAAATTACTAGAAGCAGTTACCAGAAAACAATGACAATGAGATAATTTACCGGAACTGCGAGCGCGCGTATCCTGAGCGCTGCGATTTGGCAAGAAAAGGACGGCCCCAAAATGCAAAGCGAGTTCATCCTGCGCGGACATGTGTTGTCCTATTGCACTTCTCCCTTTGCCGCCCCGTCGCCCGAAGACGCCGTGCAGATCTCTGCCGCCGTGGCGATTGCCGAGGGCAAGATTACCGGCACTGGCAGTCTGGAGGCGATGCAGGAAAAACTGCCGCGGGCAGAAGTGATTGATCACGGCTCCAAGCTGATCCTGGCCGGTTTTGTCGACGCCCATGTGCACTACCCGCAGACCGCCATTATAGCCAGCTGGGGCAAACGGCTGATCGACTGGCTCAACAGCTATACCTTTCCTGAGGAAATGCGCTTTGGCGATCTTGGCTATGCCAGCGAAATTGCCAACCGCTACCTGGACCTTTCTGCCGCCAATGGCACCACCACGGTCTGCAGCTTTGCCACCATTCACCGCGAAAGCGTTGATGCCTTTTTTACGGCAGCCCAGGAACGCGGTCAGCGGGTGGTGGCGGGCAAGACCTGCATGGACCGCAACGCCCCCGAGGGGCTACGCGACACGGCGCAAAGCGCCTATGACGACAGCAAGGCGCTGATTGAGCGCTGGCACGGGGTTGACCGCATAGACTATGCCATCACACCACGCTTTTCGCCAACCTCGACCCCGGATCAGCTAGCGGCGCTTGGGGCGCTTTGGGCGGAACATCCGGACTGCCTGATGCAGACCCATCTGAGCGAACAGCTGGACGAGATCGAATGGGTCAAATCCCTATTCCCCCAGGCGCGGGACTATCTGGATACCTATGAGGAATTTGGCCTGTTGGGCGCGCGCGGTGTCTATGGCCACGCCATCCATCTGGAAGAGCGCGAACGCCACCGGTTGCGCGACTATGGCGCCGCGCTGGTGCATTGCCCCACCTCCAACACCTTCATCGGCTCTGGCCTGTTTGACATGGACCGGCTGATGGCAGAGGGCCAGCGCATTGGCCTGGCCACAGATACCGGCGGCGGCTCCAGCTTTTCGATGCTGCGCACCATGGCCGCCGCCTATGAGATCGGCCAGCTGCGCGGTCGCCCTCTGCACGCAGCAGAGCTGATCTGGCTCGCCACCCAGGGATCCGCGAAGGCGCTGCGGCTGGAAGACAAGATTGGCAATATCGCGCCTGGCATGGAGGCAGATCTGGTGGTGCTGGATCTGGCCTCAACCCCGGCCATCGCCCAGCGGGCCGACCGGGCCCAGGATCTGTGGGAAGCGGTTTTCCCCACCCTGATGATGGGCGATGACCGGGCAATCGCCGAGGTTTGGATCAACGGGCAAAGGCTGTAGCTACAGCAGCATCTTCCCACTCAGGCAGCGCTCCAGCTGTTGGCCTCTCAGCAGCCCGGGCGCGCCAGAACCATCACCCATAGATTTCCCGCTTCGCGCACCAGGGCAAATTCACTCACGCTCGAGCTCAGCATGTTCTTGCGGTGGCCGCGCGACTGCCGCCAACTGGCCATGACCATGGGCTGGCTGGGCTGGCCCTTGGCGATGTTTTCGGCTGCGGCACAAAACCCATATCCAACGCTGTGCAGCCGGTCTGCGATGCGGCTGCCATCACTGCCCATGTGAGAGAAAAAGCCGTTCCGCTCCATATCCTTGGCATGGCGCCTTGCGGCCTTTTCCAATTTGCGCGACCAGCTGAGCGGCGCCAGGCCGTGCTGGGCACGCAGTGTATTGAGGCCAAGCATGGCTCCTTCGCGATCGGCATTTGCCGCGCCCAGCGGCGCGGCGCCGAGCAGCAGACAGACAGCCAAGCGCAGTAGGACCTTCACATCACTCTCCCGATATCAGACGCTTCGCCAAACCATGATGCCGCTCCAGCAGGCGCGGCAGATCAAGCGTGGTGACATGGCCGTCCTGGACAATCTGCCGTCCCTCAACAAAGAGATGTTTGACCTGCGACGGTCCCGCCAACAACAAGGCCGCAGGATCCCAGCTGCCGCTAGAGGCCACGCCGGAGACATCCCAGATTGCCAGATCTGCCCGTTTGCCGGGCGCCAGCCGGCCACAATCGGGCCGCCCCAGCACATCTGCACCACCACGGGTGGCAATCTGCAAGGCCTCATAGGCGCTCATGGCGTCAGCCCCTTGAGAGACCCGTTGTAACAGCAGGGTCTGGCGTGCTTCGCCCATCAGATTAGCCATATCATTGCTGGCAGAACC
>NZ_JBDWPJ010000132.1:0-6002 GCF_039971195.1 Pseudophaeobacter sp.
CCGTGCCGCGCACCACCGGGTAGACCACAGTATAGCTGCCCTTGGTATAGGCCAGCGCCTGCAACACCTTATAGGCCACGTGTATCACCCAGACCACGGAAAAGATTGGCCACATATGGGGCTCGGGCCAGGGCACCACAAAGAGGGCAAAGGGAGCGGCCATCAACCCATAGGAGGCATCAATGGCCCCGCGCGACAGCCAGGGATCATGCTTGCCTTTTTGCAGCGCTCCAAAGACCGCATGTAAAAAGGCCGCCATAAGGGCCAGCCAGAGCGCCGCCTGATGGCCTGCTTCTGTGCCCTCAAGGGAGATTAGCCAGTCGCTCATATTCCAGGTCTATTCCTTGTGGCTGTTGTGGTGTCTCGGGGGTTTTCCACCCCCAAACCCCCGGAGGATATTTTTGGCCAAATGAAACGATAGGGAAGCTGATCTGGCTCGCGGCGCATCTTTAGCTGTTGTCTAGGCCGGTCAGGGCAGCGGCGAATTCTTCGGGATCAAAGGGGGCGAGGTCGTCGATTTGTTCACCGACGCCGATGGCATGGATTGGCAGGCCGAACCTATCTGCCAGCGCCACCAGCACACCGCCCTTGGCAGTGCCGTCCAATTTGGTCATCACCAACCCGGATACATCGGCCAGGTCCTGGAATGTCTTTACCTGGCTGAGCGCATTCTGGCCGGTGGTGGCATCTAGTACCAGCAGAGTATTATGCGGCGCGGTCTCATCTTTTTTACGAATGACGCGAATGATCTTGGCCAATTCTTCCATCAGGTCGGCCCGGTTCTGCAGACGACCGGCGGTATCGATCATCAACAAATCGGCGCCCTCTTCCTGGGCGCGAGTCATGGCGTCATAGGCGAGGCTGGCGGGATCAGAGCCTTCCGGAGCAGTCAACACAGGTACGCCAGCGCGATCGCCCCAGACCTGAAGCTGCTCTACGGCGGCGGCGCGAAAGGTATCCCCTGCGGCAATCACCACGTTTTTGCCTGCCGCTTTGAACTGGCTGGCCAGTTTGCCAATGGTGGTGGTCTTGCCAGAGCCATTGACCCCCACCACCAGAACCACCTGTGGGCGGTGGGCATAGATTGGCATCGGCTTGGCCACCTGCTCCATCACCCTTGCAATTTCCGCCGCCAACAATTCCTTGATCTCACGGGCCGAGAGTTTTTTGCCCAGGCGTCCTTCGGCCATATTGGAAGTCACCCGCAGGGCGGTATCGACGCCCATGTCGGCAGCAATCAACAGCTCTTCGAGCTGCTCCAGCATGTCATCGTCCAGGGTACGGCGCTGTTCGGAACTGCTCCCGCGTCCCATCAGACGCCCTAGAATACCAGAGGATTTTTCTGTCTGAGCCTCAGCGGGGGTATCTTTGATCGCGGTTGCTGCAGGGGCCGTTGGTGAGGCCGCCACCGGCTGCTCCTCAAGAGGCGCTTCCAGCGGCGCAGGTGGCTCTGTCTCGGCGGCCTCCTCGACAATAGCTTCCAGCCCCTCGTCCAGCTTGGATGAGGATTTGAACAAACGCTCTTTGAGCTTTGAGAAAAACGCCATCAGGGCCTCCGCAACAGGGTTTCCCCATCACCTAATGCGGATTGCACCGGGTTGCAAAGCGGATGCGGGATTTGTGTTAGGAAAAAGACAGATAAAACCCGGCCTGTGCTCCCCAATAAAGCGGCCAGATCGCATAGGGCGTGTAGCGGCGCAAAGGGTGATCCGAGCGCAGGACAAAGGTTTCAAAGGCCAGAACCACGTCTGATGCCATAAAGGCCAGGGCGGCAAGGAGCACCCAAAGAGCAGCCCCATCACTCAGGCTCAGGGCGGCCAGCCCCATGGAGAGGATGATCGGAATATAGATCAGAACCGGGATCTTCAATTCGCCAGCCTTCGGCGCCAGGACCCAGGCCATGACCAGTCCCAGCCCGAGAATGGCACAGGTCAGCCCCAAAGCAGGCAGCGCCCAGATCTGGCTCAGATCACTGCCGGCCTGGCCCAGGAACAGTACCACATAGGCTAGGTGGCCCAGCGCAAAGGCACCAATTCCTGCCATGAAGGCTTGCTCGCCCTCCAAAGACAAAAAGAAATCTCCCAGGGCACAGAGCGCCAGCCCCAGCACCAACCACAGCGGCGCGCCTGCGATCAGCGCCGCCAGCCCAAGCAGGGCAACAGAAGTGGTTTTGAGGAAACTGCGCAGGGCACTGGGGTCGCGGGCGGTAAAAACGAGATAGCTCAATGCAGCCAAAGTGGCCATCAGCTCAAGGATTTGTAGCACTGTCACCTGGTGTTCTCCCATCTGTCGCAAACGCGTTCGCCCATGCTTGCCGCGCATGGCGGGCCTTTTCAAATGAAACGCCGGGGAAGCTGGAGTGGCACGACCGGCAGCGCCAACACGAAACAGGCTACCAGGCCAAATGTTTGGCCTCCAGGCCGCCTCTCTGTCACACTCTGCCTATGCGACGGTTTTTGATTCTCTTTTTCTATCTCTTGACCCTGCCATTGTCGGCCCAGGCGGCTGAGCCTTTGAGCGCCGAGGAGTTCGACCGCTACACCCAGGGCAAAACCCTGTTTTATGGCTTTGACGGCACCGCCTATGGGGTTGAACGCTACCTGCCTGACCGCCGCGTCATTTGGTCCTTTCTGGACGGGCGCTGCCAAGAGGGCAGCTGGTACGAAGAGGCTGGCCAGATCTGTTTTGTCTATGAGGACAACAGTGGGCCGCAATGCTGGAGCTTCGCGCTTACGCCAAATGGGCTCAATGCGCGGTTTCAGAACGACCCCCAGGCAACTGAGCTATATGAATCAGGTGACATTGACGAAGAAATGCTCTGCCTTGGTCCAGAGGTCGGTGTTTAGCCCCGTTGCTCTACTACCGCGCAATGCTTCCCATTTTTACGACCGGGTCTCTAGGCTTTGGCAGGTCCTTTCAGCGCAACCTGCCCATCGGCAAATTCGATCTGCAGCGTTGATGCTGCCTCGGCAGCAGCCCGTGTTGTGACAAGGGCATCACCACTGCGCACCACCGCATAGCCACGCGCGAGCGTCGCCTTGTAGCTCAGAATATCAAGCTGACGTCCCGTGGCAACCAACTGCTGCCGCTGGCGTTCAACCCGCAGGCTCTGTGCCGCCGTCAGTCGTGTTGCTACCTTGGCCAGATCCGCCTTTTGACGGGAAATCTCGCGCGCAATTGGAGTAAGAGATAGCTTGGCAGAAGCTGTTTCCAAATCACTACGCCTGCCTTGAACCAGGCCACGCAGCGTGGCAGGCCGCAGCCCGGCAGCGGCTTCACTCAAAGACACCCGCCGCCGTTGCACCCCGGCCATCAGGGCCCGAGGCAAATTGTAAGAGACCTGATCAAAGCGCTGCCGTGGCGTTTCCAGCAGGCTTTCGGGACGGGGCATCGCCCGCGACAGATCATTCAGACGCTGGCGGCGCATCTGCACCGCCTGGCCTGCACCGCGCAACAGCCGCGTGCCTTGATCTTCGACCCAGGCCATCAGCTCCAGCCGCACCGGCACCGCCAGTTCAGCAGCAGCCGTTGGCGTTGGCGCCCGCTTGTCCGAAACGAAATCAATCAGGGTGGTATCAGTCTCGTGACCAACGGCTGAGATCAGCGGGATCTGCGAGGCCGCAGCCGCCCGCGCCACCACCTCTTCGTTGAACCCCCAAAGATCCTCGATGGCACCGCCCCCTCGGGCCACGATGATCAGATCCGGGCGCGGCAGGGCGCCGCCTGGCGTCATCCGGTTGAAACCTTCGATGGCATGGGCCACCTCGGGGGCGCAGTTGCTGCCCTGCACTGCCACCGGCCAGACCAGCACCTTGCGCGGGAAGCGCTCGCGCAACCGATGAAGAATGTCGCGGATCACCGCCCCAGAGGGCGATGTCACCACGCCAATGATGTGGGGCAGATAGGGCAAAGGCTTTTTGCGTTCATTGGCAAATAGCCCTTCGGATTCGAGCTGCTTCTTGCGTTTTTCCAAAAGCGCCATCAGCGCGCCCTGCCCGGCAACCGCCACCTCATCGACGTTCATGTTGTATTTTGACTGCGCCCCAAAGGCCGTGAGCCGCCCGGTGACAACCACCTCCAGCCCTTCTTCGGGGACCACCGCAAGGCTGGAAATTTGCCCCTTCCAGGTGGTGCAGGCCAGTACCGAGCGGTCATCTTTGATATCATAGTAAAGATGACCCGAGCGCGCCTTGAAGACCCGGCCAACCTCGCCACGTACCCGAATGCGGCCAAAGGTGCCTTCCAGCGTGCGCTTCACCTCACCGGAAATCTCCGAAACGCTGAACTCAGGCGCGTTCTGGCCGGGGGTAGGATCATCAAATAGGTCGGACAAACGCGTATGCCTCCAGCGATCTCTCGCATATTCGTATTGATTTACACGGTATCTACTACTGCGATGGCTCTGGGAGGCCAATAGTTGAAAATCTCAATCTCCGCCGCAGCTGCTACAACTTGACCCGTTGGTTTCGTGCTCGGACCCGATACCGGATGCTCGGAAAAAGGGCAGCTCCCCCCAGAAGGACAGAGCATAAACGCTCCCTAAGGCGGCGGCGATGTAGATGGCCATCGGCTCTTTGGCAAGAAAACCAATCAGCCCCACCAATAAAGCAAACAACAGGTAAATGGTATCTGGTGCCTTGCGTGCCGAAGTAGGCCAGTGATCATAGGGGGGTGAGAAGCCAAATTCTTTTCGATACAAGGCCAGCGTAGCGGCGTAATCAGGATGCTCATGAAACGCGCCTTGACCTGGGGTATGATGCAATTTGCTTCCCAGGGTCTCGCCACAAAAGCGCTCCCAGTAATCCCTCGTCAGAGTGAGATGCAGATGCCAGGCCTTATCCACCCGAGGTGAAGGAACAAGAGGCTGATCCGCAACCTGGGTCAGATAGGCAAAACGCCTGTATTCATCAATGACATCTTCGGCCAGGCTCCGCGTGAATTTAGTGTCGCGTCGCAAGAGATCGACAAAGGTCATTCCACCTTCAAGTGTAGGAAGGTCATACTCGGAAATCCGATCCCACAAATCAGGTTTGCTCAAATGCGACATCTCTGAATGCGTCCCTTGCCTGTTTCCGCTTCAACTACTAGACCTCGCACAAAGCTTAGCAAGTGGAGAGTGACTTGAATATCCTTATCCTCGGCAGCGGCGGGCGTGAACATGCCTTGGCTTGGGCTGTGATGCAGAATCCAAAATGCGACAAGCTGATCGTAGCACCGGGCAATGCCGGTATCGCCCAGATCGCCGAATGCGCCAGTCTCGATATCATGGACGGGGCCGCCGTGACCGTCTTTGTCGAAGAAAACGCCATTGGCTTTGTCATCATCGGCCCCGAAGCGCCGCTGGCAGCGGGCGTTGCGGATCGCTTGCGCGACGCAGGCGTCATGGTCTTTGGCCCCTCCGAGGCCGCAGCGCGGCTGGAAGCCTCCAAAAGCTTCACCAAGGAAGTCTGCGACGCTGCACAGGCGCCGACGGCAGGCTATGGCCATTTCACCGACGCAGAAGCCGCCAAGGCCCATATCCGCCAGCATGGCGCGCCAACAGTGGTCAAGGCGGATGGTCTGGCCGCCGGCAAGGGCGTGATCATCGCCATGACCGAAGAGGAGGCGCTGGCCGCAATTGACGACATGTTCGGCGGTGCCTTTGGCGGCGCTGGCGCCGAGGTGGTGATCGAAGAGTTCATGGAAGGCGAGGAGGCCTCGCTTTTTGTCCTGGTCGACGGTGAAGAAGTGTTGTCGATTGGATCCGCCCAGGATCACAAACGTGTGGGCGAAGGCGATACCGGACCAAACACCGGTGGCATGGGGGCCTACTCCCCGGCGCCCGTGCTCAGCGCCGAGATCGAAACCAAGGCCATGGAAGAAATTGTCAAACCCACAATGAAAGTCATGGCAGAGCGCGGCATGCCCTATCAAGGCGTGCTTTATGCCGGGCTGATGATCAAGGACGGTCAGCCGCGCCTGGTGGAATATAACGTGCGCTTTGGCGATCCCGAATGTCAGGT
>NZ_JBDWPJ010000133.1:0-4600 GCF_039971195.1 Pseudophaeobacter sp.
CGTTGCGTGCGCCGTAGATGTACGGGCCCATGCGGGGGTTCCAGCGCTGCGTCTGGTGACCAAAGTGTACGCCTGCTTCCAGCAGCTGGCGCATGGTGAACTCGGGAAGAGCCATGCTAGTATTCCTTGTTTCCGGTTTCAGTCCTCGGTGGGGGTCTCAGAGCATCTGCTCCAACCGGCGGCCCATTTGGGGATTTCTCCCCCAGACAGGCCAAACCCCACCTGCGGGTTTGATGTCGCGCATATAGGCCAGTTCAGCGCAGGCTGCAAGCGCTATTTGCGCAGCGCCTCATGGCCCGCGCGCACCACTTCTTCGCAGGCGGCAGCCAGCGCCTTGCGATTGGAAAAATCGCTTACTTTCAGCGGTGCATGGTAGACTAGTTCGGCCCTCCCCTGACGCGGGGCTGCCAGGGTCTTGAGCAGATGCGGTCCGAACTCCATATCGCCCCACCAGCCATAGAACCTGGGCTCTTTGCCTTTGGGGGCATGAAACATCACCGACACCGGCTGAATATGGCTGAACTCACGCAGATGACCACCAAAGAACGCCGCAAAAAGTGTTGTTTTAAATGGCAAAACCCGCAATCCATCGGTTGAGGTCCCTTCAGGGAAAAACAACAGCTTGTGGCCCGCCTGTAGGCGTTCCTCAAACAACTCAGTCTGTTCTTTTGCCCGTTTGGGGTTGCGCTCAATGAAGACCGTGCCAGTGGCGCGGGCCAGCCAACCGATGCCGGGCCAGGCAGCGACCTCGGCCTTGGAGACAAAATAGATCCGCTTTTTGGCGTTGAGCGCAAAGATATCCAGCCACGAACTGTGATTGGCCACCACCGCACCGCGCTGTTGCATCAGCTCGCCCCGGGTGGAAAACCCCATGCCCAGGATCCGAAAGGCATTGCGGCAGACAAGCTGCGTGATGAAAGGCGTCACCGGGCGGTTTACGCCACATAGGGGACGCTCTACCAGACGCACCAGCAACAACAGGATCAGGCCGCCAAAGACCAAAGAGCCCAATATAAGCCCCCGTATCAGAACCAAAAGCCAGCCCAAGGGCGAGATATGCAAAGGTTCAGGCGGATCGCCATTTTCCCAGGTCGTTGCCATATTAGCCCTTCCCAGCCGGGCGAGCGCCGTAGATTCGCCTTTGCCGTTCCGACATCTTTTCCGTGTCTAGGATCATACAGACATCCGTGGTGTTGAAGTCATGGTCTACATAGGCGCCATCGCCGACCTTGCCGCCCAGTCGCAGGTAGGCCTTGATCAGCGCCGGGCAATCGATCATCGCCCGCTTGCGATCCACCTGATCACCCGGCAACAGATCCATCGCCTGATAGCGGGTGGACCGGCAGCGCAGCCCTTCGGGAGCCAGGTAATCCCGGTGCAACACAGACAGCGGCCCGGCGAGAGCCTCCAGATCGGTTCCGGCAAAGCTTGCCACCCCAAACAGCACCTCGATCTGATGGGCGCTGACATAGTCATTCAACCCCGCCCAGAGATGAAACAGCGCCCTGCCACCGCGAAAATCCGGATGCAGGCAGGAGCGTCCCAGCTCCAACAACCGCCGCCCCGAGGAAGTCAGCGCGCTCAGATCATATTCCGCTTCCGAATAAAACCGCCCTGCGGCCTCAGCTTGATCGCTGCGCATCAGACGATAGACACCGATGACCCGCCCTGTGGCGCTTTCGCGGATCATCATATGCTCGCAGAACGCGTCAAAATGGTCCTTTTCCAACCCTTGTCGATGATCGACCAGAGCGCCATCCGCCCCCATTTCACGCACAAAGACCGCGTATCGCAGCGCCTGGGCTGCCTGAAGGTCAGCCGCACTTTCGGCCAGGGAAACAGTGAATTCTGTCAAACTATCAGCCATGTAGCTCAGGCCTTCAAAGAAAGTGTTGCGCCGCTGATAGACTGGCTTGGCGACAATAGGCAAGGTTTTCGTAAAACTCTCTGGGCTTTCTTAACCATTCATAAACCGCTATGCCTCATTCACTAGAATCAAGGGGACACGCGCCCCGTCAAAGACCAGTTTCCCCTGATCCGGGAAGTTGACAGTAATTTTGCCACCTGCATTGGATTGGACCTCCCCCGGTCCCCAGTCAGGATGATCCGGATGCTGCACACGCATGCCGGGGGCTAGAAAAGCATTGAGGTCGATCATTGTATGGGCCCAATTCGGAGGAATGATATGGCCGTAGATACCGCCAATTTGGCCGCTTTGATAGGGTCCAGGATCTGTCACGATTTGATCAGCCCGGTGGGTGCCATCAATAACGGCCTAGAGTTGCTGGCGATGTCCGGCGCCATGGCCGGACCCGAGCTTGAATTGATTTCTGACAGCGTTCTTAACGCCAATGCCCGTATTCGGTTCTTCCGTGTCGCCTTTGGCGCTGCCGGTGATCAGCAGATGGGTCGGGCCGAGGTTGTCTCGGTGTTGGATGATATCGGCAAGGCCGGCCGGATGAAGTTCCAATGGGATCACGCCGAAGGCTGCAGCCGCAGCGAGGTGCGCATGGCCTTTCTCGCCGCGCTCTGCATGGAAACCGCCCTGCCCTATGGCGGCTTGATCACCATGTCCTGCGAGGGCGGCAAATGGACGGTGACTGGCGAAGGCCGCAAGGTTGCCGTGGATGCGCCGCTCTGGTGCCATCTGGACGGCAGCGATACCGACATGGCCGTTACCCCGGCACAGGTGCAATTTGCCATGTTGCCGGTCGCCGCCGAGGAAGCCAGCCGCGAGGTCGACTATGGTCACAGTGCAGAAAAGATCACCATTCAGTTCTAAACAACGCCACAGCTTTGCGACACAAGCTACTGTAATACAAAAAAAACCCCAGCTATATGGCTGGGGTTTTTACCTTTTTAAACCGGGCTGCAAGTCAGGACCGCACGGTCCCGTCGCCGCGCACCAGATATTTGAAACTGGTCAGCTGCGCCGCCCCAACTGGCCCGCGCGCGTGCATCTTGCCGGTGGCAATACCAATCTCAGCCCCCATGCCAAACTCGCCACCATCGGCAAACTGGGTCGAGGCATTATGCATCAGGATCGCCGAGTCCAATTCGGCAAAAAACTGTGTCACAGACTCTGCATCCTCGGTGATGATGCAATCGGTATGCTGCGAGTGGTAGCGGCGGATATGGGAGATGGCTTCGTCGATATCCGCGACCGGCCTGGCAGCAATCACCTTGTCGAGGAATTCTTTGCCCCAGTCGCTGTCATCTGCCACCAGCATCGTCTCGGGTCCGGTCAGGCCTGCTTCGGCATGGATCTCCACCCCGGCAGCGGCCAGCGCGCTTAGAACATCGCGACCGATGGTGTCGACAATATCGCGGTGGATCAGGAGGCATTCCGCAGCACCACAGATCCCGGTGCGCCGGGTCTTGGCATTCAACACCACCTCTAGCGCCTTTTTGGCATCCGCCGACTTATCAAGGTAGATATGCACGATCCCTTCGAGATGGGCAAAAACCGGCACCCGCGCTTCGCGCTGCACCAGACCAACCAACCCCTTGCCGCCGCGTGGCACGATAACATCGACATATTCTGTCATGATCAGCAATTCCTGCACCGCGGCCCGATCCCGCGTCGGGATCAGCTGAACCGCATCCTCGGGCAGGCCAGCGCCGCGCAGCCCCTCGGCCAGGCAGGCATGGATGACCTGGCTCGAATGAAAACTCTCAGAGCCGCCCCGCAGGATCACCGCATTGCCGGACTTGAGGCAGAGCGCCCCGGCATCCGCCGTCACATTGGGACGGCTTTCATAGATCACCCCGATGACACCAAGCGGCGTGCGCACCCGCTGAATGTTGAGCCCGGTGGGCTGCTCCCATTCGGCCAGCACTTCGCCCACGGGATCGGGCTGTTCGGCCACGGCGCGCAGACCATCCACGATGCCTTGAATGCGAGACTCATCCAGCATCAGCCGGTCCATCATCGCCGGAGACAGGTCTTTTGAACGTCCAAAATCAAGGTCTTGCTGGTTTGCGGCGATGATGTCGCCGCGTCGTGTCCAGACCGCTTCGGCAGCACCAATCAGGGCCGCATGTTTGCGCTCTGCACTGGCCGTGGCCAGGGTCTGCGCCGCGCGCTTTGCACGAATGCCAAGCTCCATCATCAGGGCGGGGATATTTTCAATGTCTTTCATGGGTCTCTTTGAGCCTTTGCTGATCAAAGCTGGTGCCATCCGGGTTGTGCCAAGATAAGAGAGACAGCCCAGAGGTTTCCAGCCCTAAAGTCGTAGGGTCAGAGCGCCATATCGTCCCGATGGATCAGGGCCGCGCGGCCAGGGTAGCCCAGCGTGGCTTCGATCTCGGCGGATTGGCGCCCCTGAATGGCACGGGCTTCGTCACCGGTGTAACGCGACAGCCCCTGCCCCAGTTTGCGCCCTTCCGGGCCGAGGATGGCCAGGGGTTCCCCCCGGCCAAAGTCACCCTCCACATGACGCACCCCAGCGGGCAGCAGGCTGTTGCCATTTTCCAAGGCCCGCGCAGCACCGGCATCGACGGTGACAACGCCACGGGTTTTCATCGCGGCAATCCAGCGTTTGCGCGCCAGTTGCGGATCATCCTGCGCGGTGAACCAGGTACACAGCGCCCCGTCGTT
>NZ_JBDWPJ010000134.1:0-4696 GCF_039971195.1 Pseudophaeobacter sp.
GGAAGGCTCCGACTACGCGGCCCATATGGCGCAAACGACGAATTCCTCCTCGCCGCTACCGCCCAAAACCTCAGAAAACTGGCCAAGATCTTTCCTGCACCGCAGCAAACGAGAAAAGCCTGACCAGAAAGGCACTCGCGCTGAATTTGGAACTCGACTTTCTGCGCCCGCAACACCTAGTTTTCCAACAGAATCGGCTCAAAACGGCCATTCGCTGCACCCGCATTTCATCTGGAAAACCCTGGCCACACTTGATAAGCAGCGGGCATGACAGAACTCGTAGAAATCAGAAGCGACCGCCTCAAATCCATACGGAAGGGGCGGAAAATTGGTCGGCCAAGGCTTGCCAAATTGTCTGGCCTGACCGAAAGGAAACTGGCAAAGATCGAGGCCGAGAGCCTGTCGCTGATGCCTCGGTCCATCGTTGCTAGGCTTTCTGATGCGCTGCAAGTTCCACAGCCGACGCTGACAGGCGACTTTCCGGTAACCGATGCCGATACCAGTCCTCTTGAAAAAGAAAAGTGTACAAGCGGCTGCTGTGGCTAAACAGGCTCTTGGCCAGGCTGCATTGAGCCAGCCAAGACGACTCGGTTTGATATCCCATAGATCCAGCACCCCTGGCTCCGTTTTGAGACCGATTCTTATGCCCGAACCGCGCGGGTCCTAGGGCGTTAAACCGCCTGCGCGGATCTGCAATCGCTGTTTTTCATCCTTCGGAACCTCAGACATCCAACTTCCGGTCAGGTAGTTAGCCTCTGATAAGAGCAGCCAACTCACCCTGCTTAGGCCAATCGTCCCTTGAAGCGAGTCTCACGCTCCTATAGGTGGGCGCGTTCCATCGCCCAAAAGGAGCCCGCACATGTCCGCCTCAGCTACTGCCCCCAATACCCTTGGCATTGACTTTGGCACCTCGAACTCCGCTGCGGGGATTGCCGTGGGAGATCACCCCTGGCTGGTGGAGATGGAACCGGGTGAGACCACCCTGCCCACGGCAGTGTTCTTTGAACCCAAGCGCCCGATGCGCATTGGTCGCTCCGCCACGCGGGCACTGATCAATGGCGATGAAGGGCGGTTCATGCGGGCGCTCAAAAGCCTGCTGGGCACGCCGCTTCTACGCGAAGAACGGCGGATCAACGGCGAGGTGACTGATTTCATCCAGATCATCGCGCGGTTCCTGGCAGAGGTGAAATCCCGCGCCGAAGCCGCGACCCACCAAAACTACACCCATGCTCTCTCTGGCCGCCCGGTGCATTTTCACAGCAGCGATTTCGCCCGCGATGCCCAGGCAGAGGTGGACCTGCGCGATTGCTACCTCGCCGCCGGGTTTGAGGATGTCCGCTTTCTCTATGAACCCGAAGCAGCGGTGCGATCGGCCGCGCCTGCAAAGGGGCTGGGGCTGATCGTCGACATTGGCGGCGGCACTTCGGATTTCACCCTGTTTGAGCAAGACAGCAGCGGCGCGACCCGCATTCTTGGCTCTCATGGGGTGCGGCTGGGCGGCACAGATTTTGACCGCCAGATCAGTATCGACCATGTGATGCCGCTTCTGGGGCGTGGCAGTCAGATCCGCAATGCCTTTGGCACCGAAACCCTGCCCGCACCCAACCGGCTGTTCAACGATCTGGCCACCTGGCAGATGATCCCTTTTATGTATGCAGCAGATAGTCGGCGCGCAGCCCGCGAGCTGGCGAAATACGCGGTAGAGCCGAAAAAGCTCAACCGGCTGGTCTCCACCCTCGAGGACGAACTGGGACATGACGTCGCCTTTACGGTGGAGCGCGGCAAGATCCAGGCCAATGCCCCGGACAGTTCCACAGAGCCCCGGATCGATTTGCGCATTCTGGAACGCGGCCTAAATGCACCTCTCACCGCGCCCCTTATGCAGGCGAGCCTCGACAAGATGATGGTAGAGATCGCCCACAATGCGGCCGAAACACTGCAAGTGGCCGATGTCGCCCCTAGGCAAATCGACCGGCTGGTTATGGTTGGTGGCTCGTCGCTGCTGACCTCGCTGGATGCCGCGCTGCGCCAGTTGTGCCCCAATGCCAGGGTCGAAAACCGCAACGCCATGACGGCGGTGGCCGATGGGCTGGCGCTTGCCGCGCCGATGGCCTTTGCATGATACCCGTTCAGAAATGAGACAAGCCCGGCGGTTTTCCCGTTAGATTTTTGCGCGGCGGCGCCTAGGCTCGGACCCAACTTGAGTTCATTGCTTTAGGATCCCTTTATGCGCCTCTTTGCCTCTGCCACCTTTGCCTTTGCCCTTAGCCTCACCACGCTGGCCGCGCCTGCCCTCGCCGCCCCCTGCGGTAATACCTCTGCCGGGTTTGAGGCCTGGAAAGCGGATTTTGCCAAGGTCGCCCGCCGCTCCGGAGTTAAATCGGCGGGATTGCAGGCGCTGGCCCAGGCGCAATATGCCAGCCGCACCATCGCTGCTGACCGCAACCAAAAAAGCTTTCGCTACAGCCTAGAAAAATTCATGCAGATCCGTGGCGCCGCCACCATCGTGGCACAGGGGCGCAAGCAAAAGGCCCGCCATGCCGAGTTCTACGCTGCCTTGGAGCGCAAATACGGGGTACCTGCGGGGTTATTGATCTCGATCCACGGGATGGAAACCGCCTTTGGCAATTTCATGGGCGACAGCCGGGTGGTTTCTGCCATTGTCACCCTCACCTACGATTGCCGCCGTTCAGAGTTTTTTGAACCCCATGCTTTGGGAGCGCTAAAACTGGTGGATCAGGGCGCAATCACCAGCGCCACCCAAGGGGCCAAACATGGCGAGCTGGGCCATACCCAGTTCCTGCCCGGCAATGCGTTGAAATATGGTGTCGACTGGGACCGCAACGGCCGTGTTGATTTCTATAACATGCAGGACGCCTTGGCATCGACAGCGCGCTACCTGCAAAAACATGGCTGGAAACGTGGCAAGGGCTATCAGGAAGGCGAGCCGAACTACCGGGTGCTGAAACAGTGGAACGCAGCCACAGTCTATCAGCAATCCCTGGCCATCATGGGGCGGCAAATCGACCAATAGTCGCATTCCGTCTGAGGCCGATGCGACGCGTGGTTCCAAATTGGAAATGGCTGCGCGAACAATCCAACCAAAGGGTCCTTATTGTAAGGGATGCGGCATCAAAGTGGCGTTGCAGCGCCCCTTTCCTGCCGTATTCGGAGATTCACAGAACCAGAAAATCGACCCAACCAATTGATTTGTATAATTATTTACCAATGCCGTAAACTCATAGTAAAAATTGATTATTTCTTCATCAATTGTCTCTCCCCGCCTCACTTTTGAGCCAGATCCCTTCCTATTGTTTACCCAGAGCAACCCGAGCGGAGGACCCTGACGGTGGCACAGATCGAGCAATACAAAGGTAAGCTGGGGTTTGAACACCGCAGCGAAGAGAAACTAACACTGGCTCTGACAGAGCTGCTGGATACGCTGGAAGAATTCGGCCATCCTGCGCTGCAGATCAACGCCAGAGATCCACATCGGATCGGGCTGGACACGGATCAATACCGGGTGAGCCTGCGGTTGCGTCGTATTCCCCTGCGGCTTGGCGTCCGTACCCCACGGGGCGTACCAGCCCCCGCAGCCTATATCGAGCTGGTTCTGGCGCCGACCTTTCCCGGTGCCTGCGATCAGGAGATTTCCGAAATCCTCCTGGCCATTGTGCTGAAGCGCATGACGCAAGCTTTGGATCCTTTGGTGATCTTTTGGCAGGAAACCAGCAAAGCATTGACCCCGCAGCAATTTTTAGGGACTTTTGAACAAAGCAGTGAGGTCGAAGACCAGGCACTTGCGGAATCCCCTGCCATGATCATCGATCAGGCCATTTCCAAGGGCTCCGCGCCCCTGGTTCAGGACTGCCAAGCCAGTGAATCCTGCCTTCCGGAGCAGTCCAGCCCCAAGCACATCACTCCCCAAAGGCCAGCCCCGCAAAGGACGGCCTCCCAAAGGGTTGAGCGCAAGCCTGAGAGCCCAAAAATCTCGGCGGCGGCAAGCCGACTTAGAATGGCGGATCAGGCCCGCGCCGAGGCTGAGGCTGAACGGGCCCGGGGCCAGGAACGCTTTGGCTCTGTCGATGAGGCAAGCACGGTACTGGAGCAGCATTGCGACGAGATCCAGCACTTGCCGGCCCGCGCCAAACCTTGGCGCTCTGCCCGGCCAAATCCAACGCATCTGGGCCATGCAACCTATCAATCAGTCTTTGGCCAAAGTCGCATTGCCCGGATCATTGGTTTGCCACATGCTATGCTATCGGCCACGGCCAATGCCTTTCGCGGTATTGACCTCGTACTCTCTGTCCGCGCCTTGGTGACGGCCATGGTGGTTCTGTTCTTGCATGGGTCTGGCATGGTTCAGGCAGCGGCACGGGTGCTCCTGCCCCAATAGAGAGATCCGCGCAGGCCGCGATGGCTGTTACAGCTCAGCGGCCTGCTATCGGCTAATACTTCAAGACTCGGCCCAGGCGGGGTTTCCCCACTGCGCCATTACATCATCGCGATGCACCATATAGGTATGGATTGAAAACACCACGGCACGGCTTTTGGGCAGGCGCAGGATCACTTGCTGCTCGCTGCGCATATAGGGCGCATCCGTGCCATGACTGGTATCGCGTCGATCATTCACACTGCGCGGTGCAAACAACTCGGGTGACTGATACCACAGGGCATTGAACCGCCACAGCGGCCG
>NZ_JBDWPJ010000135.1:0-21229 GCF_039971195.1 Pseudophaeobacter sp.
CAGTAGACGAACCGCGCCGCCGCGACCTGCCGACCTCGGAACCGTATCTTTGGCCGGTTGATCGTCGCGGTGACCCAGCACCCGTTTTCATCGACGGTGGTTTGAGTTAGGAGGGAGGTGACCCTCGAAAGGGCCTCCTCGTAGTTAGAATCCATGATGTCCTGCAGCCAGATCTCGCAGTCATCTCTGAAGGTAAAGTGCTCACTCACAGCACGTCCATATCTCTCAATGGGTCGTTTCGTTCGAGATAGTCGCTAACGCGTTCCGCCTCGAAGTCAGGCCCATAGATCCAGCCACGCTCGATCGTAAATCCGGGGCGAACCCAGATTGCGCGAGCATAATCTTTGCCACCCCATTTGACCTTGGTTTTCTGCCATTCCAGGTCGTCCATGAGATGTTTGGTTTGGTTCATGTTGGCGTTGAGGTGTTTCCGAACGAACTGAACAACATCAGCCTCAGGAAGCACGACCAACCCGCGCTCGTTCAGCAGCTCTTCCAGCTGGTCAACGATAGTCTGGCGGCTGGTCTGCTGCAGGCGTTGCATAATCGGGGTCGATAGCTGCGCAATGTTCAGGCTCTTGGCGCTGAAGCCCTCTGGTAGTTGGCGTTGCATCAGAGCGTTGTACAACCGCCCGACGTTTGCTGGATCGTCCAGAAACTGATGCACCTGACCAACCAAGGCGGCGAAACCATCAGCGTTCGCCCCGCCCGATCGACCGTCGTGATCGACATCCATGACGTAGTAGCGCCGCTCGCCTTCCTCCATCCAAGTCGGAGCGAAGTTGGAGGTGAACACGAAGCAGCACGTCTGCCGTGCCCGTTCAGCCTCAAATCCTTTTCGCTCAACAAGAACAAACGGATCGGTGATAAAGGTCTTCAGGGCGTTAGCCTGAGTAGACCCCGGCTTGATCTGAGTTTCCTCGCAGACGACTAGCTTACTGGTCAGTACCGTCGAGTTAAACTGCTGGGTCAGCTTGCTGATGTTGTTCTGAACAGCAGTGTTCGCCGCCCCGAAGAGCTCCGATAGCACACGACAGGTCGTGCTTTTTCCTGTGCCCTTGCTCCGAGAATAGAAGAAGGGAGCCCAGGCTGGCTTATCGGCCTCGTTCTGTAGGCACCATGCCAGCCAGTTCAGAAATTGCTCCCGGTCGGCAGCGCGCGGGAAGAAAGCGTCGAAGAATTCTCCAACCACGCCAGGGTCCGCAGCATTGACGCGAGCGCGACGATACTCAGGTTCAGACCAGACATTGGCCGAGACCGCCCCGCGTGAGCTGATCAGCCGATTTGCGTTGCCGGGTTCGCTCACCGTCGTGCCATTCCAGACCTGAAAGGCCCGTTGGGTGTCTGTGTGGCGTGTCTCGATCAGCAGCTTGAACAGGCCCTTCAGGACCTCGTTGCTCAGCTGGGCCTGAGGATGTTCTTCGCGGATCCGGTTCAGCACCATCATCTCGACGTCGTTGCGGGAAAGCGGGGTTCCTAGGTGGTCGATATCGTAGAACTTGTTATCGCGGCGGACGATCTGGTTTCCGTAGGCCTTGGCCAGATCTTGGATAGTGGTTTCGGTTCCAGGTGCAGGTTGCGTGTTGCTCGTCATGATTATGATTTTCCAATCATTCATGCCGCCGATTGATGTTTCATGCCCTGAGGAGAGCCGGACCTAGAAAGTGGTGTGGGCAGTGAAATCGGCGATAAATCCGTGTGTTCTCTCTATAAGAGTGCCCTGGAAGAATTCGGGTGTTCGGGGTGCTCTGGAAAGCCCTGAAGATATGGCGGTTTGACCTCTGCCAAGGCCGATCGAAATGGAAGGGAACGAAGCGGAACCCGCTAGGCTGGATTGTCTATAGCGAGCATGAGGACCTGGGTAGCATGGCGAAAGTTATCTTCTTGGTTCTGCAAACCGGACGCCCATTTAAATCCATGAATGAGATTGGTGCGCAAACAGTACGCAACGTGCAGGAGGGCAGCTATCTCAGCCCGGTATCCAGTGTGTGTGCCGTCGTAAATCGCCTTTATTCTGGCTCTGGAAGGTTTCCCTTCTTCAATTAGATGGTCTAGGTGCTCTGAGAAATTCACGCCATCAAAGGTCCGAGTTCGATGATAGGCAAAGGCTTCTTGAAATACCGGTGCACGGGCTATGTTGGCGACTCCACGTAGCGCCGCCTCTTCAATCAGGTCGTAGTTATTCTTTACGTACCCTTCTGGCACCAGAGCGGCCTCTCGGTGTAGTCGATCATTGGCAGGGGTGAGGACCATGTGTTCGAAGAGGCTCCACACCAAAACGAATTCCGCTATAGCATCTTTCAGCTTGGAGCTGACTTCTCCGCAAGCAGGACGATGCACTTGTAGCCACTGGTCGACGTCTTCCATGTTGTTCCTCCCTGACTACCTCCCTCCTAACTCAAACCACCGTCGATGAAAACGGGTGCTGGGTCACCGCGACGATCAACCGGCCAAAGATACGGTTCCGAGGTCGGCAGGTCGCGGCGGCGCGGTTCGTCTACTGCGTGGTCAACCGAGCGGTATTGGATGAGAGGACGGTGGTTCGCCATCGCTGTCATAATCGGCGGTGCTGTCGTCCCGAGCATCTGGTCGACGGGTCAGCGGCGGATAACAAGCGCGACGACTGGGACTTCTGGGCCAACGGGGTGGACTTCGACCTGCTCTGATCTGTGGCTTGGGCTTCTCCCGCCGCTAAAGCAACGTCCCGCTCCACCCTGAACACCCGCTACCGGGTCAACGGGTGGGTCGGGTGCCCGTCATAAGCTGGCCCTCACCCGTAGCCGAAACCACTGGGGCAGAAACCGGGGGCGATTGGGGCCAGTCTGGGCTCCGTCGCTCTTACGTCTATGGCTGGAAAGTACTGGCTGGGGTGGTAGGATTCGAACCTACGATCTTCAGTACCAAAAACTGTTGCCTTACCACTTGGCCACACCCCATCAGTGAGCGGCGTTCTAGTGTGAGTTTGGGAAGGGCGCAAGAGGGTTTGTCGAAAAAACCAAAAACTTTTTCAACGCCTTTCCTCTTGCCCCCCTCCAAGCTCACTAACCGCCGTCTTGTTTCCCCGCCTGGATCAAAACAGCCCCCTGTCGCGCTCCGGCTTCTACAGCTTCATGCGCCTCACAAGCTTCTGAAATATCGTAGATCTTTTGAATGTCAAAATCCAAGGCGTCAGCCAGTAATGCGGCATGCAAACGCGCTATGGTCGCTGCCCGTTGGGCCGGAGTGAGCAGATAGACGAGGATAATTTCCACGGTCACGGCTTTGAACAACAGGGGCATAAACGGCAGGGTCGGCGACATCTCAGCAGCTGAGCCATAGGCCGCGATACGACCATTTTCCGCGATCACTTGGGAGTCTGTTTCAATGTTGCAGCCAAATTCCACCTCGACGATCAAATCCACCGGGAGGCGGTCATTTGCTGCCAGAACCTGTTCGGCCAGATCATCGGCACGGTAGTCCAGAACCACATCCGCTCCGGCGCGCAGAACCCGGTCTGTGCCAGAGGCACTACAAGTCGCAATCACCCGTGCTCCGCCCCATTTGGCCAATTGCACGGCCAAGATGCCCACGGTTCCAGCTCCGCCCTGGACCAAAACCGTTTTGCCAGAGACCTCCCCCTGGCCAAAAACCGCAAAGCAAGCCGTCAGCCCGGGAATGCCCAGAACTGCACCGGCCTCTAGGCTCACCCCCTCTGGCAGCGGCACCGCTTGCTCTGATGGCAGAGCGATCTGCTGCGCCGCGGTGCCACAAGAGCGGCGAAATTGGCCGTTCCAGATCCAGACTCTCTCACCGATGCGACTGTCAGAAACTCCCGCGCCGACGGCGGAAATGACGCCGGACCCATCACTATGTGGAATGATATAGTCCCAGGGAAACCCTTGCAGGCCGGGTTGCCCACGGGTGCGGGTCTTGACGTCAGATGGGTTGACGCCTGAAAAGGCCACATCTACCAGAACCTCCCCAGTTTTTGGCTCCGGAGCGGGCAGGTTTTCGAGATGCAGAACCTCTGCGGCGGCACCAAAGGCGCGATAAGTGATTGCCTTCATCGATGGAGTTCCTTGTGTTTCTATTGCGCATCGACATCTCCCCTTAGCACGGCCACACAGCCGCCCAAGGTCCGTATGCCTTTGGCCTAGAATACTGGGCAATTTGAGGAAGGACAGAGGCGGTTTTAGCCAAGGGGCAAAACCCTTTGCCTAGAAACGCTGCGTTAGGAACTCAGCTTCAAACCAAAGGGGAGTAGCCCTCCTACAGGGAGCCGCGGTGAGGTTTCCTAGAGGCACTCCAGATGGCACCCAGTTGACACTAACCGCCGTGAGAGACCAGATAGCCTATCTGCAGCCGGAACCACTCCGCAACCGGAGATTAACGACCTGCCTAGGCTATTAGGCCGGCACTCCCGCCTGTTTCAGGGCATCCGCCCATTCATTGCCTTCGCGCGAGGCCGCCGCAGGGTGCTCCCGGTGATAACGGGACAGGTTGAACCTGGGCGAGGCCACCATCAAACTATGAACCGCCTCACGTGCCTCACCGGACCGGCCTAACAATTGCAAGGCAATGGCCTTGGTGCGCAGGCTGGCCGGATAGGCCGCATTCGCCTGCAGGGAGCGGTTGGCCAATTCGATGGCGCGATCATAGTTATGGGCCGACAGATTGGCAAAGGCCGACACCGAGTCAAAATAATACTTCTGCGGTCCCAGCGGGGTTAGCCGCCGCGCGGCATCGGTCAATTCCACCGCCTCAATGGGACGGCCCTGATAGGCCCAGGCAGCCCCTTTCAGCAGGATTGCCAGGGCTTCGTTGGGGTTGTCTTTGAGGGCAAGATCATAAGAGGTTTGCGCCTGTTTGAAATCAAACAGGAGATGGCTGGAAATCGCCCCCTTGAGGGTATGGGCGAGGGAGAACGACGGATCGGCCTCCAGAGCTGAGCTGGCGAACTGGGTCGCAAGCTCGGTATCCTCCCGACGATCGCTAGAGAATCCTTTTTGAACCCGCAACACATGCCAGAATCCCATCCAGGTCAGGACCAGTGGATGCTTGGGGTCCCGGTCCAGCAGCACCTTTAGTATGTCACGTGCACGGCCAAACCGTTTTGGTGTCATTTCCTGCATCATAGAGATCGCCGCCATCAGCAGCATATGCCCTTCGAGACTGGGAAGCGGCTTGAAACCGGCAATCCGCACCGCCTCGCCCACCAGGGTTTGTCCTATCTGGCGGGTCGCCTCGCGCAGGGCCTCACTCGTCCCTGCCAGCACGTCGTTCAGGGGCCCTTCGAAATGGCGGGACCAGATCACCTGTTCGCGTTCGGCGTCGTGCAGCTCGATCTCGGCTGACATGACCTGACCATTGGCCCGAACCGATCCTGAGACCAAATATTTCACACCGGCAATGGCCGAGACTTCTGAAGGACGCACCCGGTTCAAATCGAATTGACGCGACGCTAGGTAAGAGGTCACGGCAAAGGCCTGACTACGCGCCAGGCTGCGCGACAACTCCTCCGAAATCAGCGATCCCAGTGGCGAGGTATCCTCCCCAGGGGCCAATTGCGCAAAGGGCAGGACCGCAATCAAGGGTAACAGTGCCTCATGGCGTAGGCGTCCAGCGGGTTGCGGCGGCCTATCTGGCCCAGAGGTTTTACGGGAGATATCCAAACGGGTCTGCTGCAGCCACCTGGCAAAACTGGCCTCATAGGGCAGCTCGAATCCTTCCATGAATTCGGCTTCTCCAAGGCTATCGTCAAACGCTACCCTGCCAAGATCAAGGATGACACGTTCCCTATTGGCCGTGATCACCTCTGCGGTCTGGGGTCCAAGGTGGCGCCGCAGGGTCGACAGAGCAGTGCGCAGACTGGCCTTGGCCTGCTCGGGCTGTGCCAAGCTCCAAAGGGTTTGTTCCAGAAACGCCCTGGTTCGAACCCCCGATTCCGCCGTGCAAAGCAAAGCTAAAAGCGCCTGATGTTTTGCGCCCAATGGGATCGCCGTTCCATCGCCATCTGCAACATTGAAGGCCCCGAACCGGCCAACGCGTAACAAAATACTCACAACACAACCCCAAGGAAATTACGTCACAATTAAACTACAGCAATACCCCCCTGAATTGTAAATGAAAAACACCAATAAAAGTCCTGCCACCTTATTAACGCCTCAGTTGCGAATATTAACCAATTAACAACCCTTTGCTAAAGTCACCTCCAATCAAGCGACTAGCCCTGCCCACTGTGTTTTTCCAAGGGAGACTTGATGAAAATATCTGTCTCAAATCCTAGCCCTACCTTCAGGGAAACCAAGACACATTACTCTACACGCCCATTTTCCTATGCTCTTTCTCCTCTTTTTTTGACTGAGTCGCTCTGCTCTGTGTATTAAAAAAAGAGACTTTTACGGTTCCGAGATCACCCAAGACCACCAAAACAAACCGCAAAAACATCTCCGCAGGCCGGCGCAAGAAGAACGGCCAGGCCCCATGCATCACCCCGTGAAAAAATAAGGCAACATAAAATGGGAGCGATTGTTTTTCAGCCACCCCAAAAGAGTGACTTTTGCCATTTCCACCGGCGGGCAATTACGTTCCACGATGAGACTCAATGAAGGCATTGTAATACAGGCCACTTCATAAACAACCCTAGGCTGCTATATGTCCACACCGGCGACAAACCGAAATCCACTGCCCTGTCGTTCAACCCTGCCAATGCCACCTTTGGGCAAGTGGTAGCCAATCAGCTGCATCTGATCCAACGCCAGCATATCCAGCAGCCGCAGGCGCGTTTGGGCCGCGGCCTCTGCGTCCTGGTCGGTCCCAATCGGCCAGCTCGGCTCTGCAAAACTGACATGGTGATTGCCAATGGCGTCACCGCCGATCAGGAGGCTCTCAGTGCCCGACCGCAGCTCAAAGGACATATGTCCCGGCGTGTGACCAAAGCTGGCATGGGCCAGCACCCCAGGCAAGATCTCGTCTCCGGCGCGAAACCGGGTGACGCGGTCTTCGATCACCTCCAGGCGACGGTGCGCGCCAACGGCCATTGAGGCCCGCTCACCAGCGATTGTGCTGGCGGTGTTAGGATCGAACCAATAGTCCCATTCCCCCTGTCCCAACAGATACTCCGCATTTGGGAACAGCGGATCGTCAAAATCATCCAGGACCCCCCATAGGTGATCTGGGTGGCAATGGGTAAAGACCACATGCGTGACCTCCTCAGGAGAGATGCCCACTACCTCCAGCGCCAGTGCCAACTGCCCGGCAGAGGCCTGAAAACTAGGACCCGAGCCCGCGTCAAACAGCACAACGCGTCCCTCGTGGCGCAAAAGCGTGACATTGATGGGCGGCAGTATTGCCCCCTTGGCCACACCGCATGCCTGCAGGATGTCGTCAACTGCTTCCGGCTCCAGCCCGGCAAAAAGCATGGATCGTGGCAGCGTCAGGTGGCCGTCAGACAGCGTCTCCACCCGCATATCCCCCAGGCTGAGGTCTGCAGCAAAGGCAAACCGGGGCAGCAGCAGCCCTGCTGTCAAACCGGCAATAACCGCGCGACGATTCACTGTCATGTCTTCCTCCTATTTGACCCAGCCGTAGTGATCAGGGCTCATTACATTCTCACATGCGAATTTATAGCAGCGAATAGAGCATGGGAGCAAGCGGCTCGACGTCCCAGGCGACATGGATCACAGCAAAAGGCCCGGCGCATGGATTTATGCACCGGGCCTCTATCAGATGTTATGCCTTCAGATCAGCAAAGGGAGATTAGTCGCCTTATTGACGGCTCAACTCTTTCCACTTGCCGCCTTCAACGATCGAGATGACGATATCGTCGGCGCCGCGGTGGTCATCGGCACTGTAGGAAATATCAGTGTCGGTGAGCGCATCATGATACTGGAGGCTCTCCATACCTTTGACAAAGGCCTCCTGTGTCAAATCGGGACCTGCGGCCTCAAGCGCACGGATCACAGTGTCGGCGGCCGAATAGCCCAGCATGGCAAACCCACTGGCCGGATGACCAAAGGCAGTTTCATAATCTGCGATGAACTTGGCCGGAGCCTCGTCTTCGGCGCGGGCAATCAGGTCAACCCAACCGGCAGAGGCATACAGACCCTCGGTCACGCCACCCGGAACAGCGGCAACCACGCCCAGGAAACCAGCCGAAGTATTGAGGAACTTGACGTCGGTCCAGCCCAGTTTCTTGGCGGTGCCAACAACAGTGATGCCCTGGCGCACACCCAGGCCCATTGCGATCACATCACAACCAGCGGCCTTGAGCTTGGTCAGAGAGCCAACAAAGTCCAGCTCGTCCGGTTTGTGGCTGGTCTCAGCTGCAAAGGTCAGACCCAAGGCAGCGGCGGTCTCTTCGGCGCTTTCCTTGATCTCCTTGCCAAAATCCGAGGGGATATACATGGAGCAGACTTCTTTGGCATCAAACTCGCCTGCCAGATAGGTCACACCAGCCTTGACCTGATCGTAGTAGCTGGAGAAGCCGATAAATTTGTTCTCGACCGGATCCTGCAGCATTTGACGCGCCGCAGACAGGGGACCAACGTTTGGAATGCCTTTAGGGTCCAGCAGCTTGAAGCCTGCGATGTTCATCGGCGTGCCCAGCGAGAGCAACATGCCAAAGACCTTGTCGCGGTTCAATAGCTTGTTGTAGCCCTGCATCGCGCGGGGGATCTGGTAGCCGTTGTCCTCAACCACAAAGCGGATCTGGCGTCCGTGAACGCCGCCCGCAGCATTGGCCTCGGCAAAGCGCATATTGGCGCCATTGGTGGCGGGAACGCCAACCGCAGCAAAGATACCGCTGAGGTCATTGACCGAGCCAAAGACCACTTCGCTATCTGTCACGCCTTGGCTGTCGGCCTGCGCGGCAGAGCCCGCTGCCAGTGCCATAGCTCCGGCTATAAGCGTGCCTGCCATCACCTTGGATGTAAATTTCTTCATTTCCATTTCCTCCCTGGATTGGTTCGCAGCGTGTTTACCCACGCCGTCAATACATGTCGTCGATCAGTGCCTTATGTTTCTTCTCCACAAAACTTCGTTTCAACTTCATCGTCGCTGTCAGCTCATCGTCCTCGGCGGTGAGCAGCACATTGATCAGGCGGAAGTCTTTGATCTGTTCCACCCGGGCAAAGTCCTTATTCACGGCCTCCACCTCCTGGCCGATCTGATCCACCACCTCCTGCGCGGCGCAGAGCGAGGCAAAGTCACTAAAGGGTATCTTCCGGTCCTGAGCGAATTTTTCAACATTTTCCTGATCAATCATGATCAGACAGCTCAGATATTTACGCTGGTCGCCAATCACCACCGCATCCGAAATGTAGTGGCTGAACTTCAACCGGCTTTCAATTTCGGCCGGGGTGATGTTCTTGCCGCCCGCGGTGATGATGATGTCCTTGATCCGACCGGTGATGGTCAGATTGCCAGCCTCATCCAACCGGCCGACATCACCGGTGCGCAGCCAGCCATCTTGGGTAAAGGTTTCGGCGGTTTTTTCATTGTTGCGCCAATAGCCCTGAAAGTTATTGAGCCCCAGGGTCTGGATCTCGCCGTCCTCGGCAATGCGCAGATCCACACCGGGAACCGGACGGCCAACCGTGCCGGGCTGGTTGTGCTCCAGGGTATTGATGGTGGAGATCCCGGCATTTTCAGTCATGCCGTAGCCTTCGATCAGCGGCACCCCAATCGACCAGTACCATTTCAGCAATTCCGGTGAGATCGGCGCCGCACCAGTGCCGCCCCGGCGCATTTTGTCCATGCCCAGCATCCGCCGCAGATTGCGCAGCACCATGAAGTCCCAAAATGCATAGTTGGCGGCAACACCGGCAGGGGGTTCCTTGCCGAACATCACATATTCCGCCCGCGCCTGTCCCGCCTTGATCGCCCGCTGAAAGGCCCAGCGCCCCATGGGTGTGGCTTCCTGGGCCAGCACCAGAACGCGGGAATAGATCTTTTCCCAGACCCGTGGCACCGCAAAGAAGGTCGCCGGAGAGATCTCCTGCATATTGTCAAAAACCGTCTCGGGGCTTTCGGCAAAGTTCACCGTGCTGGAGGCGCCAAGTGGGAAATAGACCGACACATTGCGCTCCAGAATATGGCAAAGCGGCAGGAAGCACAGCTGTTCGTCTGTGGGATCCACCGCCAGCGCCCGCGCGCCTGCCTCCATCGAAGCCATGATGTTTTCATGCGCCAGCATGGCGCCCTTTGGCATGCCCGTGGTGCCCGAGGTATAAATCAGCATCGCGGTGTCTTCGGGCTTTGACTTGGCAATCTCGGCCTCAAAGGCACCAGGGTGCTTTACCTCATAGCTCCTCCCCAGTTCGACCAGCTCATCAATAAAGATGCATTTGTCCTGCTCAAGATCATGCAACCCGTCGCGGTCATAGATGATCACCTTGGCCAGATCCGACACCTGATCGGCAATCTCCAGGTATTTGTCCAACTGCTCGTCGTTTTCGACAAACAGAAAACGGCTACCGCTGTCATTGACCAGATAGGCCAGCTGGGTGGCGGAATCGGTAGTATAGACACCCGAGGCAATGCCGCCTGCCCCCTGTACCCCCATATCCGTATAGAGCCATTCACGGCGGTCTTCACTCAGGATCGAGACAACCTCGCCGCGCTCCATCCCGAGGGATAGCAACCCTAGGCCAATCCATTTGGACTGCTCCCAATAGGTACTCCAGGAGAAGGACTTCCAGATCCCCATGTCCTTTTCGCGGTGCGCCGTGCGCTCCTGCAAGGTCATGCAGCGGGTCTGAAACAGCTTTGGGATGGTGTCACAGCCATCTACCAAAACCGGACGTTGGCCCGGTTCTGCGTTGAAAGAGACGCCATTGATCTCGATTTGGGCGGGTCCAGTCTGTTCTCCGACATGCATATTCATCTCTTCCCCTCCTAGCGCCATGTTTTCTTGCGTTTCCAGCGCTTCTCGCCACGCTGGCCCTCTTCCTGATGGCCGAGATAGAAAGATTTGATATCCTCGCTCTCCATCAAGCGATCCGCAGAACCGTCCATTACGATGCGGCCAATCTCCATCACATAGCCCACATCTGCGAGATCCAGGGCGATACGGGCGTTTTGCTCCACCAGCATCATGGTGACATGCTCTTCCTTGTTGAGCCGCCGCAGGATGGTAAAGATCTCTTGCACCAGCAGTGGCGACAGACCGAGGCTGGGCTCGTCCAACAGCATGATCTGCGGCCGCAGCATCAGCCCGCGCCCAATCGCCAGCATCTGCTGCTGACCACCGGACAGGGTGCCCGCTTCCTGGGTCCGACGTTCCGCCAGAATGGGAAAATAGTCAAAGACCATCTGGCGGTCGCGCTCGATCTCGGCCTTGTCAGACCGGGTATAGGCACCAAGGCTCAGGTTCTCATCCACGGTGAGCAGCGGGAATACTTCGCGCCCCTCTGGGACATGCACGATGCCATGATCGACAATGCGATGCGGTTCCTGCCCCTGAATGGGCTTGCCGTTGAACAGCACCTCGCCCTTTTCAGGATCCATGATGCCAGAGATGGTTTTCAGCAGGGTCGATTTCCCCGCGCCATTGGCGCCGAGAACGGTGACAATCTGTCCCCGGTCCACCTTTAGCGAAACTCCGCGGATAGCCATGATCGGCCCGTAAAAGCTCTCGAGGTTCTTGATTTCCAGCAAAGCTTCACTCATCAGACTGCCCCCGCGCCAAGATAGGCTTCAATGACGGCCGGGTTGGCCTGCACTTCTGCCGGGGTGCCCTCGGCCAGTTTGGCCCCATCCGCCAGGGCCAGAACCCTGTCAGACACGCCGGAAACCAACCCCATGTCATGTTCCACCATCAAAACGGTGATCCCCATCTGTTTGCGGATGTCGTCAATCCACCAACGCATGTCCTGGGTTTCCTCAACCGAAAGCCCCGAGGCCGGCTCATCCAGCAACAGCAAACGCGGCTGCGAGGCCAGGGCCCGGCCCAATTCGACCACCTTGCGGACCCCGTAGGGCAGACCGGCGATCATCTTATTGCGGTAGGGCTGCAGGTCGAGGAAGTCGATCACCTCCTCAACCGCCTCGCGGTGGCGCTCTTCTTCGCGCCGCACACGGGGAGTAAAGAACAACTCTTCCAAAAGCGTGGTTTTGCGGTGGCGATGCCGCCCGACCAGCAGGTTTTGCAACACGGTGGCATGTTCGAACAGTTCGATATTCTGAAAGGTTCGGGCAATGCCAAGGTCAGCTACCTGATCAGCATCCCGCTCCAGCAGGTTGTTGCCATCAAATTTGAACGTACCGGCGAAGGGTTCATAGAACCGCGAGATCAGGTTGAAGGCGGTGGATTTGCCTGCCCCATTGGGACCGACGATGGCATAGACCTCGCCCTCCTCAACCGAGAAGCTGAGATCATTGACCGCCACCACGCCGCCAAATTTGAGCGTGGCATTGTTGATTTCCAAAAGGCTCATCTCAGGCGCTCCGTCTTCAGGTAGGATTTCTGGCGACGGAACATGTCCTTGCGCGCAAAGGGGAACAGCTCAAACCAGGTGCGGATCTTAAGCCATCGCCCGTAGATGCCCATGGGTTCGAACAGGATGAACAGGATCAGGATCAGGCCAAAGACGCCTGTCTCCAGCCCCGGAATGGCAACGCCGCTACCGATAACATTGTCCTTCAGGATCGACAGCGCCTGCGGCAGGAAGGCCACCACAATAGCTCCAAAGAAAGCTCCGTGGATGGAACCAAGCCCACCAATCACGATCATCATCAACAGGGTGATTGAAATCACCAGGCTAAAGGTCTCGTTGTTGAAGGTCCCCGCATAGTAGCCCATCAGGGCACCGGCCCAGCCGGTGATCATGCAGGACAAACCAAAGGCCTTGCCCTTGGTGCGGGCAATATGCACGCCCATGGCAGTGGCCGAGACTTCGCTGTCGCGCACCGCGGCAAAGGCGCGGCCGAGGGGCGAACGCAGCAGGTTGCGGTAGAACAGGGTGCAGGCGATGGTGACAACCAAAACCAGATAGTAGAACCGGGAAGGCATTGACCAGCGTTCGATCTCAAAGCCAAAGATATTGATCATCTCCGGGAATTTACCCGACACACCGCCGCTCCAATGTTCTGTCAGCACGATGATGTCATCTGCCAGAACTGACAGGGCAATGGTGGCAATGGCCAGATAGATCCCATGCAGGCGCAGCACCGGAATGGCAATCAGCAGACCGACAAAGCCGGTGATGATCCCCGCCAGCGGGAAGGCGATGATAAAGGGCACGCCCTGTTCGATCAGGATGGTATTGGCATAGCAACCAATCGCCAGAAAGGCCGCATGACCCAGACTTGCCTGACCTGTCTGGCCGGTGAGCAACATCAGGCCAAGGCCCGCGATGGCCCAGATCAGAACATTGGTGACCTCGCCGAGATAGAACTCGCCGATCAGATAGGGAAGCGCAAAGGCCAGTGCCAAAAGCGCGCCGTATACGCAAAGGGTCCAACGATCCGGGAACAGGCGAATATCGTGCTGGTAGGATGTTTTGAAATGAATACGCATGAGATTATACCTTCTTCACGCGGACCTGGCTGAACAGACCATGAGGTCTGAAGATCAGCACAGCCAGCAATAGGGCATAGGGCGCGATTTGAGAGTAGCCAGCCGCAAAGTAACGCGCAGCAAAAGGCTCGATCACCCCAACGATCAGACCCCCCGCAAGGGCACCGGGCAACGAGCCGAAGCCGCCGATCACCGCTGCCGCAAAGGCTTTGATCCCCAAAAGACCCGCATTAGGATCAATCGCCCCTTTGGAGGCAAACAGGATACCGGCAACGGCCGCCGTAGCACCGGACAGACCCCAGATCAGCCCCTGCACCCGTTTTACCGGGATACCCATGAAATAGGCCGCCATCTGGTTCTGACTTGCAGCCTGCATCGCCAGTCCCAGCTTGGTGCGCTGGAAGAACTGGTACAGGAACCAGGTCATCAGGAAGGTCACCACGATGATGGCCACATCGGCCATCCCCAGCACAACGCCGCCGATATGGAGATCCCCCAAGGCAAGCGGGCTTTCCAATGTCTGCGGCTCATGGCCCCAGATGATGCCGGCAATAAAGCGCAGCACAAAGCCCATGGCGATTGTCAGGATCACCACCGCTGTCTGGTTCTGGCCAAAAAGATGGCGCAACACGAACAGATCCAGCAGGTAGCCAAAGACCGCCATGATCGAAATCGTCAGGGGTGCGGCGATCCAGAACGGCAGGTTCATATATTCCGCATTGGTGAGACCAAGGCTGACAAAGGCCCCGATCATCATGAAGTCACCCTGGGCGAAATTCACCGCCTCGGTGGCTTTGTAGATCAACACGAACCCAAGCGCGATCAGGCCGTAGACACAGCCATTCGCAAGCCCACTGACCAAGAGCTGCAATACTTCCAAATTTTCCTCCCCCCGCTCCTAAAGAACGGTTCCTCGCCCAGTATGATCCGGGCCTTTGCGCTTTTTTGACGAATTTCCACGGCGCCTCCTCAAGCGGTGGAATCCCAAGCGTCTAAAAACAGACTAATGAGTATGTTTTTGACCTGTCAATTGGCGAGACCCAGCGTCAAAGTGGCAAAAAGTGCCTATTTTTTGCGCCTCTGGCCCCCTAGGCTGATTCTAGGATCGGGTCCGCTCCATACCCGCTAGGCGGCTCTGGAGGTGACTCTTATGTGCCCTGACGAGCATTCCCATATTGGTCAGCACAGCTTCCCCAATGCGCCTAGCCACTTGACTGGCGGTGACACTTCGCCCGCCCCGCGCTGCGCATCTTCGCGAGGCATTGCCTATCAACAGGGCTCTCTGATAGGCGAGACCCAATGTGAATGACCGGCAGAGTTTTGATGTTAGAGCAGATCAGCACCTCCAAAAGCGAAATCCTGGATGCTGCCGCCCATTGCTTTATGACGCTGGGCGCCGAAAGCGCCTCGGTGGATGATATTGCGGCAAAGCTGGGATCCACCAAGGGGCGGATTTACCACCATTTTCCTTCAAAGGGCGCGCTCTTGGCAGCGGTGCAACTGCGGGCAGCCGGTTTTACTCATCGTGCCGTGGAACAGGTCATCGACACCAGCCTTCCAGCGATCAAATCGCTCGACAAGATGGCCCGCAGCCATATCTACGAAGTGCTGAACTCGCTGGCCTATCACAAGGTCATCCTACAGACCTATACCGGCGGCACTGAAGTCAAAGCGATGAGTGACGTGGAACGTGAACTTCAAACAAAAGTGCGCTGCGGCCAGCGCCAATATGAGCTTTTGTTCCACTCCGAAGTTGCACGTGGCATTGCCGAGGGCAGCTTTGAAGCTCGAAATCTGAAGGTCGCGGTCTCTGGTCTCTTGCTGATTCTCAATTCGCCGGTGTTTTGGTTCCGTCCCGAACGGGGCGCCTCACAGGAATTCATCGACACCATTGCGCGTGACATCAGCAGCATGGCGCTGGCCAGCCTCGGGGCCTCTCCTGCGGCCTAGGCCAGGGGTTCACACAGCTGCCGCAAATGGGCGCAAAACCGCACCCCAAGCTCTGAAAGTTGATGTTCGCTGCGCATGCATAGCCCCACCGGCCCTTTGGTGCTGCTGGTGTCCACTGGCAATTTCCGCATCTCTCCACTGGCAAGATCTGCGCGCACCACCCCCTGGCTGATGAACCAGATCGCCCCGTGATCCAACACATAGCGCCGACCAAAAGTGGCCGATACCGTCTCGATCGGGGCCTGGGGCATCATCAGGCCTTGTTCCAGGAACATCTGTTCCACCAAAGGCCGAATGATGGATCCCGGCGAGGGCATCAGCACCGGATAATTTTGCAAGGCTTCCGTCGGGAGATGTGTCAGACTGGCCAAGGGGTGATCTGCTGCCACAACCACCGCGACGCTTTCGTGAAACAGCGGTTCAAAATCAATGCCAACCATGCGTTCCGGCGCCGGCAAACGGCCCACCACCAGATCCAGATCGCCCCGGCGTAGCCGATCCAACAGATAGTGATTGTCGCCGGTAACAACTGAAAACCGACTACGGGCCATGCCGGCCTGCAACTCTGCCAGCGCGTCCGGTACAAGTGTTGCGGAAACTGTGGGCAAGGCGCCAATGGACAGGCGCGGCCCCTCCCCCGCTTCCAGCCCCTGCAGCATAGCCACACCGTCGCGGGCCAGCGCCAGGCTTCTCCCTGCGTGATGCCGAAACATCTCCCCATAAGACGACAGGCGAATGCCGCGACCATGGCGTTCAACCAAAGGCTTGCCACAGACCGCCTCCAGTTCGCGCAGGGCACGGGTCACGGCAGGCTGGGTCATGCCCAGCGCCTCTGCGGCCTGGGTCACGCTGGATTGTCGCGCTACTTCGACAAAGACTTCGAGGTGGCGCAATTTGAGCTGAGAAGACAAAAGCATATCAATCTGGCCATGCAAACATGTTAGATTTCGCATTATACAGCTCATTTTTGATATGCGATACTGCTGAAACTCACCGACAGAGGACAACGCCAAATGAGCAACAGCAGATATGATCAGGGCATGGTGACCCGCCGCGCCGTTCTTGGCGATGCCCATGTGGACCGTGCCGAGGCCGCCAAGACCGAGATGGATGAGGCCTTTCAAACCCTGATCACCGAGGGGGCTTGGGGGACGGTTTGGTCTTCGGATGCCATAGCCTCGCGTGAACGCTCGATGCTGACCCTCGCGCTGCTGGCAGCTCTGGGGAATTTTGACGAAATTCCGATGCATATCCGCGCTACCGCCCGCACTGGCGCCAGCAAATCGGATGTGCTGGAAGCCTTTCAACATGTGGCGATCTATGCCGGGGTGCCCCGCGCCAATCACGCGTTGAAACTGGCAAAACAAACCTATGCGGAAATGGAATCTGAGGCCGCCGCAACCAAGGCCTGAGGAGGAACCAAACCATGAGCAAGACACCACTAAAACAAGGTGAGTTTTACCAGCGCGACCGTCGCTGGCACCCCCCGGCCTATGACAAGGATTACAAGACCTCAGTGGCGCGGTCCCCCAAGCTGGCGCTGATCAGCCTCGAGAACACCCCCAGCGAGATCACCGGCCCGCGCTTTGGCCATGGCGATTTGACGCCGGTGGACAATGACCTGTTGTCCAACTACGCCCAGCCCGATCAAAGCCCGATTGGCGAGCGCATCATTGTGCATGGTCGGGTGTTGGATGAAAATGCCCGCCCGGTGCCCAATACGCTGGTCGAAATCTGGCAGGCCAATGCCTCTGGCCGCTACCGGCACAAAAAAGACAGCTATCTCGGGGCGATTGACCCCAATTTTGGCGGCTGTGGACGCACCATGACCGACGCAGATGGCTACTACTATTTCCGCACCGTGAAACCCGGCGCCTATCCCTGGCGCAACTGGGTCAATGATTGGCGCCCGGCGCATATCCATGTCTCGGTCTTTGGCTCCGGCTTTGCCCAGCGCCTGATCACCCAGCTTTATTTTGAGGGCGACCCGCTGGTGAAAACCTGCCCGATCGTAGCGACCATCCCCGACCCGGCAGCGGTTGACCAATTGATCTCGCGGCTGGACATGAATGCCACCATTCCGCTGGACACCATCGCCTATAAATTTGACATCGTGTTGCGCGGCCGCCGTTCAACCCTGTTTGAAAACCGGCTGGAGGGAAACTGATGACACAAGATCTGAACTATCTGAAAGAAACGCCCTCCCAGACCGCCGGTCCCTATGTGCATATCGGCCTGGCCCCCGGTGCGGCGGGGTTTGAAATCTACGATCAGGAGCTGGGCCAGGATATCGCTGGCCCCAATGCCAAAGGAGAGCGGATCCGCGTCGAAGGTCTGGTCATTGACGGCATTGGCTCCCCGGTCAAGGATGTGCTGCTCGAGGTCTGGCAGGCCAATGCCGATGGTATCTACCCGCATCCCGAACATGCAGGCCACGAGACCGTCGAAGAGGGTTTTCGCGGCTGGGGCCGTGTCATCACCGATTTTGAAACCGGTGAATGGGGTTTTGACACCGTGAAACCCGGCGGCCTTGTGGGGCGTAATGGCCAGAGGATGGCACCGCATATCAATCTTTGGATCGTGGCCCGCGGCATCAATGTGGGGCTCAATACCCGGCTGTATTTTGACGATGAGGCCGAGGCCAACGCCGCTGACCCGGTAATCAATGTGATTGAGTGGGAAAAGCGCCGCCAAACGCTGATTGCAAAACGCAGTGAACGTGACGGCCAAACGGTCTATCGTTTCGATATCCGCCTGCAGGGCGAAGACGAGACCGTCTTTTTTGACATCTAAGGAAGCCGCTATGACCACCTCCTCTCAGGGTAAGCCCTGCATCATCTGCGTTGCCATCACCGGATCTGTGCCCCGCAAGGAGCACAATCCGGCAGTGCCTACCACCATCACCGAACAAATCGAGAGCACCCAAGAAGCCTTTGAGGCCGGAGCCTCGATTGCCCATTGCCATGTGCGCAACGATGATGAGACACCCACCTCCGATCCTGAACGCTTTGGCCTGCTGCTGGAAGGGTTGAACAAACACTGCCCCGGCATGATCGTGCAGCTCTCCACCGGTGGGCGCTCGGGCGCCGGTCAGGAACGCGGCGGTATGCTGTCCCTGCGCCCCGATATGGCCTCGCTCTCGGTTGGCTCCAACAACTTCCCCACCCGCGTCTACGAGAACCCCCCGGAACTGGTGGACTGGCTGGCCAGCGAGATGCGCCAGTATGAGGTCAAGCCCGAGATCGAGGCCTTTGATCTCAGCCATATCCATCAGGCGGTAAAGATGAACCGCGACGAGCGCATCACTGGCAAGCTCTATGTGCAGTTTGTCATGGGCGTGAAAAACGCTATGCCTGTCGACCGCGAGACTTTTGATTTCTACATCAAAACCGTCGAGCGCCTGGCACCTGAGGCCGAATGGTGTGGCGCCGGTATCGGCCCGGGCCAGATCCAGATCAACGAATGGGCAATCGCCGCAGGCGGTCATACCCGCACCGGCCTGGAGGATAACCTGCGTCTGAACCGCGAGACCCTGGCGCCGTCAAATGCGGCCCTGGTGCAACGGGCAGTCGATCTGTGCGAGAAATACCAGCGCCCCGTTGCCAGTTGGCAGCAGGCCCGCGAGATCCTTGGATTGCGTGCCAGTTGAGCCTGTTGGGCTTGCTTTCTGAACGGGCCAGAGGGCCTGTTCAGTCATTCCTCAGCAATCGGTCCTGAATTCAAACCTTGCCCGAGAGATCCTTTAGAATCGGGCAATCGGGGCGACTATCACCGGCGCAGCAGTGGACCAGCTCGGTCAGGGTGTCGCGCATGGCCTGCAGATCGGCAATCTTGGTCTCGATCTTGCTCAGATGGTCCTGTGCGAGCTGTTTCACATCGCCGCTGGCGCGGCTTTTGTCTTCATAAAGCGCCATCAGCATGCGGCAGTCTTCGATGGTAAAGCCCAGCGCCCGGGCGCGGCCCAAAAAGGCGAGCTTGTGCAGGTCAGCCTCGGCAAAGCAGCGATAGCCATTGTCGCTGCGATGCGGTTTGATCAGGCCGATATCCTCGTAGTAGCGGATGGTCTTGGCCGGCAGGCCCGAGCGGGTTGAAACATCACCGATATTCATGCGGACCTCGTGTTTTGCCAGTTCATTCGGCGGGACTAACAGACAGGGAGGCCGTTGTGGGCGCCTCTGCCTCTTCATCTAAGCTGGATTTCAGCCGATGCAAGCGCAGGGCATTGCTCAGCACAAAGACACTGGAGAGCGCCATAGCTCCCGCCGCCAAGGCAGGCGACAAAAGTGGTCCGCCAAAGGGATAGAGCACCCCCGCTGCAACCGGCACCAAAAGCACATTATAGCCAAAGGCCCAGCCGAGGTTCTGGCGGATATTGCGCAGGGTGGCGCGGCTGACGGTCAGGGCATCCAGAACCGCGTGTAAATCACCCGAGACCAGAACCACATCTGCGGCCTCGATGGCCACATCCGTGCCGGTGCCAATGGCAAGCCCCACATCTGCCGCCGCCAGCGCCGGCGCATCGTTCAAGCCATCGCCAACAAAGGCCAGCGGGCCAAATTTATCTTGCAGCTCTTCCAAGGCAATGACCTTATCCCCCGGCAGACACTCTGCCCGCACCACATCGATGCCGAGCTGTGCAGCAATCGCCTGAGCTGTTGCCTTGGCATCGCCGGTGATCATGGCAACCTTCAAGCCCTCTGCCTGCAGGGCGCGAATTGCCGCCGGGGTGCCCGGTTTGATCGGATCCGCCACCGATAGGGCAGCCACAGCCACACCATTGAGGCTTACGTAAAAAGGTGTCTCACCCGCTGCTGCCCAAGTCTCGGCCTTGGGGCGCAGGGCTGCGCAGTCAATGCCCTCGCGCTGCATCAGCCGCGCCGCGCCGATCAGGATCTCCTGCCCCTCGACCTGCGCCCGCAGCCCAAACCCAGGGATCGCTTCCACAGTTTCAGGCCTGGGCAGATCCTGCCCAGCAGCCGCGACCAGGGCCTTGGCAATGGGATGTTCGGATTGCGCTTCGGCGGCGCCGACCAAGCGCAGCACTGCCCGGCGTTCAAACCCATCTGCCAGATGCAAATTGGTCAGTGCCGGATGGCCTTCAGTCAGTGTCCCGGTCTTGTCCAAAGCCACCAGCTTGATCTCTTGCAACCGTTGCAAAGCGTCTCCCTTACGAAACAACACCCCCATCTGGGCGGCACGACCAATGCCCACCATGATCGAAGTCGGCGTTGCCAGCCCCATGGCACAGGGGCAGGCAATGATCAGCACGGAAACCCCAGCCACCAAGGCCAGAGGCAGAGCTGGCGCAGGCCCCAAGAGCAACCAGGCCAGCACGGTCAGCAGCGCCACCGCCATCACCGCCGGGACAAACCAAAGCGTGATCCGATCCACCAGCCCCTGCACCGGCAGCTTGGCCCCCTGGGCCTGCTCCACCATCTGGATGATCTGCGCCAAAGCAGTGTCGCGTCCTACATGGGTGGCGCGGAACTCAAGTACTCCTGCACCATTCACCGTCCCGGCCGAGACCTCAGCCCCGGCCTGTTTCTCAACCGGCACCGGCTCACCGCTCAGCATGCTTTCATCAACAAAGGAAGACCCCGAGGTCACCATACCGTCAACCGCAATCCGCCCTCCCGGGCGCACCCGGATCAGATCGCCCGCCGCAATTTCGGCCACCGGAGTTTCAATCCCCCGATCCCCCGCGACAACTTCGGCGGTTTTGGGCTGCAGATCGATGAGTTTGCGGATCGCTGCGCCTGTACGGCCTTTGGCGCGGGCTTC
>NZ_JBDWPJ010000136.1:0-9711 GCF_039971195.1 Pseudophaeobacter sp.
AGGCCGATGCCGCCATACCCGCCGGTGATCAGATAGTGGCCGCCTTTTTTGAATCCAGACTGTTTGAAGCCAGGTTGTTTCGATGCGGGCTGTTGCTGCCCAGCGTCCTCGGGCAGGGCGAGGCTGCGCCAGCTCTTTTCAAACCGTTTGTCGCCGCGCCAGGCGGCGGTTGTATTGGCAGGCTCTGCCAGCAGCTCTTCCAGCAGGCGCGGCGTCAGATCGTGGGGCTCGGCGCCCCGCAGGGTGGCGACAAAGCCGGGTGCTTCGGGCAGTTCGATATCCACCGTGGTGCAGCTGAGCATAGGGAATTCGCGCGGCATCACCCCGGCAGGGCCGGCAATCATCGCTTTTTCCGGATAGGGCAGGGATTCCGATGCCACCTGGGTTGCGCCGGTGGTAAAGACGCTCAGATGCAGCGGGCTGTCCAACTCCAGCGCGCCAAGTTCCTGCGTCAGGGCGGTGAGGGAGGAAAAACCCATTTCCAGATTGCGATCAAAGAAGGAAGAACCGGGGCGGAAGCGCTCTGTGGCGCCGGTGACCAGCCAGAAATGGCCGATACGGTCGGGCAGCGCGTCAGTTTCAGCGAGATCGGCGAAGAGCGCCGCATAGCCAAACCGCCCCTGTTCGGGGGGCGGGATATAGTCCAGATTGGATAGTTTGGCATAGGTATCGCCAGGGCGCACCAGCGCGACGCGATGGCCAGCCTGGCGCAGCTGCGCGGCGGTGGCATCGGCCAGCCCGCAGTCATCGGCAAAGAGCAGCCATTTTAGCGGTGCCTCATCCAGATCTGTGTCAATATCCAGGGCACAATCGGCCAGACGTGGCCGCCAGGCAGGGCGATAGCCCCAGTCGTCCAGAGCATCATGGCGCCGGGGCAGCGCTGCGTTTTCCTGTGTCTGCTGCGTGCCCGGCGCGATGAAATAGCGGCTCCTTTGGAACTGGTAGCCGGGCAAGGGCAGGCGATGGCGTTTCGCCTCGCCCCAGATCTGGTCCCAATCCGCTTCGACCCCGCAGGCCCAGAGGCGGCCAATGACGCCAAAGAAATAGGCGTCATCCGGGACCTCCTGATCCGGGTGGCGCAGGGCTGAGAGCACCTGACCGGGTTGCACCGCGGGCGACATCTGGCTCAGCGCCGAGAGCGCCTTGCCGGGGCCCACCTCCAGAAACACCCGGCCGGGCGTGGCCGCGAGGCTGTCAATACAATCCGCAAAATGAACGGTATTGCGCAGCTGGCCAACCCAGTAATCAGGATCCATGGCCTGTTGGTCTGTCAGCGGCTGACCTGTGCGGTTGGAGATCACCGGCATTTGTGGAGCGGACAGCTGCAGCCCGGCCAAGAAGGCGCGATAGTCGCCGAGAATGCCATCCAGCATCCGCGAATGGGCAGCGATGTCGATCTGGATGCGCTGATGGTCCACCTCTTGGGCGCTGAGCCGTGTGGCCAGGGCATCCAGCGCGGCCTGCGGTCCGGAAACGGCGGTGAGGCTGGGAGCATTGACGCTGGCAATGTCCAGATCGGTGCCGATCAGCGCCTGCACCTCCGCCAGGGGCAGGGCAATCGACAGCATGCCACCGGCAGGCACCGTATCAAACAGGCGACCGCGCAGCAGCACCAGATCGATGCAATCTTCAAAGGACAAGACACCAGCCAGACAGGCGGCGGTGTTTTCGCCCATGGAGTGGCCCACCAGGGCAGCAGGCCGAATGCCCCAGCTGATCCAGAGCTGCGCCAGCGCATATTCAATGATCATGATCAGCGGCAATTGCGCCGAGGGTTTTTGCAGCTGGGCATTGGCTTCGGCCTCACCGCCGTCCTCGGGCAACCAAAGGGCGCGGATGTCATAGTCGAGCTGTGGCTGCAGATGCGCTAGCCCCCGGTCCATCCAATCGGCAAAGACCGGCTCGGTCTCGTAGAGATCCCGCGCCATGCCCGCATATTGCGCGCCGCCACCGGGGAAGGAAAACACAACCTCTGGTGCGTCACCAAGGCTGTCATGGTCAAAGACCTGACGTGGATCACCAGCCCGCAGCAGCGCGGCGGCTTCGGATGCGGTCTCCGCCACCAGGACCCGACGTTTGCCAAAGCCCCGCCGCCCCTGTTTCAGGGTAAAGGCCACATCGGCGAGATCGACATCCGGGTTGGCTTCGAGATAGGCGGCAAGGGCCGCGGCATTGGCGTTGAGTGCCGCTTTTGACTGGCCCGAAAGGCAGAGCACATGGAAAGGGAAATCGCTTTCCTCGGAGGCGCCGCGCAGGGGGGCCTCTTCGAGGATAGCATGGGCATTGGTACCGCCAACGCCAAGCGCATTGATCCCGGCGCGCCGTGGCCCCTGATGCGAGGTCCAGGGCACCAGCCTGTCATTCACCTTGAAGGGGGATGTGTCAAAATCAATCGCCGGATTGGGTGCTTCATAGCTGAGCGAGGGCGGGATTTCACCGTGCTTCAACCCCAGAGAGGTTTTCACCAGCCCGGCGATACCAGCGGCGGTATCCAGATGGCCGATATTGGTTTTGACCGAGCCGATGCGGCAATAACCCTGTGCCTCGGTGTCCTGGCGATAGGCCTCGGTGAGGGCGGAGACCTCGATCGGATCGCCCAGATAGGTACCGGTGCCGTGGCATTCGACATAGTCGATGCTCTCGGCAGGAATGTCTCCGGCCTGCAGCGCCTCGCGAATGGCCCCGGACTGACCCCCAACCGAGGGTGCCAGATAGCCAGCCTTATCGGCGCCGTCATTGTTGATGGCGCTGGATTTGATCACCGCCCATATGTGATCGCCATCGGCCTGGGCATCCTCGAGACGGCGCAGCGCAACCGCGCCCGCACCGGAGCCAAAGACGGTGCCTTGCGCCCGGTGGTCAAAGGCATGGCAATGGCCATCCGGGCTGAGGATCTCGTTTTCCTTGTAAAGATAGCCGCGCCCCTGCGGCATATCGATGGTGACACCGCCTGCCAGCGCCATGCCGCATTCGCCGCTCCGCAGGGCTTTGCAGGCGTAGTGCACCGCCACCAGCGAGGTCGAGCAGGCGGTCTGAATATTGACGGAGGGTCCTTTGAGGTCAAAGACATGGCTGACGCGGGTGGTCAGGAAGTCCTTGTCGTTGCCGGTATGGCGCAACAGGAACATGCCGACCTCATCCACCAGACCGGGATTTGAGCAGATGTTGAAATAGAAATAGCTGCCCATGCCGCAGCCGGCATAGACACCGATCGGTTCGGACAGGCTTTCGGGCGGATGGGCGGCGTTTTCCATCGCGCCCCAGGCTACCTCGAGGAACTTGCGGTGCTGAGGGTCAAGGATGGCGGCCTCTTTGGGGCTGAAGCCAAAGAATTCTGCGTCAAAATCGGCAAAGCCATCGAGCAGCGCGGCATGGGGCACATAGTTTGGATCCGCTAGGGCGGTGGCGGGCACCCCTGCGGCCAGAAGATCAGCCTCGGCCAGGGGGACAATGGATTCGATGCCATCGCGCAGGTTCTGCCAATAGCGTTCCAGCCCTTCGGCGCCGGGCAGGTTGACCGACATGCCGACAATGGCAATATCCCCGGAATACGGCCGGGAAGACTTGTTATGATCAATCGTCTTTGCCACGAAAAACACGGACCTTTGCTTTCGGCGAGCCACTGGAAACTCCCCTGTCTGCAGTCAACGCTGTGCCGAACAGCGAAGCTCAGGGCCTCAGGGGAGGCAGAATTGTTTAAGTGACCGGTTGTGCATCCGGGCGAAACAGCGGGGCCTGATACCACCTGTCTGTTTGCCGTCGCGACTCCCACTTACCCATGGCGAAACTCGTTCATCACTGCGGCGAAGCTGTGAAGGCATGGTGTTCAAATCGGTCACAAAAGCGGAAACAATAAGGCATTATATAGGGTCACGGGTTTTGAGCGGTAGGGGCTGCGGCATCAAGACCTGACGACCCTCGAACAGGGGACGTGGTTTTTCAAACAGGCCAGGATAGCGCAACCGCTCTGCATAGCCGAGGATGGATCCGGCGCAGAGCCAGGTCATCGGCACCAGTGTATCGTTGAGCATCATATCCACCATTGTGGCGGCAAGAATAAGCGCAATCGGAGTGGCATAGGGAGAGATCTCATGTGCTGGGCGGCGGTGGATTTCGATGGCAAGCAGCACAACGGAAAGCGACAGCAAGCCCATTTCCGCGATATAGCCCAGCCAGCCCAGGGTGCCAAAGAGCAGGATCCAGTGGCCATCCGGGATCGACAGGATCGCGCCGGTTTCCAGCTCGCGCACCAGATTGCGGCCCCAGCCGCCCCAGCCGAACCAGGGTTTCTCGGCGGCGCGTCCCAGCATCATGGCCTCATTGTCGAAACGATAGCCCAGAGACTGCGCCCGCTCGGCGCTGATCGCTTCGGCCTGGGCGAGGATCGCCTCGGTGGGGATCAGGTCCAGATTGCGCAGCATCGGATAGGTAATAGCGAGGACAGCCAGAGCGATGGCCACCCGGATCTGCCAGCGGGCCGGTGCCAGCGCCACCAGCGGCACAAAGCTGAGCCCATAGGCCAGCGAGGCAAAGCTTTTGCACAGGACCAGAACCACGAACAGATAGGCGGAGGCACAGGCCAGACGCAGCCGGTTTTTCCCCTGCGCCACGCGGGCCAAGGCCACCGTGGCCAGCAGCGCCGAGAACATAAACAGTGCCAGCCACAGGGAGTGCGGCATGAAGACAATGGGACGAAAGCCGCCTTGGCGCATGGTCTGGGAGAAATCATGCTGGAAGAAGCCATAGATGGTGGTGTTGATCTGCGGGCTAAAGCGAATTTCAAACAGGGAAGGCAGCGAATAGGCAAGCCCGGCGATGCAAAAGGCCAGCAGCAGTTCTTTTTGCCCTTCAGGAGAGGAGAGATAGCGCCGGGCCAGCAAAAAGGGCATCAGGATGATCACCTGATTGATCATCACCGAGCCCAGATCACGCCATCTGAGCCCCGGCAGCATATCAACAATAAAGACAATCGGATCGGCATCCGCCAGTACTTCAAAAATCACCGGGTCGCTATTGGTCAGCACGGTGGGGATCACTGCAATGGCAAAGAGCACCATCAGCACGCGGGCCAGCGGATGGCGCGGCAGCAGCGGGACATTTTTGCGCATCAGCCCAATGCAAAGCACAAAGGCCATGATCGAGGGAATGGTGAATTTGTCCATATCCGGCACCAGCGGCAGGTCAAATTCGGCCACTGGCGGCAGCAACATGTAGCCGGCAATGATGCACCACAGGATCGCCCGTTCCAGCTGCAGACGCCGAAACAGCACCAGGCTGACCAGAGGCCAGAGCAGCAGCATCAGATAGGCGAGTGCATTGGGCATAGGGTAGAGATAGCCTCCAATTGCGGCAGAGGGATGGGCTTTTGGTGACCCGGATCGGGTGTTTTCATAACAAGGCTAACCCCTTGGCGCGAGACTGTCTTGCTCAATTCTGCGCCCGGATCTCTCAGAGGGATGAGAGACCTACGTCGAAAGGCTATATTCAGCCCATCGTGATAGAGAGGCTTGAGCGGCGGCGCGCAGAAGGTTATTGCGCATAGCTGCAGGCAAAAGGTCGCCCCGTTTGTGGGGGCGCTGTTGAAGGCGAGGGGTAGCGCGTGTTTTTTGAGTTCCAAGGGCAGCGGATCACGGTCAATGTTCCTAACAGGGAAGCATTGGAAGGCGAAGTTCTGCGGCGCTTTGCCTCCGGCGAAGGCTTTGCCCTGGCCACGGTGAACCTCGATCATCTGGTGAAACTGGCGCAGTCCGAGGATTTCCTCAGGGCCTATCTTGGCCAGGATTTGATTGTCGCCGATGGGCGGCCAATCGCCTGGCTGTCGCAGTTGGCGAAACACCCGGTGGAGCTGATGCCCGGCTCTGATCTGGTTCTGCCGCTCTGCCGTTTGGCTGCTGCGGCGGGGGTGCCAGTTGCCTTGGTCGGCAGCACTGATGAGGCCTTGGCGGATGCGCAGGCCCATCTGGAGGCACAGGTGCCGGGGCTGGATCTGGCCTGGTGCCAGGCGCCCTCGGGGGTATTTGACCCGGAAAGCGCCGAGGCCGGAGAGATTTTGGAGAGTTTGAACCGCCGTGGCATCAGGCTGTGCTTTTTGGCGCTTGGGGCTCCGAAACAGGAAAGCCTGGCCTTTCGCGGTCGCTCAGTTGCGCCGAAGGTGGGGTTTGCCTCGATTGGGGCCGGTCTGGACTTTTTGGGCGGCCACCAGACAAGGGCACCGCTTTGGGTGCGCAAGATTGCCATGGAATGGCTATGGCGCGCGCTCGGCAGCCCGGCACGGATGGTGCCGCGCTATGCAAGATGTTTTGCCATCCTGCCCGGCCAGATCTGGCAGGCGCTGCGCAACCGGCCCTAAAGCCCGATCAAGCCACCTACCAGCTCTGCTGCGTGGTCATTTGTATTCCAGGATCTTGCGGTTGGTGCCGCGCAGGCGGTTCCCCCAGTATTCCACCACCCCGGTGCATTCAGCAAACTTGCCCAGCAGGGAAAACCACGCCGGGCGCAGCCCCATGCGGCGGCTCAGGCGCAGCAATTGCAAGGGATAAATCAGCCCCAGCAACAGTGCCCAGGGAGAGAGCAGCAGAGCGCCAAGGATCAAGACCAGAGGCAAGGCTGCCCCCCAGATAACTGCCCGCCGGGTTTCGGCCACCCAGTGACGGTCGGGCGGGGCGCCATGCAGGGCGGCGCCTTCGGCAAAGGCATGCCCGGCGCGGCGGCTGCGGTTCCACCATTGGCCAAAGCGGGTCATCTGGGCATCATGCAGGGTCATTTCAGCTTCCAGCCGCCAGATTTTCCAGCCCTTGTGACGTAGGCGCAGCCACATTTCGGGCTCTTCGCCTGCAATCAGACTGTCCCGGTAGCCATCGACCGCGCGCAGCGCCTCCAGCCGCATCAGCGCATCGCCGCCGCAGGCCTTGGCCTCGCCAATTGGCGTGTCCCATTCTGCATCACAGAGCTGGTTGTAGATCGAGGCTTGCGGATGGCGCTCGCGCCGTCGCCCGCAGGTCACTGCCACCTCTGGATGGGCGTCAAGAAAAGCCGCAGCTGCAGGAATCCAGTCTGAATTGACCTCGCAATCGCCATCCACCAGCTGCACATAGCCTTCTGCATCGGCCAGACGTTCGAGCCCGGCATTGCGGGCGCGGGCGGCGGTAAAGGGCAGCTCCATATCCAGAGAGACCACCTCCACACCCATCTGTGTAGCCATTTCCACAGAGCCATCGGAAGAGCCGCTGTCGACATAGATCAGTCGGCCCTCCTGCGGCTGCAGAGAGGTCAGGCAGGCGCGCAGGCGTTCGCCTTCGTTGCGGCCAATGACAACAGCGCTGACCAGGGTTGGGCTGATTGGGACTGGTCTTGTCGGGACTGGTTTGGCGGGGGCTTCAGTCATCTATGCTCTCCTGCGCCAAATCCGCCAGACAGGCTGTACAAGCAGGGTCCGCCTGCAGGAATGCCTGTTCTTGCAATGCGGTGATGCCGGGGAAGGGCTGGGCTTCTGGCGACCAGAGGCTCAGATCCGGCTGCTGTTGCAAAACCGAAAGCCGTTGCTGGTCTTCGCCATGGGCGATGGAGGCAGCAGCCACCGAGGCGCGGTCCCTCGCCAGCGCATCATTGGCAAATTTGTAGTGCCGGATCAGTGCGCTCATCGGTGCCAGGGTCAGCCCGGTCGAGGCATGCGGATGCAACGCGGGCGTGACAGCTGGGCCAACAAAGATCAGAGGATGTTTGCTGAGACAGCAGTCCTCGCCAAAGACCTTGCCGCGCACCCCGCCAAACAGGATCTGTGGTGCCGGGGGCGTCGCCCTGTTCTGGATGAGGAAATATGCCAGTCCGGATTTTGTGCTTTGGTAGTCATAGGAGGTCACAGTGCTGATATCGCAGTGATCAAATTGCTCAAGCACCGACCTGTAAGGCAGATTGGCCACCGCGCGCAGAGGTGCCTTGGGGAACATCTCCAGCATCTGCGCCATCAGCCCGGTGTAGCCCTGTCGGGTCAGGTAGCGCGTCAGACCAGGCAGGCCAATTTCTGCGCGTCCCTCAAAATCAAAGATCTCGTCCATATCGACAATCAGACACCAGCGGTCCTGGGCAAAGCACCGGGCGGCATAGCTGCGAAAGATATTCTCATAGGCGCCCCAGGGCAGCCGGGACTGCAGTACTGAGACGCCCGGTTGTTCTTGTAATTGCGCCAGGGTCGCATCGCTGGAGCCATTGTCAAAAAAGACAAAATGCGCCACGCCGAGGGCACGGTAATGGTCAAAAAACGCGTCCAGATAAAAGGCACCATCGCGGACCAGGGTGACCAGAACCACCTCATCGGGGGCCGCGACGCGCCGGCGTGGACCCTGTAGATGGCGCAGGGAGGCCAGGAACCGCAGTTGCTGGAACAGGGGCAGCAGCCTGTTCTTGAGGCGGGCCAACAGGCTGGGCTGCGAGGGGTGATCAGTCATGAAACTCAGTCCAGATGGCGGCTTTGCCGGGCAGATTAGGCTTCTGCGGCTCTCAGGAAAAGGGCTTGTCGGTCAAATGGTTGAAACTGTCGAAACCATGCCGCAGCCGCTCACGGGGTTTGGGCGGGTCAATAGTCCCGTTTGAAAAACAGGCCAAAACCGCTTTCGCCCTCACTGTCGACAGTGCCGGTCACGGTGACCGTATCGGTCAGGTCGACATTGATGCTCAGCTCGCTATCGCCCCGGGTGTTGACGTTGAAATCGGTATAGGCGTTTTCGCCGATGTAGCCGCCGATCCCCAATAGGCCAGAGCCGATATTATCAAGCCCCAGTTCCACATTGTCTGCTCCGGTCTTGTCGCGCAGGCCGTTTTGACCGCCCAATCCGCGCCCGCTGAGCTCCAGTGCCGATTTGGCCAGACGCGCCAGGGCCAGGGGCGACAGATCGCCAAGGTTATCGCCAAAGAGCAGCAGCGCCAGGGCTTCTTCGCTGGGGCGGGGCGGGTCGGATGTGACCTTGATATCCGGCGCATCCACGGTGCCAGAGATTTCCAGCGTGGCGGTGCCGGTGGAGGTGCTGGCGGAAGAGGAGAACTCCAGATAGGGTTTCAGATCCCCCAGCAGGGTGATGCGCCCCTCGTCAAGATCCAGCCGCCGCCCGAGGATGTCAAAGGTGCCGCGCACCAGGCTGATCTGCCCCGAGGGTGCCAGTGCCGCGCTGCTGCCCCGCAGATGGATCTGACCGCCGAGCTCTGCGTTCAACCCACGGCCACGGGCATAGATCCGGTTGGGCGCGTCAATCAGCACATCCAGTGCGATGTTGGAATTGCTGCCACTGCCGCCACTGCTGTCAATCAATCCGGCACGGGCGCGGGTCTGGCGTACCGCTGCGGTTTCACCAATATGGCGGATTGGCGGAATGGGCGCAGCCGAGATGTCTCCGCCTGCTGTGTTGAGGTTGATATTGGTTTCACCCACATCAATCCGACCGCTCAGCCGACTGGAGCTGGCCAACTGCCCGGCAAAACTCAGATCACCATTCAGGAGGGTTTCATAGCTCAGGTGATCGGTAACGGTCATATCGCGAATGCCAATCTGCAGCGCGCCGTCAAAGGGTGGCATCAGCGCCACAGGGCCAGCCACCCGCAGCGATCCACCATCGCGGGGCCGCGCAGTGATCTGTATCTGCGCCTGCGCCCCCTCCAAAGAGACAGTTGCACCGATGTCGTCAATCCGCTGGGCGGCGCCGGGCAGTGCCATTGAGGAAC
>NZ_JBDWPJ010000137.1:0-17463 GCF_039971195.1 Pseudophaeobacter sp.
TCGATGCGGCGGTATTGGTAGTTCTTGAGCAATTGCCACTCGGTGCCCCGGCTTTGGAAGACCGCTGTGACCAATCCGACACCCGCCGCAATAACGGCTGCAAAATAGGCCCAGTGAACTCCGGCGAGGAACATTACCCCGCCACCAGCAGCCACCAGTAGGATCGAGGTGCCGAGATCAGGCTGACGTAGCACCAGAAACACCGGCAGCAGGATCAGGATCACCGGAACCATGACCCAAATAGGACGCGAACTGCGTTCGGGCGGCAGCCAATCGTAATAGGCCGCCAGCAGCATCACCGAGGTGATCTTCATCAGCTCGGAAGGCTGCAATCGCATGAAACCAAGATCGATCCAGCGCTGCGCCCCCATGCCCACGGAGCCAAAGAATTCAACTGCCAAGAGCAACAAGACGGAGCCTAGATAGGCCAGTACCGAGATATTGCGCCAGAACCAGATCGGCACCATGGCAACCACCAGCATCACCCCCATGCCCAGGAGGAAGCGTTTGAATTGAGGCTCGGCCCAGGGCGAAAAAGAACCACCTGCCACGGAATAGAGCATCAGAAATCCAACCCCGGCGACCGAGGCCAGCAATAGGATCAATGGCCAGTTCAGATAGAGGATCTTGCGCAGGCCCGAGGGAGTCGATTTGGCGTTATACTCAAGATAGCTCATGCGCGGTCACTGCCCTGGTTCTGGTCGCGCTCGATACGTTCGCGTTCCAGGCGTTCCTGCAGCGCCTTGATACGGCTGCGGTCGCCCTTGGGGTAGGCCTCTAGCGGTGGGGTGCCGTCATATAGCGCCTGCAGCATGACATCACGGGCAATCGGCGCGGCTGCCTTGGAGCCACCACCGCCATGTTCAACAATTACCGAGATGGCATATTTGGGTTTGTCAAAGGGCGCAAAACAGACATAGAGCGCATGGTCGCGACGCTCCCAGGGCAGGTCTTTGTTGCTGATGACCCCGGCAGCGCGTTCGGCGGCGGTGATGTTGCGCACCTGACTGGTGCCGCTTTTGCCGCCCATGCGCATGCCCTCGGCGATGATACGTGATCGATAGCCGGTGCCGCGCCGGTCGTTGCTGACCGAATACATGCCGCGCCGCACCATGCGCAGGTTGTTTTCGTTCAACCCCATGTTTTCGCCGGCACCCGATGGCTGCTCGACCCCGTCGATGGATTTGATCAGACGCGGGCTGACATCGCGCCCGGTGGCGAGACGTGCAGTCATCACCGCCAGTTGCAGCGGCGAGGCCAGCATGAAGCCCTGGCCAATCGAGGCATTCACGGTATCGCCCACCAGCCAGTCCTGGCCTTTCACCCGTGATTTCCATTCCCGGTTTGGCGCCAGGCCGCTGGCCACCGCCGACATTGGTAGATCATGGCGCAGGCCCAGCCCCAGCCGGTTGGCCATGGCGGAAATCTTGTCGATTCCGATCTTGATCGCCAGGTCGTAATAGTAGACGTCGCAGGATTGCTTGAGCGAGGTATTGAGGTCGACATGGCCGTGGCCACCGCGTTTCCAACAGTGGAACTTGCGGCCTGAAACTTCTAAGTGGCCGGGGCAATATACAGTGTCTTCGGGGCCAACCAGTCCCTCTTCGAGCGCCGCCAAAGAGACAACCATCTTGAAGGTGGAGCCCGGCGGATAGGTGCCCTGCACGGTTTTGTTGGCCAGCGGACGGTAGGGGTCTTCGGTCAGCAGCCGGTAGTCGCCCACTGAAATACCGCGCACAAACAGATTGGGATCAAAACTGGGGGCTGAGGCAATCGCCCGCAGATCACCGGTGTCGCAATCCATCACCACCACGGCGGCGCTCTCAGCGCCGAGCCGGGCCTGGGTGTAGTTTTGCAGTGCGGCATCCACCGTCAGCTGCATGTCGGCCCCGGCCTGACCTTCGCGGCGGTCCAGCTCGCGCATCACCCGGCCGGTGGCATTGACCTCGACCCGTTTGGCCCCGGCAGTGCCGCGCAATACGTCCTCGCGCTTGGCCTCAAAGCCGACCTTGCCGATCTGGAATCGCGGGATCCGCAGGATCGGGTCGGGAGCCTCCAGTTTGCCAAGGTCATAGTCCGAGACCGGGCCGACATAGCCGACCACATGGGAAAAATCGTTGAGCTGCGGATAGATCCGGGTCAGGCCCACCTCGGGCGTGATGCCGGGCAGGGCAGGGGCGTTGACCGCCACCTTAGAGATATCCTCCCAGCTGAGCTGATCTGCAAGGGTGATTGGCAGGAAGGGCGGTGAGCGCCGCATCTCGGTACGGGCGCGCTCCAGATCTTCGGGCGGCAGGGGGATCAGTTCCGAGAGCTTGGCAATCACCTCTTCCACATCGCCGGCATCTTCGGGCACGATGATGATCCGATAAGAGGGCGAGTTATGCGCCAGTGTCGTGCCGTTGCGATCAAAGATCTCACCACGGGCCGGGGCCAGTAGCCTGATATTGATGCGGTTTTCTTCGGCGAGCAGGCGGAACTGGTCGGCCTGATCCACCTGCAAATACCGCATCCGCGCTGCCAAAGCACCGGCAAAACCCAGCTGCAAGCCTCCCAGGAGCAGCGCCCGTCGGCTCAGTTTACGATGTGCCCCTTCCAGGTCCTTTGGGCTGCGCCTCATGGACGTCCTCCCATAACTTCAGCCTCAGCCGCTGACAGCCTGCGCACTCCGAGCAAGCCTTGGCTGAACAGGACCACCAGCGGATAGGCGGCAATGGTGGCAAACATCTGGATGACAGACAGGCTTACAGGGGCGCGCGGGATGGCAAATATCGATAGGGCAAAGCGGTTCAGGATGGTGACCACCATAATTACCAGCGCCACCGAAAGCCATTCGGCAACAAAGGTTGTCTCGTGTTGAGTCTGCGCGCGGGTGCGCAGTAGCTCGCAGCCCAGCACCACCAGCAGGGTCAACAGTCCCGGTGGACGGTGAAACAGAAAATCACCCATCAGCAACAGGGCAGCCAGGAGCAAGATCGGCACATAGTCCGGACGGCGCAGGGTCCAGGCCATGGCGAGCAGCATCAAAAGGTCCGGCGGGGCCCAGTTGCGGGCCAGCGTGTCCAGTGGCAGCAGATGAAAAAAGATCACCAAAATGGCGAGGGCCGCAAAGCTGACCCGCATGAGCAGGATCTTGGTGGAGGTGATCTCAGCCATTGCCAGCTCCATTGCCAGCTTCTGGCGGGATGTCTTCGGCCCCCAGGTTTTCGGGGCGGGATCTTGGCGTATTGGTGCCAGGCGTGGGGACAACAAGGCCGCCGGGGTCGCGAATGACCTGGGTGCCGTGGTGGCGCAGCACCCGCAGGTATTCCAGGCGCTCATAATCGGCGGAGAGACGCACCCGCATGCGACCATTGCGGTCCAGGGTGGCCTGACCCACCAGCAGCCCGGCAGGAAACACATCGCCATCACCCGAGGTGACAACCCGGTCGCCGGGTCGAACGAGATCTGCGTTCTCCAGAAAGGTCAGCAAGGGGGCGGCGCTGTTGTCGCCAGTGGCCAGGGCGGTCTGCCCAGAGGGTTGAATGGTAACGGGGACTGCGCTGGCCGCATCGGTGAGCAGGACCACCCGTGCGGTATTGCTTCCAGTGCCGGAAATCCGCCCCACCAGGCCAATGCCATCCATGGTAGCCCAGCCGTCCTGAATGCCATCGCGGGCACCGACGTTCAAAATCACCGACTGGCGAAACGGTGAGCCGCTATCGGCCATGACCACACCGGTGATAAAAGTGAGCTTGGGGTCGAGGCGCACATTGTTGAGATCCAGCAGGCGGGCGTTTTCTTGTTCCAACTGCAAGGCGGCCTCTTTCCAGGCGCGCATCTGACGCAGCTCCGACCGCAATTCGCGGTTCTGATCCGCCAGCCGTTGATAGCTTTGGAAATCGCGAAACAGATTAACAGTGCCGGTAACCGGCACCATGGCCCAGTCCATATTTGGCACCACCGCATCAATCAGCTGCGCTCGAAAGCGTTCGACCCGCGGGCTGTCGATGCGCCAGACCAGAAACAGGGCCACCAGGCACAGACACAACACTGCAACCAGCAGGCGGCGCAGCGGGGTTGTGTAGTCTTCGCGCTGGGAGCGGTCTTTGGCCAAGGGGCTCCTTTCTGGCGCCTGTCAGGCCACGCCCTGGTTCAGAGCGGGGCTTGGCGGGGGATCAGCTGTCGTAGTCGATGGCGTGGCGCAGCTGCTTTTCGAATTCCAACGCCTTACCGGTGCCAAGGGCCACACAGTTCAGGCATTCATCGGCGATTGAAACGGCCAGGCCGGTTTGTTCGCGCAGGGCCAGATCCAGATCGCCGAGCAGGGCACCGCCACCGGTGAGCATAACACCCCGATCGACAATGTCAGCCGCTAGATCCGGCGGCGTGGTTTCCAACGCCGTCATCACTGCTTCGCAGATCTGCTGCACCGGTTCGGCCAGAGCCTCGGCCACCTGGGCCTGAGAGATTTCGATTTCCTTTGGCACGCCGTTCAGCAGGTCGCGACCGCGGATCTGCATCGACTGGCCGCGGCCATCATCGGGCATGCGGGCGGTGCCAATAGAGGTCTTGATCCGCTCGGCGGTTGCTTCCCCGATCAGCAGGTTCTGCTGGCGCCGCAGATATGAAATGATCGCCTCGTCCATGCGGTCACCACCAACACGCACCGAGCGGGCGTAGACGATGTCGCCCAGCGACAGAACCGCAACCTCAGTTGTACCACCGCCGATATCAACAACCATGTTGCCGGTAGGGTCGGTGATCGGCATGCCTGCACCAATGGCGGCAGCGATGGGCTCTGCGATCAACCCGGCGCGGCCGGCCCCAGCAGAAATCACAGAGGTTCGAATGGCCCGCTTCTCAACCGGGGTCGCACCATGGGGCACACAGACGATGATCTTTGGTTTGCGGGAGAAGGGCGAGCGTTTGTGGACCTTGCGAATGAAATGTTTGATCATTTCCTCGGCGGTGTCAAAATCAGCAATCACCCCTTCACGCATGGGACGGATCGCCTGAATGCTGCCGGGGGTCCGCCCCAACATCAGCTTGGCATCCTCACCCACGGCCAGCACTTTTTTTACACCATCCTTGATGTGATAGGCCACCACAGAGGGTTCCGACAGGATCACGCCGCGGCCTTTGACGTAGACCAGCGTGTTTGCGGTACCGAGGTCGATGGCCATGTCCGTGGTGAACAACCCGCCAAGATTTCCGAAAAGCGCCATATAAAAAGTGATCCTATTGAACTGCAGCTGAGAGCGACTCCGCAAGGGTCGCAGATCAAGGTCTTATACCAGCGCAGCGCCGCCGCGAAAGGGCGTTTTAGGGTCAACTAGCGCCTTTTCGCCGGCTGAGACAATATTCTGGGCATCAGGCCTGTACCTGCGCCGCAATGGGGCTTTGCGGCTCTCCTGCCTTTTGGGGTTGCAAAGGGCCAACGAGGGAAGGACAGCAGCAGTTTCTTAGGGTTTCGTGTGGCGCAAATTCGCGCTAAAGCCGGTGCCATGCTTTCATACCAACATATCTATCACGCTGGTAATCTGGCGGATGTGCAAAAACACGCGCTTTTGGCGGTGATCCTGTCCTACATGACCCGTAAGGACAAGCCGATCAGCTATATCGAGACCCATGCCGGGCGCGGGCTCTACCATTTAGATGCACCTGAAGCGGTGAAAACCGGCGAGGCTGCTGCCGGGATTGATCGCGTTGTGGGTGATGGCCTGCTGCCTGCTGACCATCCGCTGCGCCAGGCCTTGGCCAGCTGTCAGGAGAGCCATGGGGCAACGGCCTATCCCGGCTCACCTTTGATTGCATCCACTCTGTTGAGGCCGCAGGACAGTCTGCATTTTGCCGAGCTGCATCCCGGTGAACATGAGGCCCTGCGTCAGGCCCTGCCACGCCACCGCGCCAAGCTGCATCTGCAGGATGGGTTTGAACTGGCGCAGTCCCTGGCACCGCCAACCCCGCGGCGCGGTATCCTGCTGATTGATCCAAGCTATGAAATCAAAAGTGACTACGGCCGCATCCCCGGCATCATCGCCCATCTGCATCGCAAATGGAACGTCGGGGTGATCGCCCTGTGGTATCCCCTCCTGAAGGATGGCGCTCATGTCCCGATGCTGCGGGCGCTGGAAAACCAGGGCCTGCCGGGTGCCCTGCGCCACGAAGTGCGGTTTCCTCCAGCGCGGGAAGGCCATCGGATGATTGGATCGGGGATGTTCCTGGTCAACGCGCCCTTTGGCACAGAGGAAGAGTGTGCAAGGCTTGACAGGTTGTTTGGCAACCTGAGCTGAGACCTCGGCTCAGGTTGGAGGCGCATCCGCGCAACTGGAACACCGCGCGCCACAGAAGGTGCGGCGCGCGGTAGCATGTGAGCCTGGTCTCAGGTGACGTCTTTGTAGGAAATCTCGCGGGTATCGGCACCTTCGCCGACTTTGCCGCGTCGTACGATGACCCGGTTCAGCGCGTTGATATAGGCCTTGGCCGAGGCCACAACCGTATCGGTATTGGCGCTTTCGCCGGTGGCGATCAGCCCGTCCTCTTCCAGTCGCACAGAGACGGTGGCCTGGGCATCAGTGCCCTCGGTCACGGCGTTCACCTGATAGAGTTGCAGGCGGGCGGTATTGGGATAGATCTTGCGGATCGCCTTGAAGGTGGCATCGACAGGACCATCGCCCTCGGCGGTTTGGGTGACGTCCTCGCCATCGACTTCCATCTCAACAGTGGACTCTGCCGGACCGCCGGTGCCGCAGACAACCTTCATCGAGACCAGCTGCAGATGGTCGTTTTCGGCGTCTTCGCCGGAGCGCATCAGTGCGACGATATCGTCGTCAAAGACTTCTTTCTTGCGGTCGGCCAGTTCCTTGAAGCGCACAAAGAGATCTTTGAGCTGGTTGTCACCCACCTCAAAGCCCAGATTGTTCAGCTTGTCGCGCAGCGCCGCCCGGCCAGAGTGCTTGCCAAGCGGCAGGGAGGTGCCGGAAAGGCCGACGTCCTCTGGGCGCATGATCTCAAAGGTTTCTTTGTTCTTCAGCATGCCATCCTGATGGATGCCGCTTTCATGAGCAAAGGCGTTTTTGCCAACGATGGCCTTGTTGAACTGCACCGCAAAGCCGGAAACCGTGGCGACGCGCCGCGAGATATGCATGATCTTTTTGGTGTCGATGCCGGTTTTCCAGGGCATCAGATCGTTGCGGACCTTCAGCGCCATCACAACTTCTTCCAGTGCGGTATTGCCTGCCCGTTCGCCGAGACCATTGATGGTACACTCAATCTGACGGGCGCCGCCTGCAACGGCGGCCAGCGAGTTCGCCGTCGCCATGCCAAGGTCGTTGTGACAATGGGTGGCAAAGATCACCTCGTCTGCACCGGGCACGGTCTCGATCAGACGTTTGATCAGATGGGCGCTTTCGGCCGGGGCGGTGTAGCCGACGGTGTCGGGGATATTGATGGTGCTGGCGCCGGCCTTGATGGCGATCTCGATCACCCGGCAGAGGTAGTCCCATTCGGTGCGGGTGGCATCCATCGGCGACCATTGCACATTGTCCACCAGATTGCGGGCATGGGTCACGGTCTCGTGGATCTTGTCGGCCATCTCATCCATGGTGAGATTGGGAATGGCGCGGTGCAGCGGCGAGGTGCCGATAAAGGTGTGGATGCGGGGGCGCGCCGAGTTGCGCACGGCCTCGGCGCAGCGGTCGATGTCTTTGAAATTGGCGCGCGCCAGCCCGCAGATCACCGAGTTCTTTGATCGTTCAGCAATTTCGCTGACCGCTTTGAAATCCCCCTCAGAGGCGATGGGGAAACCGGCTTCGATGATGTCGACACCCATGTCATCCAACAGCTCGGCAATCTCGAGCTTTTCGTCATGGGTCATGGTGGCGCCGGGGCTTTGCTCGCCATCGCGCAGGGTGGTGTCGAAGATCAATACGCGATCTTTGTCAATCGAGTTGGTCATGTCTGTAGCTTTCTGAATTCTGTCCTAGGTCCATTTGTGGCGCGACTACCGATCTCCTCTGAGCGGACGCGCCGAATGGCACGCTCAGAGGCGGACTAGGAGCAGTAGGGCACGCAGCGACGCACCGCGCGGGGCGGTGTCGGTCATAGGGATATCTGCGCAAACTGTCATGAGGTGATTTATACAGAGGTGAAGGTGAATGAAAAGTGAGAAATGCGACGTGGGGCGTCAATTCATGATGGCAACCGTTTAGTTGCCATCCCCTGTCTCGGTTTCCCCTTCAGGTGCGGTGTCTGCTTCGGGTGTGGCCTCTGACGTTCCTGCGGTGGGCGGAGCACCATTGGTCCATTCGCCGCTGACGGTTTGTCCGCCCGTATAGGTCATGGTGCCCGGGCCCTGACGCTTGCCGTTGACAAAGGCACCGACATAGATGTCGCCATTGGTATAGGTGGCAGTGCCTGCGCCGGTGATCTTGCCCTCGGTCCAATCGCCTTCGTAGGTGAAGCCGCTGGGCATTTCGATCTTGCCCTTGCCGTGGCGCTGACTGTTGACAAAATCACCCGTGTAGATCGAGCCATCTGCATAGGTCACGCGGGCTTTGCCATGGCGTTGGCCATCCTGCCAGCCCCCGTCGTAGCGGTAGCCGCTGGCATCGGTCATCACCCCCTGGCCATGGTTGCGGGCGTTCTGAAAGGCACCGGTATAGGTGACCCCATTGGGGTAGGTGGCAATGCCGCTGCCTTCGATCACCCCGGCGATCCAGTCGCCTTCATAGGTGGAGCCATCGGGATAGGTGATCTTGCCGGTGCCATGGGACAGGTCGTCCTGGAACTGTCCTTCGTAGATTGATCCATCAGGGTAGGTGACGCGACCCTGGCCTTCGATCTGACCGGCCAGCCAGTCGCCGGTATAGGTATAGCCGTCTGTTTTGGTGAAGGTGCCGGTGCCATGACGCAGATCGTCCTGGAACATGCCCTCAAAAACATCGCCGTTGGCATGGGTCTGGGTGCCGATGCCTTGACGTCGCCCCTGTTCCAGCGGGCCGGAATAGACATCGCCATTTGGCTGGGTCAACGTGCCCTCGCCCTGCATCTGGCTGTCGGCCCAGTCGCCTTCATAGACCAACCCATCCGGCATAGTCAGAGTTCCAACCCCGTGCAGTTCGCCATTGCGGACCTCCCCCTTGTAGGTGGTGCCGTCAGGATAGGTGATCAGGGCGCTGCCTTCCTTGCGGCCTTCGACCCAGTCGCCGCTGTATGAATAGCCACCCGGGATCTGCAACACGCCCTTGCCCTGGTGCTGGCCCTGCACAAAACTGCCCTCAAAGCGCACCCCATTGGCATAGACCACAACGCCCTGGCCATTGATCTCCCCAGCCAGCCATTCGCCCTCATAGGTGCCGCCATCGGCAAAGGTGATCTTGCCCAGTCCTTCGGGCTTGCCTTTGGCAAACTCCCCCTCATAGACCGAGCCATTGGGAAAGCGTGCGACACCCTGGCCGAGGATTTCTCCGTCGACCCAGTCGCCAGAGTATTCATAACCATTGGGCAGACGGTAAGTGCCGGTGCCATGCTGCAGGCCACCGCGAAAGGTGCCCTCGTATATACCTCCGATTTCGTCCTCATTGGTGATGATGGTGCCGTCCTGGGCCCAGGCGGTGCTGCCAAAGGGGGAGGCCAGGGTCAAAAGGGAGAGTGTCGCAAGCGTTCTGCTGAAACCGGTCATAAAAACCTCTGTCTGCCGTGCACTGGTCTGGGCCAGCTCGGGGAATTGCGTCTGCCAATGGGTTACTTGCTGGGAAACTAAGCGAGCCTCACGTTTGTCGCAATGTCTTTTGCGCTCGGGTCTTTTCCTTGGCTGCTGATCTGATAAACGACTTGGAAGATGTTTTGCAAAGGGCTTGTGCAGGATGGCAGATCGTTTCCGGGTGACACTGGCGCAGATGAACCCCACCGTTGGGGATCTTGCGGGCAATGCAGCAAAGGCGCGCGAGGCCTGGCAGGCCGGGCGTGCGGCCAAGGCGGATCTGGTGGCACTGCCTGAGATGTTCCTGACCGGATACAACACCCAGGATCTGGTGATGAAGCAGGTGTTTCACCAGGCTGCCATGGAGGCCGCCGAACAGCTGGCCATTGACTGCGCCGATGGGCCCGCCCTGGCCATTGGCTGCCCCTGGGCCGAAGAGGGCAAGCTCTATAATGCCTATCTGGTGCTCAAGGGAGGCAAGATCGCCTCTCGCTGTTTGAAACACCATTTGCCCAATGAGACCGTTTTTGACGAGGTGCGGATTTTTGATGTCGGGCCGCTGGGTGGTCCCTATGCGGTTGGCGACACGCGCATCGGCTCTCCGATCTGCGAAGATGGCTGGCACGAGGATGTGGCGGAAACGCTGGAAGAAACCGGCGCCGAATTCCTGCTGATCCCCAATGGTTCGCCATATTATCGCAACAAGATGGAAGTGCGGCAGAATCACATGGTGGCCCGCGCTGTTGAGACCGGCCTGCCGGTGATCTACCTCAATATGGTTGGCGGTCAGGACGATCAGGTCTTTGATGGTGGCACCTTTGTGCTGAACCCCAATGGGGCGTTGGCGCTGCAGATGCCGGTCTTTGATGAGGCGATTACGCAGCTTGATCTTGAGCGCGGTCCTGAAGGCTGGCGCGCAGTGGAGGGCGATAAGGCGCATCTGCCGGACGAATGGGAGCAGGACTACCGGGTGATGGTGGAATCCCTGCGTGACTACATGGGCAAGACCGGCTTCAAGAAGGCGCTGCTGGGGCTTTCGGGCGGGGTGGATTCTGCCATTGTGGCCGCGATCGCCGTGGATGCCATCGGGGCTGAAAACGTGCGCTGCGTCATGCTGCCCTCGGAATACACCAGCCGGGAATCACTGGAGGATGCCGAGGCCGTGGCCGAGGCCCTGGGCGTGCATTACGACTATGTGCCAATCGCTGAAGGTCGCAGTGCCATCACCAATACTCTGGCGCCGTTGTTTGCCGGGCGAGACGAGGACCTCACCGAGGAAAACATCCAGTCACGCCTGCGTGGTCTGCTGCTGATGGCGATGTCGAACAAGTTTGGCGAGATGCTGCTGACCACCGGCAACAAATCCGAGGTCGCGGTGGGCTATGCTACGATCTATGGCGATATGAACGGCGGCTACAATCCGATCAAGGATCTCTACAAAACCCGCGTGTTTGAGACCTGCCGCTGGCGCAATGCCAATCACCGCCCCTGGATGATGGGGCCTGCGAGCGAGGTTATTCGCCCTAATGTGATCGACAAACCGCCCTCAGCTGAACTGCGCGATGACCAAAAAGACAGCGACAGCCTGCCGGACTATCCGGAGCTGGATGCCATTTTGGAAATTTTGGTCGATCAGGATGGGTCGGTTGCCGATTGTGTGGCCAAAGGTTTCGCGCGCGAAACAGTTCAACGGGTGGAGAACCTGATCTATATCAGCGAATACAAGCGCTACCAGTCGGCACCGGGCGCGCGCCTGTCGCCGCGGGCCTTCTGGCTTGATCGCCGCTATCCTATTGTCAATCGTTTTCGGGACGGTCGTTAACTATTATAGCAAAGACAGCATGGGGAACTTTCAGACTGCCCTTGCGTCACTTGCCTGATTTTATGTGTTTTTCCAGAAATTCCTTTTGGCCGGAGATCCAATGATGCGTCCCAAAGATCACATTTTGTTCCTGCGCAGTCAGCGCAGTGTTTTGTCCCCTAGACCCAAAACATTTGGCGCGGCATAGACCATTCCATGCCTGGACCTAAGCTGCCTCATTTCCAAGCCGACCTTGCCCTGCCCAAACGCGTTGACGCGGTTGTCATTGGCGGTGGCATCATCGGTGCCTCCACCGCGCTGGAGCTGGTGGAGCGTGGCTATTCCGTTTTGCTTTGTGAAAAAGGCCAGATCGCTGGGGAGCAAAGCTCGCGCAATTGGGGCTGGGTGCGGATGTCGCAGCGCGACCCGCGTGAGCTGCCTTTGATGGCCGAGGCGATGCGGATCTGGGAGGGGCTGGATGCCCGCACCGGACATGCCACCGGCTATCGACGCTCCGGTATCCTTTATACCGCTGAACGTGGCCGCGAAGAGGCCAAGCTCGAGACCTGGGCCGCCAATCTGGAGACAGTGGATCAGCCGGGGCAGATGCTGCGCGGGGAATTGCTTGCGCATCTGATGTCGGGATTCCAAGGCAAGGTGATTTCGGGGTTTTACACGCCCCAGGATGGTCGGGCTGAGCCGCAATTGGCAACCCATGCCATTGCCTTGGCCGCGCAGGCCGCCGGGGCAAAGGTGATGACGGAATGCGCGGTGCGCGCGGTGGAGACCGAAGCGGGCCGCATCAGTGGCGTGATGACCGAACGGGGGCGCGTGGCCTGTTCCGCGGTTGTTGTCGCAGGCGGTGCCTGGTCGCGGCTTTTCCTTGGCAATGCAGGTATCGCCTTGCCACAGCTCAAGGTTTTGAACTCGGTGTTGCGCACATCCGCAGTGCAGGGCGGCCCTGAAAATGCGATCTGGAGCAATGGATTTTCCCTGCGCAAGCGGCTGGACGGCGGCTATACCATCGCCAATGGCACCGAGAATATTGTTGATATCGTGCCGGATACGCTGCGCTTGGGCCTGAAATTCCTGCCGAGCTACTTGCAGGAGTGGCGGTCACTGCAGTTCCGCTTTACCGGCTCTGGGCGCTGGCGCGAAGAGGCGGCTCAGGACCGCACTTGGTTGGAGCAATATCCAACACCCTTTGAGAAACACCGGATGCTGGATCCGGCCCCGTCGCAAAAGGCGATCAAACAGGGCTGGGAAGCGGCGCAAAAGGCATTTCCGGTGCTGCAGGGCGCCGATGTGGTGCAGAGCTGGGGGGGCTTGATTGATGTGACACCGGACGGCATTCCGGTGATCTCGCAGGTGGATGATCTGCCGGGGCTGTTTGTCTCAACTGGCTTTAGTGGCCATGGGTTTGGTATCGGGCCGGGCGCTGGTCGGTTGACGGCAGATCTGGTGACCGGCGATTCGCCTGTGGTTGATCCACAGGCCTTCCGCCTGTCGCGGTTCTAAGGTTATCGCTCTGAAGGCGCAGTCTCAAACCGCCCGAACATGTCGACACTCTGGTGATTAGAAAACACGGTGCGTGATGCGTTGCCCGAGGTCGTCGCGGACAACGCCTGCCTTTGGCGCACTCACCCCATCATCTGATAGCTCACCGGGACAAAGCGATAACCGGAGTCACGGGTTTCGACAAACCCGGCAGCCGGGAAGGGCATGTGATAGCCAATCATTGGCGTACGGGTGCTGGCCAGCATATCCAGGACCTTACGGCGGGAGGCGGTAGCGGCCTCTTTATCCATGTCGAATTTGACCTCCCATTCGGGATGGGCAAAGGACCAGACATAGTGATTGGCCAGATCCGCCGTCAGCATCAGCTGCTGGCCTTCGCTTTCCAGCATATAGCCCATATGGCCGGGGGTATGACCGAAGCTACCCACGGCACTGATACCCGAGGCGACCGCGCCGCCGTCCTCGAGAAAGGTGAGTTTCTCTGCAAAAGGCGTCAGTTTTTGGGCCATGAGATCGCCGATGCGATGACCGGCCTCCTGCGCGCCCCAGAAATCAAACTCCTGCCGTCCAGTGATGTAGCGGGCGCCAGCAAAGGTCTCGGCCCCCTCTGTGGTCAGCCCGCCGATATGGTCGGGATGCATATGGGTGAGCACCACAACATCGATATCCTGCGGTGTCAGGCCAACCTCGGTCAAGGCCATCTGAATGCCGCCCTGTCCAAGGCCGGTATCGAACAGGATTTTTTCTTTGCCGGTGTCAACCAGGGTGGGGGTGAAGAAAAACTGCGCCATATCGGCGGGAATGAAGTTCTGGGCAGAGGTCTCGGCAAACTCCGCATCAGAGGCACCGCCGCCAAAAATGGCCTTGGCATCGCCAACAGGTCGGCTGCCATCCAGCAGCGTGGTCACGGAGAAACTGCCAAGCTTGAAGCTGCGGGTCTTGGCGGCGGGGGCTGGCTTGGCCTCGGCGCTGGCGCTGCGGGCCGTCGCGGCGAGGGGCAGGGCAGCAGCACCGGCAAGGGCTGTGCGGCGGGTGAATTTTACGGTCATGGGTGGTCCTCTCTGGTGGAAACATCGGAGTGGCTGGGGTGTTCTGGCGATCCGAAACGCCTTTGAGGTTAGCGCAATAGACCCACAGACAAAGGGGTTTTGGGGGGGGAATCACGCAACTGTGTGCCTGGAGGATATCCCTGCAGGCAACTTGCTACCAAAGAAGGCAGCTGTCAGGGATTAACCAAATTGCAGGCCGGGGCTGCGAAAGCAGGGGCTGTCAAAAACTGGACAAAGCAAGCCCCATGTGAGATGGGCAAGACAACAGGAGATATCTGATGACCACCACTCGTTTTGCCCCCTCGCCCACTGGATTCATCCATGTCGGCAATCTGCGTACCGCGCTGATGAATTATCTGATCGCCCGCAAGGCAGGCGGTGAGTTCATTCTGCGGATTGATGACACCGATCCGGAACGCTCCAAAGAAGAATATGTCGATGCCATCAAACAGGATCTGGAATGGCTTGGCCTGACCTGGGACCGGGTTGAGCGTCAGTCGGACCGGCTAGAGCGTTATATCGCCGCCGCTGATGAGCTGCGCAGCATTGGCCGGTTCTACGAGGCCTTTGAGACCCCGACTGAGCTGGATCTGAAGCGCAAGAAGCAGCTCAATATGGGCAAGCCTCCGGTCTACGACCGGGCGGCGCTGGCGCTGTCGGATGAGGAAAAAGCCGCCCTGCGGGGTGAGCGCGGCGATGGGGTTTGGCGGTTCAAGCTGGATCACGAGCGCATTGAATGGACAGATGGCGTGCTGGGCGATATCTCGATTGATGCCGCTTCTGTGTCGGATCCGGTGCTGATCCGTGGCGATGGTCAGTTCTTGTATACGCTGGCCTCGGTGGTGGATGATACCGAGATGGGCGTCACCCATGTGGTGCGCGGTTCGGACCATGTGACCAATACCGCAACCCAGATCCAGATCATCAAGGCGCTGGGCGGCACGGTGCCGGAATTTGCCCATCACTCCCTGCTGACTGGCCCGCAGGGGGAAGCCCTGTCCAAACGTCTTGGCACCCTGGCGCTGCGCGATCTGCGTGAGGCCGGTGTGCAGCCAATGGCGCTGCTGAGCCTGATGGCGCGGCTGGGCTCTTCGGATCCGGTTGAAGTGCGCCAGGAGATGTCTGAGCTGGTCGAGGGCTTTGACATCAATCGCTTTGGTGCAGCGCCAACCAAGTTTGACGTCGAGGATCTCTATCCGCTGACAGCGCGCTACCTGCAGTCGCTGTCACTCGAAGAGGTGAAGCCGCATGTGGAGGCCCTGGGCGTGCCGGCGGAGAAGCAAGACGCCTTTTGGGAGATGGCCAAGGAGAACATCACCACGCTGAAGGACCTCGGCGGTTGGTGGGACCTGTGCCAGAACGGTGCCGCGCCGCTGATTGCGGATGAGGATGCCGCGTTTATTGCTGAGGCGATGACGCTGCTGCCCAAAGGTCCCTATGATGCGGAAAGCTGGAAGAGCTGGACCACCGCCGTGAAGGAAGCCACAGGGCGCAAGGGCAAAGGGTTGTTCATGCCGCTGCGCAAGGCCGTTACTGGTCGCGAGCGCGGACCGGATATGAGTGTGCTGCTGTCGCTGATGTCGGTCGTGCAGGCCCGCGGCTAGTAAAGCACCAAAGCACTAAAACAAATGGGGCAGTCCGAAGGCGGGCTGCCCTTTTTTGTGAGCCTGTGACATGGCAAAGGGGGGGCTCCCGCCTGCTCAGCCCCATTCACAGAATGGGACGACACAGTTGGGCCGGGCGCCGGGCAGGCCCGGCGCGGGCGGTGGCGCGGATGTTGCGCTGACAATCAACAAATGATCTGGGCGTTGAGATCGGCCAGAAACTCATCGACCATTTGGGTCTCTGCACTGCTGAGCTGCTGATGGCGCGGGTAGCGTGGGGCCGCGCGGTCGTTGAGGATGGGGGCCTCCCAGCTCTTGGTTGTGGCAAAGAAATCGCGAACGCCGCTTTCGCCAAAAATCTGCAGATGTCCCTGCACCACCACATCAAGGTAGCTCAGCAAAATCGGATGGTGCTGGCTGCCCTGATCCTGTTGCGCCTGCGGCACTGCATAGAGCGAGATTTCCGGCTCATTGGCCAGTGCATGGCTGATTTGGTGATCGGCGGAGAGGCGATCATAGGCGAACTCGCGGGCGTCCAGCGCCTCCCAATCGGCATCTGGAACAGCGGCGATCAGCCCGTCGATCTCAACCTTTGGTGCCGGAACCACGGTCAGAAAGGCCACATCGCGCAGGGAGGTGTGGCACCAGCTGCGTTGCCAGCCGCTGAGCCTTGCGGGCTGCGGATCAAGGTATTCATGGGTGGCGGTGTTCACCAGGCTACCATAGCCAAAGAAGTAAGGAGGAGACATCATTTTGATCAGGGTTCCGTTTTTTGCGGCCAGGCCAATTGATGTATGTCAAACCGCTTTTTGATTGGCTGTGCAATAAGGCCTGAGCTTAAACTTAGCCGGAGGCCAGATCATGCGCATTACCAAAAGGACCAATATCGCAGTCCGTCTGTTGATGTACTGTGCCGCCAACGCCGACCGTCTGGTCACCAAATCGGAAATTGCCGAGTGCTGCAATATCTCTGAGAACCACCTGGCCCAGGTGATCAACCAGCTGAGCCAATTGGGCTATCTGCACACCCAACGGGGTCGCAATGGTGGCATGGCCCTGGGACGTCAGCCTGCTGAAATCCAGATTGGGGATGTGTTTCGCGATGTGGAAGGCGCGCTGCCGATGGTAGAATGCTTTGCCGATGCGGACAACACCTGTCCGCTGGCCAGTGCTTGTCGTTTGAAAGTGGCGCTCGCGGATGCAGCGCAGGCCTTTTACGCCTCGCTGGATGACATCACGCTTGAGGCCTTGGTCTGTGACAACCATGACCTGATGCGCATTTTGCAACCCGTGGCCTGTGGCGCCGGGGCAACGGCCAAAGCAGCGGCGGGCTGAAACCCGCAGCAGTCTTGTTTCGGAATAGAAAACCCCCGGATCGCAGTGGTCCGGGGGTTTTCTGTTTTACAATCTGTCTGTCTTGCCCAGCTACTCGCGGGCGCGCAGGATTCGGGCAGGGCGGGCGGCCAGGGGGCGCCAGGCAAAGATCAACCCTGCCAGCAATGTAGTCAGCACCCCGCCTGAAATCACCGCCAGCGCATTGGGCCAGATCACCACATAGGCGGTTTCAAACACATAGAGGTTTACTGCCCAGGCCCCGGCGATCCCGGCCGACAGCGCCACAATCCCGGCTCCTGCACCCAGAATGATCGAGCGCAGGGCAAAGCTCAGCAAGATCTTACGACGCGAAGCGCCCAGGGTCTTGAGCAAGGCGGCCTCGTAGCGGCGCGCCGGTTCACCGGCGGCGGCAGTGCCGAGCAATACCAGAAACCCTGTGAGCAGGGTGGCGGCGGCACCATAGCTGGTGGC
>NZ_JBDWPJ010000138.1:0-15537 GCF_039971195.1 Pseudophaeobacter sp.
TGGCCATTGGTGATAAAGGTCTTGGAGCCCGTTAGAACATATTCATTGCCTTCCAGCTTGGCCGTGGTCTTGATATTTTGCAGATCCGATCCGGTGCCCGGTTCGGTCATGGCGATGGCGCAGACCATTTCACCGCTGGCCATCTTGGGCAGCCAGCGCTTTTTCTGCGCTTCGGTGCCGTAGTCGAGGATATAGCCGGCACAGATCTGGCTATGCACGGAATTGCCAAAACCGGAAAAGCCGGCAGCGCGATATTGTTCGGTGGCAATCACCGCCTCGTGGCGGAAATCCCCGCCCATGCCGCCGTATTCCTCCGGAACCGAAGCACAGAGAATGCCAAACTCCCCAGCCTTGTTCCAGAAATCCCGGTCGATATGGCCCTGTTCCTGCCAGCGGGCCTCATGGGGCACCATTTCCTTGGCATAGAAGTCACGCAGGGAGTCCTGCAGCATGGTCAACTCGTCATCCATCCAGGGAGAGATATGGGGGGGCATGGGGATTATTCCTTGTTGCGGCCAAGCTCGGCCAGAATTTCAGCGCTGTGCTGCCCGCGTTCCGGGCTGGCAGAGGGAGACCAGGCAGAGATCTGATCAAAGCGCGGCGCAGGGGCGGCCTGCAGCACGCCGTCATGTTCCACCCAGGTGCCACGGGTATTCATCGGGTGGGTCAGGGCCTCGTCTGGACTCAGCACCGGCGCGGCGCAGGCATCGGTGCCGTCAAACAGCGCCGCCCAGTGATCGCGGGGTTTACTGGCAAAGATCCCCGCCAGCCGATCGGTCAGGGCGGGCCATTTACGGGTGTCGAACTGGGCTTTGAAGTCCGCATCCTGATCCAGCTCCATCAGCGCCAGGAACTGCGCGTAGAACTTGGGCTCCAGGCATTGTACCGTCATGTAACCACCATCGGCGCAGGCGTAAGAGCGGCTCCAGTGCGGGCCATCCAGCAGGTTCTGTCCGCGGGTCTCGCCAAAGCCACCACCCTGTCGGATGCTCATAAGCAGGTTCATCATATGGGCCGAGCCATCATAGATCGCCGCATCCACCACTGTGCCGGTGCCGCTGGTCTTGGCTTTGAGCAGCCCAGCCAGCATGCCTGCCACCAGATACATCGCACCGCCGCCAATATCGCCCACCAGCGTCGCTGGGGTCAGCGGTGCATCACCGGGACTGGACGCGTACCACAGCGCGCCGGAGAGGGAGATGTAGTTCAGATCATGGCCCGCGGTTTGCGACAGGGCACTCTCCTGCCCCCAGCCGGTCATCCGGCCAAAGACCAGCGTTGGGTTCACCGCGTGACAGGCTTCGGGGCCGATACCAAGCCGCTCCATCACGCCGGGGCGAAAGCCTTCGATCAGCCCGTCAGCTGTGGCAACCAGCGCCAGAAAACTCTTGATGTCTTCGGGATCTTTCAAATCCAGCTCGATCGAGCGCTTGCCGCGATCCAGCACCGAGTGTTCCGGCATGCCCGGCGTGACAGAGCCGCCTTTGCGGTGGACGCAGATCACATCGGCGCCCATATCGGCCAGGGTCATGGCGGCAAAAGGCCCGGGGCCGAGCCCCTCTACTTCGATTATGCGGATGCCTTTGAGCATGGCGAACTCCTTGGGGAAATTGATGTCTGGTCCGGACGACTGGCCGGACCGCGCCCGACCCTCCCCGTCAAACCGGAGGTTTGCCTCCGGCAAAGGGAGGGCGCTTTGCACCCACCCAGGGTCGGACGCGGTCCTTTCCTTTAAGCGGTCAAGCCACCGCCAACGATCAAGGTCTGGCCCGAAACATAATTGCTTTCGGGAATGCAGAACAGATAAACGCCGCCTGCGGCCTCTTCTGGGGTGCCGGCGCGGCCAATGGGGATCATCATCTCAAAGCCTTTGACCACCTTCTTGGGGATGCCGATGCCAATGGTATTGCCCTCGACCTCGATGGCTTTCTTTTCATCCGTGGCTTCGGTGAGACGGGTGGAGATCATGCCAAAGGCCACGGCATTGACGTTGACCTTGTAGCGGCCCCATTCCTTGGCCATGGTTTTGGTCATGCCGACGATGCCCGCCTTGGCAGAGGAGTAATTGGCCTGACCGGCATTGCCGCCGGTGCCTGCAATTGACGAGATATTCACCACCTTGCGGAACACCTCGCGCCCTTCCGAGGCTTCAATTGCGGATTGCTCAGCAATGAAGGAGGCGGCAGCGCGCAGGATCTGGAACGGCGCTTTCAGGTGGACATCGATCATGGCGTCAAACTGCTGGTCGGTCATCTTGCTGATGAAACTGTCCCAGGTGTAGCCGGCATTGTTGACGATGATGTCGATACCGCCGAATTTGTCGAGACCGGCCTGGATGAAATCATTGGCAAAGCCTGGCGCGGTGACAGAACCGGGAATGGCCAGAGCCTTGCCGCCCATGGCTTCGATCTCGGCCACGACCTCTTGCGCCGGTTCAACATCCAGATCGTTGAGCACCACATTGGCGCCATCTTTCGCTAGTTTCAGGGCGATAGAGCGGCCAATGCCGCGTCCGGCGCCAGTGATATAGGCGGTCTTGCCTGCGAGTTTTGTCATGGTTTGCATCCCAGTTTTTCTCAGTTGAAGGCACACCCGGCTTTAGGCCGGGTAGCGCCCGTCCGCCCCCATGGGCGGGCGCTTCACTTCCGCCCGCGGACGGGCTTTGCTGGCGCTAGGGCAGTTGTACCAGCGCCTTGCCTGCCAGCTTTACCTCGCCATTCTGATCCGCTGCTTCGATCTCCAGCGCCACCAGATTGCCCTCGCGTTTCTCCACCACGCGCCCCGTACAGGTCACCACCGCATGGACCTGGGTGATGGCCACAAAACGGGTGGAGAATTCCCGCACCGCGCGCTGCGGAACCCAGGCGGTGAGCAGATGCCCTAGGTAGGCCATGCCCAGCATGCCATGGGCAAAAACATCCGGCATTCCAGCGGCCTTGGCAAAATCGATGTCGATATGGATCGGATTGTGATCCCCCGAGGCCCCGGCAAACAACGCCAGGGTGGTACGGCTGATCGGGCGTTGGCTGACCGCTGGCAATGTGTCGCCGATTTCAACGCTGTCATAGGTCACGTCATGTGCAAATGTGCTCATTTTGGATCCCTCACAACAATGGTGCCGGTCATACTGCCAAGATCTTCGCCCAGCTGATTGGTGGCTTGGGTTTTCAGGATGACAAACTCCATGGCGCCGCCCTTTTTGTCATAGATGTCCATGCAGGTGCAGGTGAGGGTGACTGTGTCTCCGGCGCAGATCGGGGCGCCGTAGGCAAAGGCCTGCTCCCCGTGCAGCACATGGCCCAGCTCGATGCCCATGGCGTTGATGAAATAGAACCGGTCTTCGCGTTCCTGATCCAGGGTGAACAGGAAGGTGAGCGGTGCGGGCAGGCTGCGGTAGCCAGCCGCCTTGGCGGCGTCTTCGTCCCAGTAAACAGGATCGCGCTGGCCAGTGGCGCGGGCAAAATTGCGCAGCTGGCCTGCCTCTACATCCACATGCAGCGGCGGGAAGCTTTTGCCAATGAAGGATCTGTCAATCATGCTGGAGCTCCTCCTCAGGCGGCTTGATAGAGCGTAACGACGCAGGCACCGCCGAGACCAAGGTTGTGTTGCAGCGCGGTGCGCGCGCCCTCGACCTGGGTGGGGCCCGCTGTGCCGCGCAATTGCCGCGTCAGCTCATAGCATTGCGCCAGACCGGTGGCGCCCAGCGGATGGCCTTTGGACAACAGCCCGCCCGAGGGGTTGGTCACATATGTACCGCCATAGCTGTTGTCGCCATCGGCGATGAACTTGCTGGCACCACCCTCGGGGCACAGGCCCAGACCTTCGTAGGTGATCATTTCGTTATGGGCAAAACAGTCGTGCAGCTCGACCACATCGACATCCTCGATGGCGATGCCGGTCTGCTCCTGCACCTGTTTTGCGGCGGCGGCGGTCATGTCGTAGCCAACCAGCTGCATCATGTCATGGGCGTCAAAGGTGGAGGCATAATCTGTGGTCATCGCTTGGCCTTTGATGCGCACGGCCTGATTCAGCCCGTGTTTCTTGGCGTAATCTTCGCTGACGATAATCGCCGCGGCGGCACCGCAGGTGGGCGGGCAGGCCATAAGCCGGGTCATGACCCCCTCCCAGATCATCGGGCTGTCCAGCACGTCCTGCGGCGAAAGCTCCTGGCGGAACAGGGCCAGCGGGTTGTTCACCGCGTGGCGGCTTGCCTTGGCGCGGATACGGGCCAGATCGGTGAGCGAGGAGCCGTGCTTTTCCATATGCGATTTGCCCGCCCCGCCAAAATAGCGCAGCGCCAGCGGGATTTCCGGGCGGCCCACCAGATCATCGGTTTCCGCGTCAAAGGCATCAAAGGGGCTCGGCCGGTCGGTCCAATGCGAGGTCAGCGCGCCGGGCTGCATATGTTCAAATCCGATCGCCAGCGCCACGTCCACAGCGCCGGACTGAACGGCCTGACGCGCCATGAACAGGGCGGTCGATCCGGTGGAGCAGTTGTTGTTCACATTCATCACCGGAATGCCGGTCATGCCCACCTTATAAAGCACCGCCTGGCCACAGGTGCTGTCGCCATAGACATAGCCGGCATAGGCCTGCTGAACGGCGTCATAGGGGAGGCCCGCATCCGCCAGCGCGTCGCTGAGCGCGGCAGCACCCATCTCCGTATAGGGGGCATTCTGGCCGGGCTTGGCGAATTTGGTCATGCCCACTCCGGCAACCAGTACCTCTGACGTCATTGGCTTTCTCCTTGATGCAGTTTTGGGCGCAGCGCCTGCGTTGCGGTGAAATTACACTTCTGGGTTACTTTGTGCCGAGGGCTGGGCAGGAGGTCAAGATTGGTGTAACTCATGAGTGTAATTACCGGACGTCATCTGGCTGGCAGGGCCGTTCGGGGGCCAGAAAATCCAAAGGGCAGAGCAGCAAAATGGGCAACAAGAGCTGGACCACGCCGGGGGCGAGTCGCGATGCCCAGCGAGAGGGCAAGCGGCGGGCAGTCTTGCAGGCTGGCGCCCGGCTGTTCAATGATCAGGGATACGAGCAGACCTCATTGGAGGAGATTGCAACAGCGCTGAATATCACCAAGCGCACTATCTATTATTATGTCGACAGCAAAGAGGATATTCTCTTTGGCTGTCATCTGTTGGGGCTGGAATTCCTGGGCGAAACCATGGCCCAAAGCCAAGATCAGAGCCTGCCGGTGATGGAACGGATTGCGCTATTGATCCGGGGCTATTGCGCTTGGGTCTCGACGGATTTTGGCGCCACAATTGCCATGGTGCGCGAACAAAGCCTGTCAGCGGATCGGCGCACGGCCCTGCGGGCCAGCAAGGCCGAGGTGGATTTTCAACTGCGCAGTCTGATCAGTGAAGGCATTGCCGAAAGCAGCCTGCGCCCCTGTGATCCAAGGCTGGTGGCGGCGGTGGTCTTTGGCGCGCTCAATTGGATCCCGCATTGGAACCGGGTCGAAAACCCAGTGCCGCAGGAAGACATTGCCGAGCAATATCTGCAACTGGTGTTTCAGGGCATGGTGCCTGCGCAGAGCTAAGAGCCGTGACCCTGAGCGCGGTCTATTTCCCCTCGGCGACCCTTTGACGGAACAGCTTTGGCGGCATGCCGGTGCCCTTGGCAAAGACGCGGCTGAAATGCGCCGGGTCGGAAAAGCCCAGATCATAGGCGATCTGCGCCGCGGTGAGATTGGTATAGATCAGCATCCGACGGGCCTCGCGCAGCATGCGTTCGTTGATCAGCTGCGAGGCGGCCTGCCCGGCAGACTGATGGGCAATCCGGTTCAGATGCGTCGGGGAAATCGCCAGATCACGGGCATAGTCAGCCAGCGGGCGACGCTGGCGAAAATCCCGCTCGATCATTGCCTCAAACCGGGTGAACAGCGGGTTGCCAGCCAGAGATTGCTCGGCGCTGTCGGCTTCAAAAATCGCCCGCGCCGCCAGGGCAATCAGCGCTCCGGCCAGCGATCGCAACACCTGGGCACGGGCAAAGCTCTGAGCGTGGTATTCCTCAAACAGATGCGCCGCCAGGGCGCCCAACTGGGCTGAAAGCGGCAAAACCGCAGGCCACTCCAGAGGGGCGCGCACGCCTTCATTGGCATGGATGCAATGATCCAGCAGATCCGAGGTCAGCGTCACCACCCAGCCGCTGGTATCCGGCGCAAAGTCATAGCCATGCACCACGCCGCGCGGAATATTGACAAAACTGTCAGCCGGGATGGTCTGACTTGTCCCGTCAATCTCTGCCACGCCGCTGCCTGCGGTCAGGAACAACAGCTGGTGCAGACGGGCGTGGCGATGCGCCTTCAGCTGCCAGTCATGCAGCGCTGAACGTGAACGAATGGTCTCCACATGCAGCACATCCGCCAGCTCTGCGGTTTCGCCAAACAGGTTATAGCTGCGGATATGGGAGGGGCTGCTCATGTGCGAATTGTACAAGAGGTTGCGCATTCAGTCCATTCGCAAAGGGCCATTTACACGGCATGTTATGGTCTAAGGCTACAGATCAGTCTGCATTCCCGCTGTCGGAGTGTAGCATCAGGGAGGCGCAGCATGTCACAGATCACCACTCAGGTTGCCATTATTGGCGGCGGTCCTTCGGGGCTCTTGTTGTCGCAACTTCTGCATCGTCAGGGCATCGATACCGTGGTGCTGGAACGCCAGACGCGGGACTATGTGCTGGGGCGCATCCGAGCCGGGGTGTTGGAGCGTGGCTTTGTCGAACTGATGCGCGAAGCGGGCTGTGCCGATCGGATGGAGGCCGAGGGCGAAGAGCATCACGGTGTCTATCTGGCGCATCAGGGCCGTGTGGACCGGATTGATCTGGCCAAATCAGCCGATGGGGCCACGGTGATGGTTTATGGTCAGACCGAGGTCACGCGGGACCTTTATGAAGCCCGTGACGCCATGGGCGGGCAGGTCATTCACCTTGCCGAGGATGTACAGCCGCATGATCTGAAATCGGACAAGCCCTTTGTCACATACAAAAAGGATGGCGCTGAGCACCGCGTTGACTGTGACTTTATCATTGGCGCCGATGGCTTCCATGGGGTCAGCCGTAAATCCATTCCGGCGGATGTGCTGCGCGAATATGAAAAAATCTACCCCTTTGGCTGGCTCGGTGTCTTGTCGGAAACCAAACCTGCCTCGCCTGAGCTGGTCTATGCCCGCCATGAACGGGGTTTTGCCCTGTGTTCGCTGCGCAGTCAGGTGCTGAGCCGCTATTATATTCAGGTGCCGCTGACGGATCGGGTCGAAGACTGGTCGGATGAGGCCTTTTGGATCGAGCTGAAGGCACGGCTGCCCAAAGGGGTGGCCGAGGGGCTGCAGACGGGGCCTTCGATCGAGAAATCCATCGCGCCGCTGCGCAGCTTTGTGGCCGAACCAATGCGCTACGGGCAGTTGTTCCTGGCCGGCGATGCGGCCCATATCGTGCCGCCAACCGGCGCCAAGGGGCTGAACTCGGCCGCGTCTGATATCTACTATCTTTATCATGGGTTTCTGGGGCATTATCTGCATGGCGACAGCTCTGGTTTGGACAGCTATTCGGAAAAGGCCCTGGCGCGGGTCTGGAAGGCAGAGCGGTTCAGCTGGTGGATGACCAATCTGCTGCACCGCTTCCCGGAGATGAGCGAAGCGGATCTGCGGTTGCAATGCGCCGATCTGGACTATCTGTTCTCCTCAGAGGCGGCGCAGGCCTCGATGGCGGAAAACTACGTCGGGCTGCCCTACTGACGCCACGTAGGACCGGGGCCGCACCGCCGGATGAGGCTGGTGGCAAGGCAAAAGGCATGATCTCCTGAACCTGGACAAGGGAGAGAGAGATGTCGACAGTAGCCTATGAAAAGACCGGTCGGATTGCGCGGATCACGCTCAACCGGCCGGAGGTGATGAATGCAATCAATGACCAGCTGCCACGGGATTTGGCCGCTGCAGTGGCACAGGCCGATGCGGACCCGGAGGTGCATGTCATGGTGCTTGCCGGGGCTGGGGAGGCCTTTTGTGCGGGCTATGATCTGACCTTTTATGCCGAGGGCAATGGATCTGGCGCGGCGACGCAAGAGATGCCCTGGGATCCGATCAAAGACTATCGGTTCATGTGGGAAAACACCCAGCATTTCATGTCGCTGTGGCGAGCGGTGAAGCCGGTGCTCTGCAAGGTGCATGGCGCGGCCGTTGCCGGCGGATCCGATATCGCCCTTTGTGCGGATATGACCATCATGGCCGAAGAGGCGCAGATCGGCTATATGCCGACGCGGGTTTGGGGCTGTCCAACCACCGCCATGTGGGTTTACCGGCTGGGGGCCGAACGGGCCAAACGCATGTTGTTCACTGGCGATAAAATCTCAGGCCGCGAGGCGGCGGATATGGGGCTGGTCGTGGAGGCGGTGCCACTGGCAGATCTGGATGACAGGGTCGAGGCCATGGCCGCGCGGATGTCCACGGTGCCGATCAACCAGCTGGCGATGCAGAAGCTGGTGATCAATCAAGCCATTGAGCAGACCGGCTTGATGCAGACACAGCGCTTGGCGACGATCTTTGACGGCATCACCCGGCATTCGCCCGAAGGTCTGAACTTTAAGGCGCGGTCCGAGGAAATGGGCTGGAAGCAGGCGGTGCAAGAGCGCGACGAGGGGACTTTTGACTGGACCACCAATCAGGAAATCCCCAAGGGCAATCGCTAGCAACCATGGGGGCTGGGCGGTTTGCCGCCTGGCCGCTTGTCTGCCTTTGTTTTTCAGGACCCTGCCGACTTTGGCTCAAGTCTCTGGAGGTCAGCGTCAAAGGCCGTCCCCGGAACTGATTTTGACGGTACCATCAACACGGTGCGATGATTGAGCTCTTGGCCGCTGTTGCGATCGGTCAGGACCGGGTCTACCGGCGCGCCACCATCCCGAGTGACAAAGGCAAAGGGGGAGGGTTCCGCATTTGGCAGGCTATGCTGGGCCCAGTCCTGCATCGCCAGCAGCACCGGGGCAAAGCTCTTGCCCGAAGCGGTCAACCGGTATTCGTGGCGCAGGGGGCGCTCCTGATAGGGGCGCCGCTCCAGCACCTCCATGGCCTCCAGCCGTTTGAGCCGTTCCGCCAGCAGGTGGCGGGTGACGCCAAGGCGTTTTTGAAAGCCGTCAAAGCGGCGCACGCCAAGAAAACACTCCCGCAGAATAAGAAGCGTCCAGCGGTCGCCAATCACCCCCATGGCGCGGGCCAGGGGGCAGGCGTCGTCGTTGAGATCATGCCATTTCATGCGCTGATTCCTAACATGGATTGACATAGTTCTCAAATGGAACTGATAATGAGTTCCAAAATAGAACCAACAATTCGATTCTCGTTCCACGACATGGAACACCCAGCTGGGCTGACGCGGTCTGGCATTTGCTTGGAGGAGGCCGTCCTATGGTCACTGTTTCAACATCCAATCCCACTGTCCGCCCCCGCCGCAGCAGGTCTGCGCCAAAATGGATGAATGTCATTGCAGCCGGCATGAGCCGCCTGACACCTAGACTGGCGGCGCGGCTCTTTGCCTTTTTCTTTACCCGGCCGGGTCGGCAAAAACTGCCCCGTCATGAAAAACACTGGCTGTTGCAGGCCACAGCGCGCCCGGTGCGGATCAGCACTGGTGAGCTGGTGCCGCTCTATGAGTGGCGCGATAGTTCGCCGTTCCACGGTGTGCGGGATGAGGCCCCCCTGCCGACCGTTTTGTTGGTGCATGGCTTTGGCGGGCGGGCCGGGCAAATGGGTGGTTTTGCGGCGCCCCTGGTGGCCCAGGGCTACCGGGTTGTTGCCTTTGACGCGCCGGCCCATGGCGCCGCCGAGGGCAGCCGCAGCTCCCTGCCAGAGATGCTGGAAGTGACACAGCAGATCGCCGCGCAACTGGGGCCACTGGCCGGGGTGGTGGCGCATTCCAATGGGGCGGCAGCGGTAGTTATGGCTCTAACACAGGGGATGCGGGCGGAAAAAGTCGCGCTTGTGGCGCCGATGACCGATCTCCAGAGCTTCATTCAGCGTCTGGGGGCGCAGCTTGGTTTCTCTGGATCTGTGGCCGCAGCGGCGCAGGCCCGGGTTGAGGCGCGGTATGATTTGCCCTTTGCTACCTTGAAGGCCGCAAACCTGACAGATCAGGTCTCGCAGCCAACCTTGATTTTGCAGGATGTAACGGATCGCATCGTGCCGTTGGAAGAGGTAGAGCAGCTGGCCCAGAATTGGCCCAACGCCGAATTGGAGGTCTCTACCGGTCTGGGACACAACCGGATTTTACGTGATGCGGGTAGCATCGCGCGGGTGGTGTCCCATATTGGCGCGCCGAGGCCACACTAGCTCTGGCGGGAAAGCGCGGCGGGCCGTGGGCTTGTCCCTTGGCAGAACCCTAGCAGGTCGGCTAGGTCTAGGGGGAACAGATCAATGCGCTTGGAAGGGGCAGGGGCAATGCCCCGGACTTGCCCCTTCAGGCCCGCCCGGAGGAGACCCGCCATGAAGATGAGTGACAGCAAAGAAATCGCCGCCCCGCCAGCCGAGGTCTATGCCGCCCTGTTGAACCCAGAGGTGCTGAAGGCCTGCGTGCCGGGGGCCCAGGAAGTGAACGGCAGCGTCGAAGAGGGCTTTGAGGCTTCGGTCACGCAAAAGGTCGGCCCGGTCAAAGCCACCTTCAAAGGCCAGGTAACCCTGTCGGATCTGATCGAGGACGAAAAACTCACCATCACCGGAGAGGGCAAGGGCGGCGCGGCTGGCTTTGCCAAGGGCGGCGCTGTGGTCAGCCTTGCCCCTTCCGAAACCGGTACCCTGTTGTCCTATGAGGTCGAGGCCAAGGTCGGCGGCAAGCTGGCGCAGCTGGGCAGCCGGATCATTGATGGGTTTGCCAAAAAGATGGCGGACCAGTTTTTTGTCAATCTGCAGACCCATCTGGCCCCCGAAGAGGCAGAGGCCGATGAAGAAGAGGGCGGCGAAAAGAAGGGCTGGTTCAAAAAGATCACTGGCAGCTGATCCTTCGCCCGCAAAACCAGCCCCGCCTAGTGGCAGGTAGGAATAAGGGGCCGGTCAAGAAAATTACCTGCGCAGATGCACATGTATCTGCGCAGGTCTTTTTGAGGGCTCTCACTGGTGACGGCCCGCTGCGCCCGGTAGGGTACAAAAAAATTGAAGTCTTTTGATCAAGGGAGGTCCCATGGCGGCGATCCTGTCCATTTCCGATCTGCGCAAATCCTACGAGGGCGGCTTTGAGGCCCTGAAAGGCGTGTCGCTGGATATCGATGAGGGCGAAATCCTCGCCCTGCTGGGGCCCAATGGCGCGGGCAAGACAACGCTGATCTCGACCGTTTGTGGCATCATCACCCCGAGTTCCGGCTCGGTGAAGGTTGGCGGCTATTGCATCCTTGAGGATTTTCGCGCCGCGCGTTCGCTGATCGGGCTGGTGCCGCAGGAAATCAATCTGGAACCCTTTGAAAAGGTGATCAACTCGGTGCGGTTCTCGCGCGGGCTCTTTGGCAAGCCCAAGAATGAAGCCCTGATCGAAGAGATCCTGAAAAAGCTCTCGCTTTGGGATAAGCGCAACAATCAGATCAAGGAACTGTCAGGCGGGATGAAGCGCCGGGTGCTGATCGCCAAGGCGCTGGCCCATGAGCCGCGCGTGCTGTTTCTGGATGAACCCACTGCGGGCGTCGATGTAGAGCTGCGCAAGGATATGTGGGACGTGGTGCAGGAGCTGAAGGATGACGGCGTCACCATCATCCTGACAACCCATTACATCGAAGAGGCCGAAGCCATTGCTGACCGGGTCGGGGTGATTGCCGATGGGCAGATCCTGCTGGTCAAGGACAAGGGTGATCTGATGGCGCAGCTGGGGCAAAAACAGCTCTGCGTCCATCTGAGTGCTGCGATCACAGAGGTGCCCGCCAGCCTTGCCGTGCATCAGCTGGAGCTGAACGCGGAGGGCAATACGCTGATCTACACCTATGACACCAAGGCCGAGCGCACTGGCATCACCGCCCTGTTGAATGATGTGGCCGCCGCCGGTCTTGTGCTGGCGGATGTCTCCACCCGGCAATCCAGCCTCGAAGACATCTTTGTCGGGCTCGTGTCAGGAGAGAAATCATGAACTGGACAGCTATCTGGTCAATCTACCGTTTTGAAATGGCGCGGTTCTTTCGCACCCTGTTCCAAAGCTTCCTGTCGCCGGTTCTGTCGACCTCGCTGTATTTTGTGGTCTTTGGCGCGGCCATTGGCAGCCGCATCGATCAGGTCGATGGCATCGACTATGGCGCCTTTATCGTGCCGGGGCTGATCATGCTCAGCGTGATGACCCAGAGTATTTCCAACGCTTCCTTCGGGATCTACTTCCCCAAATTCATCGGTACAATTTACGAGCTTTTATCGGCACCGGTGAATTTCCTCGAGATCGTGCTGGGCTATGTTGGCGCGGCGGCGACCAAGGCGCTGTTTATCGGCGTTGTCATTCTCGCCACCTCCACCCTGTTTGTGGACATCAGTATCGCGCATCCATTCGCCATGGTGCTGTTCCTGGTGCTGACCTGCCTCAGCTTTGCGCTGATGGGATTCATCATCGGCATCTGGGCGAAGAATTTTGAACAATTGCAACTGGTTCCCTTGCTGATCGTGACACCATTGGTCTTCCTCGGCGGTTCCTTCTATTCGATCTCGATGCTGCCGCCGATCTGGCAAAAGATCACCCTGTTCAACCCGGTGGTCTACCTGATCTCCGGTTTCCGCTGGTCCTTCTTTGGTGCCTCTGATGTGCCGGTTGGGGTCAGCCTGTTGGCCATTGGCGCCTTTACCGCGCTCTGCCTCGCAGTGATCTGGTGGATCTTCAAAACCGGCTGGCGCATCCGCTCCTAAAGGGGCGCAGAAGTCGCTGCTGCGGCAGAAAAGATTCAGGATCTGCCCGGTATTCGCGCAAAACCTCCCGGCCATAGCCGGGAGCGTTGCATATTTACACAGGCCTCCCCGGATTTTGGCCGGAACCGGTTTTGTGCCGTGCCCTCCCTTGTTTCACCCCCCTCGGCCATCTACATCGGCGCCATGATGCTGCGCTTACCCTTTGTGAAAAAACCGCCCCTCGTCTCTGTTGTGCGCCTGTCGGGCGCCATTGGCATGGCGGGGCGAGGTGCTTTGAACGATGCGGCGCTGGCCCCTGTACTGGAGGCCGCCTTTAGCAAGGGCAAACCGGATGCGGTGGCGCTGGAGATCAATTCGCCCGGTGGCTCGCCTGTGCAAAGCTCCCTCATTGGCGCCCGTATCCAACGGTTGGCCAAGGAAAAAGAGATCCCCGTCATCGCCTTTGTCGAGGATGTTGCGGCCTCGGGCGGCTATTGGCTGGCCGCCTCGGCGGATGAGATCTGGGCCGATCCCAGTTCGGTGATTGGCTCCATCGGGGTGATCTCCGCCGGCTTTGGTGCCCAGGAGCTGCTCAGCCGTCACGGGGTCGAACGCCGGGTCTATACCGCAGGCGAAAGCAAATCCATGCTCGACCCGTTTCAGGCGGAAAACCCAGAGGATGTCGCTCGCCTGAAGGTGCTGCTGGGGGATATTCACGAGAATTTCATCACCCATGTGACTGAGCGGCGCGGCGATAAGCTCGACGGCAGTCACAAGCTGTTCACCGGTGAGATTTGGTTGGCCAAACGCGCCACTGAACTCGGCCTGATCGATGGCATTGGCCATCTGAAACCGGCGCTGATGGCGCGGTTTGGCGACAAGGTGAAGCTGCGCCGCTATGGCATCAAAAAGCCCTTCCTCAGCCGTTTTGGCATGCAATTGGCTCAGGACACCCTGGCGGGGATCGAGGAGCGCGCCGAGTTCGCGCGTTTTGGGCTCTGAAGTGATTTTTAAGATAGTCACCCTATTCTTGGTGGTCATAGCGGTGCTGGCTATGTTCGGAAAGGTTGCCTTTCCCGGACAAAAACGCCTGCAATCCGCGCGCTGTCCCTCCTGCGGACGGTTCAAGATCGGCAAAAGCCCCTGTGGCTGTAAGTTAAAAGGACCGCGCAAATGATGCCGTGGCTGCTCTGTGGCTTGGGTCTGGTGATCCTGCTTTTGGCTGGGGATGCGCTGGTGCGCGGGGCGGTGAACCTGTCGCTGCGCCTCGGGGTGCCAGCCCTGATCGTTAGCCTGACAATTGTCGCCTTTGGCACCTCTGCGCCGGAACTGCTGATCGCCATCAAGGCGGTTGCCCATGATGCCGATGGCATTGCCCTGGGCAATGTGGTTGGGTCCAACACCGCCAATATCCTGATGGTTCTGGGCATCCCGGCGATCATCGCCACCCTGCATACCAGCCAATGCAGCAGCCGCAAAAGCTATGTGTTCATGTTGATGGCGACGGTGCTGTTCATCGGCCTGGCCATGTGCGGCACCCTGACCATCTGGTCCGGATTGATCCTGCTGGTGGCGCTGACCTTTTTCCTCGGTGATGCCTTTCGCGACGCGCGCTCCCATCGCAAAAACTGCTGTGCCGAAGAGGGCAGTGACGCGGATGAGGAAGAAGTGCTGGACGGGCTGGAAGAGGCCGATCCCAGCATGCCGCTATGGCGCATTGGCATCTACCTGGTGCTTGGCCTGATTGGCCTGCCGTTGGGAGCGGACCTGCTGGTCGACAATGCCACGGTGATTGCCCGGATGTATCATGTCACCGAGACAGTTATTGGCCTGACACTGGTAGCCATCGGCACTTCATTGCCGGAGCTCGCCACCACGGTGATGGCGACCCTGCGCCGACAGGCGGATGTGGCGCTGGGCAATGTCATTGGCTCCAATATGTTCAACCTGCTGGCCATTATCGGCGTCGCCACCTTTATCGGCCCGATTTCGGTCGACCCGGAGTTCCTCGAGTTTGACCTCTGGGTGATGTTGGCAGCCTCCTTGCTGATCTTCCCCTTTGTGTTCCTGAAAAAGGACATCACCCGGCTTTGGGGCTTTGTGCTCACGGGGCTTTACATCGGCTATCTGATGGTGCTGTTCTGAGGCCCGCAGCGAGCGCGCCGCCTCTTCGGCGCTATGAGAGAGGCCTTTTGAGATGCGAGCACTGGTAACAGGGGCAGGCAAGCGGCTGGGCCGCGCCATGGCGCTGAAACTGGCGGCCGAAGGCTACCACGTCGCAGTGCATTTTGATCGCTCCGAAGCCGAGGCTAAAGAGGTCGCTGCGGAAATCCGCGCCCTGGGCCGCCAGGCCATCACCCTGCAGGCCGATCTGTTGTCATCTGAGGCCAGCGCTGCCCTACTGCCGCGGGCTGCCGCGGGGCTGGAGGGACCTGTGACCTGTCTGGTCAACAATGCCTCGATCTTTGAACCTGATCTGTTGCAGACCGTTACCGCCACAAGCTGGGACCGCCATTTTGACAGCAACCTGCGGGCACCCTTTCTGCTGACCCAGGCCATGGCCGCGCAGGATGTTGCCCTGCCTCAGGATAGCGCGGGTGAGCCGCGCGCCTGGGGGCTGGTGGTCAATATGATCGACCAGCGGGTGCAGAATCTGGCCCCTGATTTCATGAGCTACACCCTGGCCAAATCGGCGCTCTGGACCCTG